>NZ_CP047419.1:3000000-3300000 GCF_009866585.1 Rathayibacter sp. VKM Ac-2762 | reverse complement strand
CGCTGCTTGGCGAACGCCCCGCGGAACAGGCCGTTCGTCGCGACCGACTCGAGGCGCGCGTTGATCGGCGAGGGCCCCCTGCCCTTCGACCAGGACGGGGTGAAGCCCCAGGAGGCGAGCTCCAGCTCGCGCTCCCGCTCGCCGTCGTGGAGCCGCTCGCGCACGATCGGCGCGACGTCGGTGGGAGCGACGCTGTAGTCGGGCGCCCAGTCCTCGGCGCGCCCGCCCGCGGCGACGAACTCGCGGATCAGCTCATCGGTCTCGGAGTCCATCGCGAAGCGGCCGCACATGCGGGACAGGCTACGCCGCACCTCCGACGCCGCGCGAGGCGCCCGGTCCGACCACCCGGGACTTCGCGGACCAGAAGCGCATCAGCGCGCCGGCGAGGATCGAGCCCAGCGCGCCGGCGGCGAGGTCGCCGAGCGTGTCCTCGTAGCCGACGAAGATCGAGGAGTCGATGAAGCGGTGCCCCGCCCACTCGCCCCACTCCCACAGGACGCCCGCCGTCGTCCCGAAGCAGGCGCAGAGCACGACCGCCGGGAGCAGCGGCCCGCGATCGCCCGCGACCGCCGGCACGACTCCGGCCCGCGCGGCGACGATATAGGCCACCGCGGCGATCAGCCCGTTGAGCACGCAGTGCACGACCAGGTCCCACTGCGGCCAGGCCTCGTAGAGGCCGAGGACGCTGCTCCAGGACGCCACGAGCAGCGCGAGCCCGAAGAGGGCGTCGAGCGCCGGACGGATGCCGAGGAAGCGCGGCAGCACCAGCCCGATCGCCGCGAGCGCGAGCACCGCCACGTCGACCAGGTCCCAGCCGATCGCGGCCGCCACGATGCTCGCCGCCCCGATCGCGCGGATGCCGTCGGCCGTCCACTCCCCGCGGGTGCGCGGGGGCTCGAGGAAGGTCTCGACGAGGGCGGAGCCGCTCACGGGTTCGTGAAGCGCAGCACGGCCTGGACCGGCTCGTGGTCGGAGGGCGCCGCTCCCCCGTAGCGGACGGCGTTGATCCCCGCGGAGACGACCTCGAACGCGCCCTCGCTGACGAGCAGCCAGTCGATCCGCTTGCCCGGCGCCGGCGCCCGGTAGTTCGAGAAGGTGCTCCACGAGTGGGTGAGGTGCTTCTCCGCCGTCTCCCACGCGTCCGCGAGGCGGCCCTCGTCGAGGATCGTCCGGTAGGGGACGGTGTCGACGTCGGTGTTGGTGTCGCCCATCACGATCGCGGGGCGTCCGAGCTCGAGGACGCGGCGGGCGATGAGCTCGGCGGAGCGCTGGCGCGAGCGCCGCGAGATGTGGTCGAAGTGGGTCGAGATCACGGTGAGCTCGCGGCTGGTCGCGTGATCGGTCAGCTCCGCGATCACGGCGGTGCGCGGGATGCGATTGCCCCAGCTGCGCGAGCCGGCGACGTCCGGGGTGTCCGAGAGGGCGATCTGGGTCCAGTGCCGGACGGCGTAGCGGCTGCGGTCGACGAAGAGCATCACGCGCTCGCCGCCGCGGTCCGCGTCCCGGCCGAAGCCCATCGCCTCGAAGGAGGAGCCCAGCGCCTCGTGCACGGCGGCCGACTGATCCGGCAGCGCCTCCTGCACGGCGAGGATCGAGGGGCGCTCCTGCTCCAGCACCCGCTGGACGAGCGGGCGGCGCCGGTCCCACTGGTCGACGGCGCGGGAGGTGAGGCGCGGCATGCGGCGGCGGATGTTGTAGGTCATCACGTGCAGATCGGGCGCCTCGGTCGGGCCGATCAGAGGCGTCGCGTCGGTCATCACTCCACCCTACGGGGGCGGATCGAGGTGCCACGGAGGCTTGCGGTGACCGCTCCCGGCCGCTCTACTTCGGACATGCCCCTCTCCCAGGACCTCTCCGCTCTCGCCGACGAGCGCTTCGTCTCGCTCACCACGTTCCGGAAGTCCGGGGACGCCGTCTCGACCCCGGTCTGGATCGCCCGCGACGGCGACGAGCTGATCGTCACCACTCCCCGCCGCAGCGGCAAGGTGAAGCGCCTCCGCAACGACGCGCGGGTGACCCTCGTCCCCTGCGACCGCCGCGGCCGCGTCTCCGACTACGCGGTACCGGTCGAGGCCGCCGCGGAAATCGACGCCGACCCCGGCCAGGTGGAGCGCCTCGGCCGCGTGTTCCTGGCGAAGTACCGGCTCGAGTACCGCGTGTTCCTCCTGATCGAGGGCCTGGTCACCCGGGCCGACCGCACCCGCGTGATGCTCCGCGTCTCCGACCGCTGACCCGGCACCGCCCTACACCCCCGGAGGCTCCCGCCGGAAGGCCTGGGGGCCGCCGGTCCCGGGGTCTACCGTGGGGCGATCGCCGGTGCCCCTGCGCGCTTCCCGCGCGCGCTCCGGCGGCAGTCAGAAGGAGCACGCAATGAGCATCGGAGCAGGGATCTTCCTCCTCGTCGTCGGCGCGGTCCTCGCCTTCGCGGTGGACGTGCAGGTGTCCGGGATCGACCTGAGGCTGGTCGGCTACATCCTCATGGCGGCCGGAGCGGTCGGCCTGATCCTCGGGCTGGTCCTGCTGACGCGCCGCCGCCAGGCCGTCTCGACCACGCGCTCGGCCGTCGACCCGGCCAGCGGCGAGCAGGTCACCCGCCGCTCGAGTGAGAGCGACGGCCCGCTGATCTGATCGGCGGAACGACGAAGGGCGGGACCTCGCGGTCCCGCCCTTCGTCGTTCACGGCCCTACTCGGCGGGCTCGTCCGGCTCGCCGCCGGAGACGGTGTCGGTGTCGCCGCCACCGGAGGAGGTGTCCGTCCCGGTGCCGTCGGGGAGGTCCTCGGTCTTCTCGGTGTCCTCACCCGTGGTGCGGTCGGTGCTCATGGCGCTCTCCCTTCGCGTCGGCGACCTGCCGACCCTCCCACTCTGCTCCGCCCGCGCCTCGCGGGGCAGGGGGTAGCGGAGGCGGAGGCCGGCGTGGAAGGCGCCTACTCCTCGACGACGATGGTGGTGATGACCGGGTTGCGGCGGTGGCGGCGGGTCAGCCAGCGGCCGAGGGTGCGCGTGATCAGCGCCTCCATGGCCTCGAGCTCGACCGGCTTGCCCGCGGCCTGCAGGACGGCGTCGTCGATCGCCTTGCTCGCGTTGGCCTTCCAGCCCGGCTCCTCGACGAAGCCGCGGGTGAAGAACTCGACCGGCTCGCCGAGCGTGCCGCGGTCGAGGTCGGCGATGGCGAGGACCGTGATGGCCCCCTCCTCGGCGAGGACGATGCGGTCGTTCATCGCGTCCTCGGTGGCGACGCCCATCGTGGTGCCGTCGACCAGGATCTGGTCGGCCGGGATGCGCCCGCTGATGCGCGAGCGGCCCTTCACCAGGTCGATCGAGACGCCGTCCTCGATGACGAAGACGTCCTTCTCGTCGATCCCGGTGCGCGTCGCGATCGCCGCGTTCGCGGTGAGGTGGCGCCACTCGCCGTGCACGGGGAGCACCGCGGTGGGGCGCAGGATGTTGTAGCAGTAGGCGAGCTCGCCCGCGCTGGCGTGGCCCGAGACGTGCACCTTGGCGTTGCCCTTGTGCACGACGGTGGCGCCCCAGCGGGTGAAGGCGTTGATGATCCGGTAGATCGCGTTCTCGTTGCCGGGGATCAGCGAGCTGGCCAGCAGCACGGTGTCGCCGGGGCCGATGTCGATAATGTGGTCCTTGTTGGCCATGCGCGAGAGCGCCGCCATCGGCTCGCCCTGCGAACCGGTGCAGATCATCACGATCTCGGTCGCGGGGAGCTTCTCGAGCACCTTCATGTCGACGACGAGGCCGGCCGGGATCTTGAGGTAGCCCAGGTCGGCGGCGATGCCCATGTTGCGGACCATCGAGCGGCCGACGAAGGCGACCTTGCGGCCGTGGCGCTGCGCGGCGTCGAGGACCTGCTGGATGCGGTGCACGTGGCTCGCGAAGCTGGACACGACGATGCGGCGCGGCGCGGTGCGGAACACCTGGTCGATCGCGGGGGCGAGGTCGCCCTCCGAGATCGCGAAGCCGGGGACGTCGGCGTTCGTGGAGTCGACCAGGAACAGGTCGACTCCCTCGTCGCCGAGGCGCGCGAAGCCGGGGAGGTCGGTGGTGCGCCCGTCGAGCGGGAACTGGTCCATCTTGAAGTCGCCCGTGTGCAGCACGAGGCCGGCCTCGGTGCGGATCGCGACGGCGAGCCCGTCCGGGATGGAGTGGTTCACGGCGAGGAACTCGAGGTCGAAGACGCCGGCGTCGATCCGGTCGCCCTCCTTCACCGGGCGCGTGCGCGGGGTGATGCGGTGCTCCTGCAGCTTCGCGCTGATCAGCGCGAGGGTGAAGGTCGAGGCGATGATCGGGATGTCGCCGCGCTCCTTGAGGAGGTAGGGCACGCCGCCGATGTGGTCCTCGTGGCCGTGGGTGAGGACGATGGCCTCGATGTCCTTCAGGCGCGAGCGGATCGCGGCGAAGTCGGGGAGGATCACGTCGATGCCGGGCTGGTTCTCCTCGGGGAAGAGGACGCCGCAGTCGACGATGAGCAGCTTGCCCTTGTGCTCGAAGACGGTCATGTTGCGGCCGATCTCGCCGAGGCCGCCGAGCGGGGTGATCCGCATGGCGCCCTTCTCGAGGGGCTTGGGCTTGGGGAGCTCGAGGTGGTGGCGGGCGGGCTTGGCGGTTCTGGCGTTTCTCATGCGGTTCTTCCGGGAGGGAGTGGCTGGACGCGGGCGCGCGGCGCAGGGTCCGACCGCGCGCCCGGTCGGGCCGCGGTGATGTGTCGCTCCGGCGCTGTGAGCGCTGTCGGGAGCGGGTGGAGGTGTGCGGGACGGGGCCGGGCGGGGCCGCTCTCAGCGGGCGGTGCCGTCCGTGCGGCGCGCTCTCGCGCACCGACCGTCCCGTACATCCTGCCAGCGTTCCCTGGGTCGCGGGTCCAGGAGGCGGGATCCGGGCCTCGCAGGCGCTCAGGCGCGCGCGTCCTCCGGGGTCTCGGCGGCCTCCTCCGCCGCGCGGAGCACGCGCAGGGTGTTGCGTCCGGCGAGGTCGAGCAGCTCCGCGTCGCTCCAGCCGCGGTCGGCCAGCTCGGCCAGCAGGCGCGGGTAGCCCGAGACGTCGCCGAGCCCCTCGGGCAGGTCGGCGACGCCGTCGAAGTCGCTGCCGAGGCCCACGTGCCGGGACCCGACGGCCTCGCGGGCGGCGTCGACGTGGTCGGCGACCTGCGCGACGGTGACGAGCGGCGCCGGGTGCGCGCGGCGCCACTGCTCGAAGGCGGCGAGCGCGGCGGGCTCGGCCACCGGGAACGCGGCCCGGTTCGCCCGCGCGGCGTCCTCGGGCGCCTCGGCGGGGCGGGGGGCGCGGGGCCAGGGCATCGACGTGGTGATCCCGAGCCCGGCGCGGGCTGCGTCCGCCTCGGCCGACCAGTCGGCGAAGGCGCGCGAGACGAACTGCGCGACGAAGGCGATCTGCAGCACTCCTCCGTTCGCGGCGAGCGCCGCGAGAGCCCGGGCGGAGACGTTGCGCGGGTGGGCGGCGACGTCCGCGACTCCGGAGTGGGAGTAGAGGACGGGAGCGGAGGTGGCGGCGAGCGCGGCGAGCTGGGTGCGCTCGGAGGTGTGCGAGAGGTCGACGACGACGCCGAGCCGGTTCAGCTCGCGCACGACGGCCACCCCGTCCGCCGTGAGCCCGCCCTCGACCGGGGTGCCGGTGGCGGCCTCCGCCCAGTCGAGGGAGCTGTTGTGCGTGAGCGTCATCGTCCGCACGCCCAGCCGGGCGAGCATCCGGAGCACGCCGAGGGAAGAGGCGACGGAGTGGCCGCCCTCGATCCCGAGGAAGGAGGCGATCCGGCCGGAGGCGACCGCCTGCTCCGCCTCCCGCACCGTGGTCACGATGCGTAGGTCGCGCGGGTGGGCGGCGGCGAACCGGTACGCGGCGTCGATCTGCTCCAGCGTCGCGGCCACCGCGTCGCCCTCGCTCTGCAGCGCCGAGACGAAGACCGACCAGACCTGCGCCGAGACGCCTCCCGCGCGCAGCCGCGGCAGGTCGGTGTGGAACTCCGGGCGGGGCCGGTCGAAGCCCTCGACTCGGTACCCCTCGTAGCGCCGCAGCCCGCAGAGCAGGTCGTTGTGCGTGTCGAGCAGCACCTCGCCCTCGAGGAGCCGGCGGAGGCGCTCGGCGCTCACGCGACGTCGTCGGTGGGGATCGGCCCGACGCCGCGCCAGCGGGAGAACACCAGGGTCGTGTAGGTGTCGGCGACCACCGGATCGGAGGTGACGCAGTCGAGGACGAAGTCGCTCAGCTCGTCGGGGCTCGCGGCGACCACCTCGATCAGGTAGTCGTCCTCGCCCGCGACCAGCCACAGGTTCACCACCTGGGGCAGCTTCGACATCGCCTCGGCGAAGCGGGCGTTCTCGGCCCGCGAGTGCTCGCGCAGCTGGACGCGGAGGATCGCGCGGATGCCCTTGCCGAGCAGGCGCGCGTCGACCTCGGCGTGGAAGCCCGAGATGACTCCGCTCTCGATCAGCGCCCGCACCCGGGCCAGCGAGGAGGAGGGCGCGAGGCCGATCCGGTCGGCCAGCTCCTTGTTCGGGATGCGCCCGTCCTGCACCAGGACGTTGATGATCGCGCGGTCGACCTCGTCGAGCCGGACCGGCCTAATTATGTTCGGCAAGGGAGACACCTTTCGCGGGCGTGAGCCGCTTCTGTGCGGCCAGAGTGGGAATCGCTGTACAGGATACAGACCGTTTGCCTCGATGGGCATCGACGTGCAGACTTTCTGCGAGATCACCGAACGCATGCGCCAGTCCCCTCGATGACGCCGCACCCTCCCGACTCCCCCGAGTCTCCCGATGCACCACACACGAAGGGGTACCTCCTCCCATGAAACGGCTCCCGAAGCTCCTGATGGCGGCGGTCGCGATGACCGCGGCCGTCGGCCTGCTGTCCGCCTGCGGCACCGACTCGACGTCGTCGAGCCAGGCCGGCACGTCCTCCCACGTCCTCACTGTCGGCAAGCTGCTCCCCCTGCAGGCCGTCGATCCGCACAAGGTGAACGACGGCATGTCGAACGAGGTGCTCACCGCCGTCTTCGACGGCCTCTACACGCTCGACGCCGACGGCCAGATCGACCCGCTGATGGCGGAGAGCGTCGAGAAGTCCGACGACGGCCTGACCTACACCTTCACGATCCGCGACGCATCGTGGAGCAACGGGACGCCGGTCACCGCGCAGGACTTCGAGTACTCGTGGAAGCGCCTGGTGAACCCGGCCACCGCGGCCCCGAACAGCAACGAGGCGGTCGCCGCCGGCATCAGGAACGCGAACGAGATCGTCAACGAGGGGATGGACTACACCCAGCTCGGCGTCACGGCGCTCGACGACAAGACCCTGCAGGTGCAGCTCGCCGCAGACGTGCCCTACTTCCAGGCGCTGCTGGTGCGGCCGGCGTTCCTCCCGGTGAACCAGGCCTACCTGGAGAGCGTGGGCGACACCTACGGCCAGACCCCCGAGACGACGATCTACAACGGGCCCTTCGTCTGGGACTCGTGGGACTTCGCGAACAACTTCTCGGTCGCCAGGAACGCCGACTACTGGAACGCCTCCGGCATCGACCTGGACGCGATCAAGTGGCAGGTCGTGAAGGACTCGCAGACCGCGGCGCTCCTCCAGGAGAGCGGCGACCTCGACTTCACCGAGATCTCCGGAAGCCTGATCGACCGCTACACCGACTCCCCCGAGCTGACCACGGCGCTCGAGGTGCACATGTGGTACTTCTACCCCAACCTCCAGAACCCGGCGCTCGCGAACGAGGACATCCGCACCGCGCTGGCCACCTCCTTCGACAAGGAGGCGCTCGCCGACGAGGTGCTGAAGAACGGCGCCCAGCCGGCCGACTACTTCGTCGGTCAGAACCTGGCGGTCGGACCCGACGGGAAGCAGTTCCGCGACACGGGCGGCAGCTACCTCGCCTACGACCTCGACGCGGCGCAGGCCGCCTGGACGAAGGGCCTCGCCGCCCTGGGCACCGACTCGGTGAGCCTCACGCTCTCGTACTGGGACGACGAGGCCTCGATCGCGCAGGCCGAGTACGTCGCCTCGCAGTGGGAGGCGAACCTGCCCGGTCTGAGCATCGAGCTCACCAGCCAGCCCAAGGCGACGGCGAACGAGCAGGCCACGGCCGGCGACTTCGACCTCTACCTCTTCCGCTGGGGCCCCGACTACAAGGATCCGATGGCGTTCCTGGAGCTGCTGTCCTCCACCTCCGCCCGCGACTTCGGCGGCTATGCGAACCCGGAGTACGACTCGATCATCGCCGCGGCCCGCACCGCCGACATGCTCTCCCAGCCGGAGGCGCGCTGGCAGAGCCTGCACGACGCGGAGGACATCCTGATGGGCGACGTGGCGGTGATCCCGACCGTGCAGAACGGCATCGCGATGCTGATCAACCCCGCCGTGCAGGGCATGGAGGTCCGCAACGTGAGCCTGACCTGGAACTACCGCCTCGTCACGAAGGACGACTGATGCAAACCACCCCCCGAGAGGAGACGGCACGATGACCGCGACGAGGACCCTGCGCGAGCTGATGGAATCCGGGAGCGTCCTGGCCCCCTGCGTCTTCGACTGCTCCTCCGCCCGAGCGGTCGAGCTGGCCGGCTTCGAGGCGATGCTGCTGAGCGGATCGGAGGTGTCGATGTCGATGAAGGGCATCCCCGACCTCGGACTGCTCTCGCTGGAGGAGCTCCTCTGGGCGGTGGAGCGGATCGTCGACATGTCGCCGCTGCCGCTCGCGGTCGACATCGAGGACGGCTTCGGCGCGAGTCCCCTGCAGGTCTACGAGACCTGCAGGCGGGTGGCCAAGGCCGGCGCGATGGCGGTGCTGATGGAGGACGAGTTCGAGCCCGGCTACGCCCGGGACGTCTCGGCCGACAACATGATCCCCCGCGAGGAGTACTACGCGAAGGTGCGGGCCGCCGTCCGCGCAGTCGAGGGCACCGACTGCATGGTGATCGCGCGCAGCAACTACGGCAGCGCGAACCTGGAGGAGGGCATCCAGCGGATGATCGACTGCGTCGCCCTCGGAGCGCACGCGACGGTCGTGGTCAACGTCACGACCCTCGCGGACGCCGCCGAGGTGGCCCGCCGGGTGCCGGGGCTGAAGATGTTCGCCGACATCAACGCCAAGCGCGGCCTCGAGCAGATGTCGTTCGCGCAGCTGGCGGAGCTGGGCTTCCAGCTGGTCACGATGCACTTCACGATGAAGGCGTCCATGGCCGGGATGATCGAGGCCGGCCGGGCGAACCTCGCCGAGATGGGCAACACCTACTCGAACGAGCTGATGCCGGAGGAGTACCCGGGCCACAGCGGCATGGCGTTCTTCGCCGCGCAGGAGCTGCTCGACCTCGAGTCGGAGTTCTCGGGCCGCGTCCAGTCGTTCAACGACCCTCGGACCGTGCACGCGGCCCCGGCCGGCTGAGCGCGACCGCACCTCTGCAGGGCCGTCCGCCCGCGCCTCGAGCGCGGCGGGCGGCCCTTCGTCGTGCGCGGGGCGCGAGGGGCGCGGCGCCGAACATCGTTCGGCCGAGAGCCCTCACTGCCGCACGCAGCCGAATCCGCTTCGGCAGCAGCGTCGCATCGGCGCTTCTGTTCGGCTGACTTGCCGCTCGCCCGCGTTCTATGCAGACTTGAGCCACTACCACCGAACGACCGAGGCTCCGAAGCCGGATCAACGAAAGAGACTCACTCCCATGACTGAACTGGCACAGACGAGCGGAACCGCCACGATCGGCTCCTCTCAGCCCGACTTCGTCGAGATCGACGGCTTCACGCTCACGATCGAGGACATCGCGCTCGTCGCCCGCGGGCTCTCGGACGGCACGTTCCCCGAGGTCGTCCTCAGCGACGAGGCCCGCCGGGTCACGAACGAGGCCCGCGCCTACGTCGACGAGCACTTCCTCGCCCCCGACGCCCCCGCCATCTACGGCATCAACACCGGGCTCGGCCGGCTGATGGACGTCCGCGTCCCCGCCGAGGACCAGGCCCGCTTCCAGCGCCTGGTCATCAACTCCCACTCCGCCGGCGTCGGCGAGCCGCTCCCTCTCGACGAGACCCGCGCGCTCCTGCTGCTGCGCACCAACGCGATCGCCAAGGGCATGTCGGGCGTGCGGATCGAGTGCATCGACCGCCTGATCGCGATGCTCAACGCCGACGTCCTCCCGGTCATCCCGGGCCAGGGCTCGGTCGGCGCCTCGGGCGACCTCGCCCCCCTCGCGCACATGGTCAGCGTGATGGTCGGCCACGAGAAGGCCGAGGCCTACCACCGCGGCGTGCGGATGCCCGCCGTCGAGGCCCTCACGGCCGCCGGGCTCGCCACCGAGTTCGAGCTCAAGCCCAAGGACGTCCTCGCCCTGATCAACGGCTCGACCATCTCGCTCGCCACCGCCTGCCTCGCCCTGCACGACGCGTGGAGCCTCACCCGCCAGGCGGACGTGGCCCTCTCGCTCTCGCTCGAGGCGATCCGCGGCGAGCTCGACGCGTTCGACGAGCGCATCCACCTCGCCCGCAACGCCCCCGGCCAGGTCGACGTGGCCGCGAACGTCCGCGCCCTCACCGCGGGCAGCGAGCGCACCGTCGAGGAGGCGCGCCGCCTCCGCCTCCCGGACGAGCAGCGCGTCGGCGGCGTCTACAAGCCGCGCGTGCAGGACGCCTACTCGCTGCGCTGCGCGCCGCAGGTGCACGGCACGACCCGCGAGTCGCTCCTGTTCGCGCAGACGCTGCTGGTGCGCGAAGCCAACGCCGCGACCGACAACCCGCTGGTGCTCCCGGACGGCGAGGGCGGCTACGACGTCCTCTCCGGCGGCAACTTCCACGGCGAGCCGATCGGCGTCGCGGCCGACCTCATCGCGATCGCGGTCGCCGAGATCGGCGCCATCTCGGAGCGCCGCTCGTTCCGCCTCACCGATCCCAACCTCAGCTACGGCCTGCCGCTCAACCTCGTCGGCGGCCAGCTCGGCCTCAACACGGGCTTCTCGATCGTGCACTGCGCGGCGGCCGCCATCGCCTCCGAGAACAAGGTGCTGTGCTTCCCCTCCGTCGTCGACTCGATCCCGACGAAGGCGAACCAGGAGGACCACGTCTCGATGTGCACCTTCTCCTCGCGGAAGGCGCGCAGCATCATCCACAACACGCAGGTGATCCTCGGAGTGGAGTTCATCCTCGCCACCCAGGGCATCGACCTCGCGTCGCCGCACCTGGAGGACCGGGCGCTCGGCGAGGGCAGCACGGCCGCCTACGAGGCGGTCCGCTCGATCGTGCCGATGACCCGCGAGGACATCTACCAGTCGGAGCAGATGATCAACGCGCAGGCGATGGTCGTGCTCGGCACCGTCCTCACCGCCGTCGAGGCGCGCATCGGAGCCGTGCGGTGACCGCGGGCGGGACGGTCGTCCACGGCCGCGTCGTCACGCCGGGCGCCGTGATCGAGGACGGGGCGGTGGTCGTCGAGGACGGCCGCATCGCCGCCGTGCTCGGCGGACGCGAGGCGGCGCGCGCCCTCACGGAGGCCTCGGTCGTGATCGGCGGCGCGGGGATGCTCGTCCTGCCCGGCGCGGTCGACGCGCACGTCCACGCCTTCTCGGAGCCGGCCGAGACGTTCACCGGCGCGACCTCGGCCGCCGCCGCGGGCGGGGTGACCACGATCCTCGACATGCCCTACGACGCGGGCAGCCCGGTGAACACCGCCGCCGCCGTCGTCGCCAAGCGCGAGCGCCTCGAGCGCGAGGCCGTCGTCGACGTCGCCCTGCACGGCACGGTCCGCCCCGGGGACGGCGCGCGGGACGTGGCCGGGATGATCGACGAGGGCGTCTGCGGATTCAAGGTCTCGCTGTTCGAGACCGACCCGATCCGCTTCCCCCGCATCCCCTCCGACCAGCTGCTCGAGGCTTTCGCGATCATGGCCGACCGCGGCGTCCGCGTCGGCGTGCACGCGGAGGACGGCGAGATCATCGGCGCGCTCGTCGCGGCGGCGAGGGCCGCGGGCCGCACCGCCCCCCTCGACCACGTCCGCAGCCGCCCGCCCGTGTCCGAGACCTCCTCGGTGGCGCTCGGGCTCGAGCTCGCCTCTGCGGCAGGCGTGCCCTTCCACATCTTCCACGCGAGCCTCCCCGGCACCGTCGAGCTCGTGACGGCGAGCGCCGCCCGCGGGCTCGACGCGACGCTGGAGACCTGCCCGCACTACCTCGTCCTCACCGAGGACGACATGGAGCGGCTCGGCGCGCTCGGCAAGATCAACCCGCCGCTGCGGACCGCCGAGCACGCCCGCGGGATGTGGGAGGCGCTCGCCGACGGCCGGATCGGCCTGGTGACCTCCGACCACGCGCCGTGGCCGCTGGCGAAGAAGAGCGCCGACGTGATCTTCGACAACGCCTCCGGAGCGCCCGGCGTGCAGACCCTGCTGCCGATCGTGATCGGCGCCGGCTACCTCGGCGGCCGCCTCTCGCTGCTGCGTGCCGCAGAGGTCCTCGCGACGAACCCCGCCCGCGCGTTCGGCCTCGGGCACCGCAAGGGCGCGATCGAGGCGGGCCTGGACGCGGACTTCGCCGTCGTCGACCCGTCCGGCACGACCGTGATCGACGACACCCCGATGCTCTCGACCGCCACCTGGAGCCCCTACGCCGGGATGTCCTTCCCCGGCCGCCTCGAGACCACCGTCGTCCGCGGCACCCCCGTCTTCAGCCGGGCCGAGGGCCTGCTCGCGGAGCCGGGCGACGGACGCTTCGTCGCGAGGGCCGCCTGATGGGCGAGCAGTCCCTCCGCGCCTTCGTCGACGCGCTGCCCGCCGACGAGCTCGTCACCGTCGAGCGCACCGTCGACGCCCGCTTCGAGCTGGCGAGCGTGCTCGCGCTGCTGGACCGCGGCCCGGCCGTGCGCCTGACCTCGGTCGCCGGCTCGGCCCACCCGGTCGTCGGCAACGTGCTCTCCAGCCGCGAGCGGATCGCCCGCGCCGTCGGCTGCCGGGTCGACGAGCTGCTCGACCGGCTCACCGCCGCGGTCGCCGACCGCACCCCGGTGCGCGTGGTCGAGGACGCTCCGGTGCAGGCCGTGCGCCTGCCCGCCGCGTCCGTGTGGGAGGAGGTCGTCGCTCCGGTCTGGTTCGAGAAGGACTCCGGCGGCTACCTCACCGCCGGGCTCATCGTGGCGTTCGACCCGGTGACCGGGCACCGCAACGCCTCCTACGCGCGGATCAAGCCGCTCGACGCGACCACCGGCTTCGTCGGAATCGCGCCGAACCACCACCTCACCGCGCTCTCGCGCTCGGCCGCGGCCGTCGGCGGGCTCCCCGTCGCCGTGGTCCTCGGCGCGCACCCGGCCGTGCAGCTCGCCGCCTGCTGCTACCTCGCCCTGGGCGACGACGAGCTGGAGCACGCCGCGCACCTGCTCGGCGAGGAGGTGCGGGTCGCGCGGGCCACGACGAGCGACGTGCTCGTCCCCGCCGACGCGGAGATCGTGATCGAGGGGATCCTGCACGCCGACCGGCCGGTGCACGAGGGCCTCGTGAACGAGTACCACGGCATGTACGAGGACTACGGCGACGGGATCACCCTCGAGGTCACCGCCGTGACCCGCCGCGAGTCCCCCGAGGTCCAGGTGATCCTGCCCGGCCTCTCCTCGGAGCACAGCTACATCGCGGCGCTGCCCATCGCCGCCGGCATCCGGCACGCGCTGCGGAACGTCGGCTGCGACATCGTCGACGTGGCGGTCACGCACTCCGGCGGCGGCCGGGTCGACGTGGTGGTCGCGATCGCGAACGGCCGTCCGGGCACCGCCAAGCGCGTGATGTTCGGCGCGTTCGCGGCCGTCAGCATGGTCAAGCAGGTCACCGTCGTCGACTCCGACGTGGACGCCTGGGACATGGAGCACGTGCACTGGGCCCGGACGAGCCGGATGCGGTGGGACCGCGACCTGATGCTGGTCGACGGGGTCGCCACCGACCGCAACGTGCCGATGCAGGTCGGCGGCACCGTGACGAAGGTCGGGATGGACGCGACCCGCAAGGAGGGCGACCGCGCGCTCGGCGCCGAGCTGGCCGTCCCGCCCGGGGACGTCCTCCGCCGCGTGCGCGACGCCCTCGTCGCCGACGGAGTCGCCCTCCGCCCCGCCGTCGTCGTGCACGGCTCCCTGGCCGACGACGGGGAGGACCCGCGATGACCCCCGACGTGCGCTTCCCCGACGCCGGCCGGCTGGCCCTCGACCTCGACGAGATCGCCGGCCTCGTCGACTCCTCGCGCCCCGGCTGGAGCCGCGTGGCGATGACCGAGGTCGACACCGACTCCCGCCACTGGGTCGCCGAGCGGATGCGCTCCGCGGGCCTGGAGGTCCGGATCGACGGGATCGGCAACGTGATCGGCACCCTCGCCGGCACGGGAGCCGCCCGCCGCGCGATCGTGATCGGCTCGCACACGGACACGGTGGACGGCGGCGGGCGCTACGACGGCGTCGTCGGCGTGCTGGGCGCGATCGAGGTGGCGCGCCTGCTGCAGGAGTCGGGGATCCGGCTCCACCACGACCTGCGCGTCGTCGACTTCTACAACGAGGAGGCCAACCGCTTCGAGCTCTCCTGCCTGGGCAGCCGCGCGCTGGCCGGCTCCCTCACGGGCGAGCACCTCTCGGCGACCGACGACACCGGGCGCACCCTCGGCGCCGCCCTGGGGGCCGCCGGATGGTCCGACCCGCTCTCGGGCACCCGCTGGAGCCCCGACGAAGTGCTCGGCTTCCTCGAGCTGCACATCGAGCAGGGCCCGGTCCTCGAGCGCGAGGGGCTGCCGCTCGGAGTCGTCACCTCGATCGCGGGCATCTCGCGGTTCCGCACCCTCTTCTCGGGCCGCCGCGACCACGCGGGCACCATGCCGATGGCGCTGCGGCACGACGCCGGCTGCGCCGCGGCCGGAGTGGTCCTCGCGGTCGAGCGCATCGCCTCCCGGGCCGCGGAGGCGGTCGGCACCGTCGGCTCCGTCACGTTCACTCCGGAGGCGACCAGCGTCGTCACCGAGAGCGCCCTGGTCACCGCGGAGTTCCGCAGCCCCGACCCCGGCTGGTTCACCCTCGCCCGCGAGCAGATCGCCGAGGCCGCGGCCTCCGAGGCGGCGGCGCGCGGCCTCGGCCACGAGGTGACCTGGCTGCCCTGGGAGCGCCCCACGGCCATCGACCCCCGCCTCGCGGACGGCATCGGCCGCTCCATCGAGCGCCTCGGCCACCCCGCCGCCCGCCTCTACAGCGGAGCCGGGCACGACGGGGTGCAGATGGCGAGACTGGGACCCATCGGCATGATCTTCATCCCCTCGCAGGACGGCCGCAGCCACTGCCCGGAGGAGTACACCGGGATCACGGACATCGCGGTGGGCGTGCACGCGCTCGCGCAGTCCGTGCTCACCCTCGACAAGGAAGGCCTCGCATGAACCGCACCCGCCAGGAGCCCCCCGGCCGCGTGATCGTCGCCATCACCGGCGCCTCCGGAGTCGGGATCGGGGTCCGCATCCTCGAGCTGCTGCGGATGGATCCGGGGCTGCGCAGCGACGTCATCGTCTCGAAGGCGGGCGCGATGACGCTCGACCAGGAGTGCGGCCTCACCCAGAAGCAGGTGGAGGCGCTCGCCGACACGGCCCACCGGCCCGCGCACATCGGCGCCTCCATCGCGTCGGGGTCCACGCCCGCCACGGCGATGGTGATCGCGCCCTGCACGATCAAGACCCTGAGCGGCATCGCCTACGGCCTCGCCGACAACCTGATCACGCGGGCGGCCGACGTCTGCCTCAAGGAGGGCGTGCCGACGCTCCTGATGGTGCGGGAGTCGCCGCTGCACCGCGGCCACCTGGCCGCGATGGACGCGGTGGCCCGCTCGGGCGGCATCATCGCGCCGCCGGTCCCCGCCTTCTACACGCGGCCCGCCTCGGTGGAGGAGATCATCGACTCCCTCGCCCGCCGCGCCCTGGTGCGCGTGGGGCTGACCCAGTTCCACGCCCGCTCCTGGGCCGGCATCCCCGAGGACGGCGAGCGCGCCGTGCTCGCCGAGGGGTCGAGCCGGTGACGAAGTACGTCGCCACCCGGCTGCTCACCTCGGTCTTCACGATCATCGCGATCGCGATCGTGATGTTCGCGCTGCTGCAGCTGCTCCCGGGCTCGCCCTTCAACAGCGAGAAGCTCGACGCGGTGCAGAAGGCGCTCCTCACGCAGAAGTACGGGCTCGACGAGCCGGTGCTGCTGCGGCTGGGCACCTACCTGGTGAACCTCGCCCGCGGCGACTTCGGCATCTCGTACAACCTCATCCCGGACTTCCCCGTCTCGGAGATGCTCGGCAGCCGCCTGCCCGTCACGATCCGCATCGGCCTGCAGGCCCTCGTCCTCGGCGTGGCGCTGGGACTGCTGATCGGCATCGTCTCGGCGATCCGCCCGCGCGGCTGGTTCGACAACCTCTCGACGTTCGTCTCGGTGATCGCCTTCAGCGTCCCGTCGTTCGTCATCGCGCTGCTGCTGGTCTACTTCGTCGGCTTCGAGTGGAAGCTGCTGCCGATCCGGTACTCCGAGTCGGACCCCTTCACCTCGAGCGTGCTGCCGACGATCTCGCTCGCCGCCTACGTGATGGCGGTGACCGCCCGCTACGCCCGCTCCGAGATGCTCGACTGCCTCGAGAGCGACTACATCCTCCTGGCGAAGGCGAAGGGCATCGGCCCCTCCAAGGTGATCGGCCGGCACGCGCTGCGCAACACCCTGGTCTCGATCATCACGGTGCTCTCGCCGCTGCTGATCGGCCTGATCACCGGCTCCGTCGTCATCGAGCAGATCTTCGGAGCGCCGGGCCTGGGCCAGCTGCTGCTCACGGCGATCCAGAACGTCGACTACAACATCGTCATCGCGATCAGCCTCGTCTACAGCATCATCTACATCCTCGTGATGCTGCTCGTCGACGTGCTCTACGGACTGATCGACCCCCGCATCCGACTGGCAGGACAGGCAGCATGAGCGACCGCGTCTCCCCCACGGCCGGCCTCGACGCCGGCGTCCCGCCCGAGGGCCTGCGCCTCGTCTCGCCGGGCAACCGGCCCGCCGGGCCGCCGACCACCTCCACCCGCATCATCCGCGGCGGCGGCCGCGACATCGCCCGGCGCTTCCGCGGCAACTGGCCGGCGATGGTCGGCCTGGTGCTGCTGGTGGTCATCGTCGTGCTGAGCCTGGTGGTCCCCTTCTTCCCCGCAGCCGGAGGAGGAGCGGACGTCGGCTCGCGCTTCCTCCCGCCGCGCGTGCCGCTGCTCGAGGGCCTCGGGATCCTCGACGGCACCCGCGACGGCCAGGACGCGTACGCCGCGGCGGGCCTACCGCCCGGCACCTACTTCCTCTTCGGCACCGACGAGCTGGGCCGCGACGTGTGGTCGCGGGTCTGGAGCGGCACCCGCGTCTCGCTCCTGATCGCCGTGATCGCCTTCGCGATCGACGTCGTCATCGGCATGACCTACGGCCTGGTCTCGGGCTACTTCGGCGGTCGCACCGACTCGGCGATGCAGCGCGTGGTCGAGGTGCTCTCCGGCATCCCGCAGCTGGTGATCGTGACGCTCTTCGTGGTCGCCGTCGGGCCGGGCATCGGCGCCATCGTCTTCGGCCTGCTGCTGAGCAACTGGCTGGCGATGAGCCGCGTCAGCCGCGCGCAGGCGCTGCGCCAGAAGACGGAGGAGTACGTGCTCGCCTCGCGCACCCTCGGAGCGCGGGACAGCCGGATCGTGTTCGTCGAGATCCTCCCGAACATCATCGGCCCGATCGTGACGATGAGCATGTTCTCGATCCCGTCGGCGATCTTCACCGAGTCGTACCTGTCGTTCGTGGGCCTGGGCGTCCAGGCGCCGATGGCCTCGCTCGGCTCGCTCGTCAGCGTCGGCTACAAGTCGTTCCTCTCCTATCCGTTCCTCGTGATCGTCCCCGTGGTCGTGCTGGGCCTGCTCATGGTGGCGTTCACGCTCGTCGCCGACGGGCTGAAAGAGGCCACCGATCCGCGACTGTCCCACTCGAGAGGCCACTGACATGACCGAGAGCAGCACGGGCACGACCCGCCAGGACACGGCCGGACCGGAGCGCGGCAGGGTCCTCCTGTCGGTGCGCGATCTGGCGATCTCGTTCGACAACGAGGGCGGCAGCGTCGAGGCGATCCGCGGACTGGGCTTCGACCTGCACGAGGGCGAGGTGGTCGCGATCGTCGGCGAGTCCGGCAGCGGCAAGTCGGTCACGGCGCGCGCGATCCTCGGCCTGATGGCCCGCAACCAGCGGATCACCGCGGGCAGCATCGAGTTCTCGCACCGGAGCGACGACGGCACGGTGACCGCGAAGGACATCGCGGCGATGCCCGAGTCGGCGATCCGCCGCGAGATCTGCGGGCGCCGCATCGCGATGGTGTTCCAGGACGCCCTGACCTGCCTCGACCCGACGATGTCGGTCGGCAAGCAGGTGATGGAGGGGATCCAGGAGCACTTCGGGCTCGGCCGTCGCGAGGCGCGCGCCCGGGCCGTGGAGCTGCTCGGCGAGGTCGGCATCGACGATCCGGAGCGGCGGTTCAAGCAGTACCCCCACCAGCTCTCCGGAGGCATGTGCCAGCGGGTCAACATCGCCATCGCGCTGTCGTGCAACCCGGACGTGCTGATCTGCGACGAGCCGACGACCGCGCTCGACGTGACGATCCAGCTGCGGATCCTCGAGCTGCTGAAGCGCCTGCAGGCGGACCGCGGGCTCTCGGTGATCTTCATCACCCACGACCTCGGCGTCGTCGCGACCGTCGCGGACCACGTCAGCGTGATGTACGCCGGACGGATCATCGAGCAGGGCACCGCCGAGCAGGTCTTCTACGACCCGCGGCACCCCTACACCTGGGGCCTGCTCTCCGCGATGCCGGACCTGACCACCGACTCCCCCGAGCTGTTCGCCATCCCCGGCAGCCCGGCGAGCCTGGTGAACCGCGCGCCGGGCGACCCCTTCGCTCCGAGGAACCCGTTCGCGCTCGAGATCGACTTCGTCGAGGAGCCGCCCCTCTTCGACGTGGGCGGCGGACACCGGGTCGCCTCGTGGCTCTGCCACCCCTCCGCTCCCCCGGTCGAGATGCCGGCGCCGCTGCGCGCCAAGATCGACGCCATGCTCGCCCCCAGTGAAGGACCGACCCCGTGACCGCACTCGCTCCGACGCCCGACTCCGCGCCCGCCCTGCTCTCGGTGCGCGGCCTCACCCAGGTGTTCCGGCTGGGCCGGCGGCACCACGTGACCGCGATCGGCGGCGTCGACTTCGAGATCCGGCGCGGCGAGACCTTCGGGCTGGTCGGCGAGTCCGGCAGCGGCAAGTCCACGATCGGCCGCTCGATCATCCGGCTGATCGACCCGACCGACGGCCAGGTCGTGCTCGCGGGCCGCACGATCAGCGGCCGGCTCGACGCCGCCCAGCGCGACCACCTGCGCTCCAGCATCCAGATGATCTTCCAGAACCCGATGTCGAGCCTCAATCCGCGCAAGACCGTCTTCGACATCGTCGCGCAGGGACTCACCACCCAGCGCCGGTACTCCTCGGCGGCCGAGCGCGACGAGAAGGTCTACGCGATCCTCGAGAAGGTCGGCCTCGACCGCTCGCACGCCGACCGCTACCCGCACCAGTTCTCGGGCGGCCAGCGGCAGCGCATCGGCATCGCCCGCGCGCTCGTGATGCAGCCCGACCTCGTGATCGCGGACGAGTGCGTCTCGGCGCTCGACGTCTCGATCCAGGCGCAGGTCGTGAACCTGATGCGCGCGCTCCAGGAGGAGCTCGGCACCGCGTACCTCTTCATCGCCCACGACCTCGCGATGGTGAAGTACATCTCCGACCGGATCGGCGTCATGCACAAGGGCCACCTGGTCGAGACGGGCACGACCGCCGAGATCTTCTCCGGCCCCGTGCACCCCTACACCCGCTCGCTGCTGCGCGCCGTGCTCTCGGCGGACCCGCGCGCGATGCGCCGCCGCGCCCCCTCCGAGCCGTACGACCCGGTCGCGCTCGGGATCGACTACTCGGCCGGGAGCGTCCACGAGCTCTCGCCGACCCACCGCGTCCTGGCGACCCCGGAGGAGCTGGCGGCCTGGCGCGCGTGACGGCCGCCCGGCGTCAGGACTCGTCGGCCTCGAAGCGCAGGGGCCGGTCGGCCACCGGCAGCCCGGAGTCGCGCACGGCGGCCTCGATCGCGGCGTGCCCGCCGTCGGGCGCGACGATCCGCAGGCCGTCCTCGGTCGCCCAGTAGGCGGTGACGCCGTGCTCCTCGACGAGGGTCGTGATCAGCGCGGCAATCCGCTCCTGCTCGCCGGGACCGACGGTGATCGCGGCCCACGGGCCGGAGATCTCGACCGGGGCGCCCCGCTCCGCGCCCGCAGCGTCCCGCAGGTCCTCCGCCGCCCGGACGATCGGGAGCAGCGCGGGCAGCCCGCCGGAGACGTCCTCGAAGGAGTCGAGGGCGAAGGACCCCTCGCGGAGCGACGCGTACAGCTCCAGGCCGCGGCCGAGGCCGTCGATCCGCTCGAGCAGGGCCGACGCGTCGACGGCGGGAGCGGGGCACGCGCCGATCGGCTCCTCCGCGCCCGCGAAGGAGAGGGCGTTCCCGCCGGCGGAAATCGCCCGGAACGACCACAGCACCGGATCCGCGTACTCGGTCGCGCAGGCCGTCGCGAGGGCGTCGGCGAGCGCCGGCTCCTCGACCGCGACCCCGACCCACGAGGTCGGCGGGCCGAACGCCGGCGCCTCGACCCAGCGCTCGGCGCCGTCGAGGGAGACTCCGGGCACCGCGGCGACCTCGCTGGTCAGACGGTCGAAGCCGGCGTCGGGCCGTGCGAACGGCGTCTCGTCGATCGTCCAGACGAGGAGCGTCAGCCCGCCGGCGGCGAGGGCCGCGGCGAGGACGCCGGCGACGGGGAGGAGGAGGCGACGGGACACGCCCCCATCCTCGCTCCCCTCCTCCGCGGCGTCACGTGGACATCGGGCGAACGGACGGTGCGTCGGCGTCGACGGCTCCCGCCTCGATCGAGCGCATCATCCGCGTGTTCACGGGCGACGGGTGGATCGAGTCGACCCGGACGCCGGTGCCCGCGACCTCGAGGGCCGCGCTCTTGGTGAGCCCGGCGACCCCGTGCTTCGAGGCGACGGAGGGGCTGAGGCCCGGGGCGCCGTCGAGCCCGGCGACGGAGGAGGTGGTGATCACGCTGCCCCGCCCCTGCTCGATCATCCGCGGCAGCACGGGGCGGCGGCGGTGCCGGCCCGCTCCCAGCACGCTGGGCGGCCGCCTGCCACCTGCCACGGGGGTCGACCTCCGCGGGGGGCAGGGGCTACAGGCGCAGTCCCGAGACGAGCGCGAGGAGCCCGTCCATCGACTCGACGACCAGGGGCGGGAGGTCGCCGCGCTCGGCGACGAAGGCGACCGCGAGCACGCCCGCTCCGGACGCGTCCGACTGCTCCCGCTCCGGCACAAGGCCCAGCGCGCGGGCCGCCGTCTCCGCTTGACTGGGGGCGACGCGCCGACCCTCGGCGCACCCGGGAGGCGACATGGCGAACCACCGTTTCGAGCTGCGGTCCGGCCGCGGGATGGGCGTCTCGGCGGCGGGCGATCCCGTCGCCGACCGGCTGGTGGTGTTCTGCCACCCCACTCCCGGAGCCGGCGGCTTCGACCCCGACCCCACTGTCACCGGCCCGTGGGGCCTGCACCTGCTGATCCTCGACCGCCCCGGCTACGGCGCCTCGGACCCGGTCGACGCCGCTCACGGCCGCGTCGAGGACCGCGCGGACGACCTCGCCGAGTACCTGCGCCGCTCCGAGCGCACCGCCCGCATGGTCGAGGGCGCCCGCTTCGGCAGCGTCGGCGTGGTCGGCTGGGGCTCCGGCGGCGCGTTCGCGCTCTCGCTCGCGGCCCGGCACCCCGACCTCGTGGACCGCCTCGCGCTGGTCGGCACCCCCGCGCCCCCGCAGGCCGGCGTGATCGTGCACCCCACCAGCGCGTGGGAGCGGCGCGAGACCCTCCGCGGGGAGGACGCCGACGCGATCGCCGCCGCCCTCCCGCAGACGCAGCCGGGCCTGGACGCGCTCGGGATCGACTCCGACGACCCGGTGCTCGCCACCCACGGCGGACTGCGCAACCGGCTGGAGCGGATGCTCTCCGAGGGCTGGCGGCAGGGCCCGAGCGGCGCCGCGACCGACCTCGCGGCGCTCCGCGACGGCTCCTGGGCCGACGACCTCGACCGGGTGACCGCCGAGACGCTCCTGGTCCACGGCGACGCGGACCCGGTGGCGAGCGCCGAGGACGGCCGCTGGTACCGCGGCCGCCTCGCGCGGGCGCGCACCGTGACCGTCGACGGAGCCGGCCGGCTGGCGCTCGTGCGCGAGTGGCGCCGGATCCTCGACCACGTCGCTCCGCTCGAGCGCGGGGCGGAGGGCCGATGAGCCGCCTGGGCGCGGGCCCGCTCGTGCTCGTGTCGGCGATGGCGGTCTCGGGAGTCGTCCACCTGGTGCACCCGCGGACCTTCGACGCGGTGGTCCCGCGAGGGATGCCCGGCTCGGCGCGCGGATGGGTCCTCGTCTCGGGAGCGGCGGAGCTGGTCTGCGCGGCCGCGACGCTGCACCCGCGGACCCGCGCGGCCGGCGGTCTCGCCTCCGCCGCCCTGATGGCCGCCGTCCTCCCCGGCAACGTGCAGATGGCGCGGGACGCCCGTCGGCCTCGGACCCGGGTGATCACGCTGCTGCGCCTCCCGCTCCAGATCCCGCTCGTGCTCTGGGGTCTTCAGGCGGCGCGCGGCCGCTGACGCAAGCCCGCGCGGGCGCGGATCGCCCGCTGCTACCGTCCAGGCATGACCGACCAGAGCGCGGACGACCGCCACGACCAGCTGACCAGCGCCCCGAAGGCGACGGAGGCCGACGCGGCCCCGCGCATCGAGGTCTCCACCACCGAGGCCGGCGACACCCGCATCGACATCCGCGAGGACGCCGCCGTGCGTCCGGGCCGTGTCGACGAGAACGGCGACGAGCTCGACGAGAGCCGCGACGATGCCTGAGCGCCGCCGTGCCGCCCTCGTCTACAACCCCGTCAAGGTCGACCTGGAGTCCGTGAAGGCCGCTGTGAAGCGCGCCGAGGAGGCCGCCGGCTGGGAGGAGACGCTCTGGTACGAGACCTCCGTCGAGGACCCCGGAGCCGGTCAGACGAAGGAGGCCCTCGCCGCGGGCGCCGACGTCGTGATCGCGGCCGGCGGCGACGGGACGGTCCGCGTCGTGGCGGAGGCCCTCCGCGGCTCCGACGCCTCGCTCGCGCTGCTGCCCTCCGGCACCGGCAACCTGCTCGCCCGCAACCTGAACCTCACGCTCGACGACATCGACAACTCCCTGACCGTCGCGTTCTCCGGACAGGACCGGGCGATCGACGTCGGGATGATCGACATCGAGACCTCCACGGGCCGCGACCGCCACGCCTACGTCGTGATGGCGGGCCTCGGGATCGACGCGAAGATGCTCGCCAACACCGACGACGACCTCAAGAAGCGGGCCGGCTGGCTCGCCTACGTGGACGCGCTGCGGAAGGCCCTGCTCGACAAGAACCAGCTCGAGTTCCGCTACCGCCTCGACGGCTCGAAGACCCGCAAGGTGCGCGCGCACACGATCATCGTGGGCAACTGCGGCGCCCTGCCGGCGAACATCCTCCTGCTGCCGGACGCGGCCGTCGACGACGGCGAGTTCGACATCGTCCTGCTGCGCCCCGAGGGCTTCTTCGGCTGGGTGCAGATCATCTTCAAGGTGGTGTGGGAGAACGGCGTGCTCCGCCGCAGCGGCGTCGTCGGCAAGAAGCTGATGGGCCTGACCAAGGAGGTGTCGGCCCTGCGGTACGTGAAGGGCCGCGACCTCACGGTCCGCCTCGAGCACGCGCAGGAGATCGAGCTCGACGGCGACCCGTTCGGCTCGACCTCGGCGTTCCGCACCTGGATCGAGCCCGGCGGGCTGACGGTGCGCGTCCCGGCCTAGCGCCGGCGGCGGCCGGGCGGATCCGCCCGGTCCGCCTCCCGCCGGGAGAGAGGATCGTCATCCCTCCCGGCGGAGGCGTCTGCTCCGAGCAGGGCGGTGCAGTGCGGCTTCGGGTACCGCACCCCATGCACCTGCATGAACACGGCGACTGTAGTGCGGAATCCGTCGCCGCCGCAACGATCCGCAGGGCTCCGGCGGCTCGAATGGGTAATTCCACCGTGCGATGCTCTGCGGCCGCGACGGATTCCGCACATGACTGTCCGCACGGCCTTGCTCGGACGGGCGCGAGGATTCGTGTCGGCGGCCCATCACGAGTCAGCAAGGCCGGTGTCTCCGCGCGCGCACGAGGCGGATCGATGTCGATCGGGACGCCATGTCCCGGTACTGTCAGGCTCGCTTCATCGAAAGCGAGAACAGGGGACACGCTATGAGCGGGCATCAGGAAATAGGCGACGAATCGCATTCGGCTCACGAGACAACCGGAGACGCCGGGCAGGAGGGCTCAACGGGTTCTGAGGACACAGAGGCTCCCCGACCCCGCACTCGCTTTCGCCGCCCTCGGCGCTCTGTCCTCTTCGCGGCCGGCGGACTTGTTCTCGCCACTGCCCTGGTCGTCATCGGAATCGGTGTGACGAACGCGATAGCCGAGGCCGAGAAGGCCAAGGCCGAAGCAGTCGAGGATTACCAGACCGCACTCGAGCGGCACGATTCGACATTCCGAGCCCACCAGGAATCGACCTCGGACGCCAGAGCCGAATCTCTCTCGGTCGGAGCCGATGACCTCGACAATGCCGCCCTGCTCACTCTGCTGCAGGAGTCTCTCGAGCGCGCGGAGAAAGAGGAGGCGGACCTCGCCGCCGCCCAGCTCGACACGAGCGCCGTCAGCCGCGAAGAAGTGGAAGCTGCGACCGCAGAACTCGATGAGCGCGAGAAAGCTCTCGACCGGGGTAGCGACAGAGTCGACCTTGCCGTCGAGGCGGTCGAGAGCGATAAGACAGCGAAGGAAGAGCGGCTGGCTGCAGAGAAGCAGGCCGCTGAGGCAGCTGCCGCGAAGGCGGCAGCTGTGGCGATCGGCTACGAGGACCTCTTCCGAGCCGGGAACGCCGCGGCCGGCTCCTACTACAAGTTCGAAGGGAAGATCATTCAGGACGCAGGCGGAACGTACCGCGTGAACATCACACGCGAGCCTGGATACAGTCGAGATTTCTGGGAGGACACCATCCTCGTGACCATCGCCGGCTCGACTCCGCAGCGTCTGCTCGAAGACGACATCATCGCGTTCACGGCTCTCTCCGCGGGGGTTCAGTCCTACACGACGATCTTCGGTGCCACAGTGGAGCTCCCGTCCGTCGTCGCCTCGGGGAGCGACGTGAGCGTTACCGGCCGCGCCGAATAGGTCAGCTGCCCATTCCCGTACCAGGGCGGTAGAAGAAGCACACCGCTGTCGGCAGGCCGGATCGCCGCGGCGCGGCCGGGGTGTCAAGGAGGGACGGCAGGTCGGCCCGAGCCGATACCGTCCCTCCATGGGCTTCTTCGACCGCAACGACTCCTCGACCAGCGCCGCCGCGCCGCAGCCGAGCGCACCTGATCCGCAGCGGCGGGTCTGGAGCGACGGCCTCGGCCGGTTCGCCACCCGCTGCCTCCAGGTGGTCATCGTCCTCCTGCTGGCCTCGGTGCTCGTCTTCGCGATGACGCAGCTCACGCTGGTGCTCATCCCCGTGATGATCGCGCTCATCCTCGCCGCGGCGATCCACCCGGTCCTGGCGTGGATGCGGCGCAAGGGCGTGCCGTCGATCCTCGCGACCTGGCTGGCGCTGATCGGGCTGCTCGCGATCCTCGGCGCGGTCGGCTGGCTGATCACGGTCGCGGTCCGCAACCAGTGGGACGAGCTGGTCAGCAGCGCCTCCGACGGCATCACCTCGCTGCAGGACTACGTGCAGCACCTGCCGTTCCAGATCACCGACGAGCAGATCGAGTCCGCCCGCCAGTCGGTCGTCGACTTCCTCACCTCCAGCTCGTTCGGCAACGGCGCGCTCGCGGGCGTCTCCGCAGCGGCGAACTTCATCACCGGCCTCGTGCTGATGATCGTGGTGCTCTTCTTCTTCATGAAGGACGGCCCGAAGATCTGGGAGTTCCTCCTGCGCCCCTTCACCGGCTCGGGCTACGAGCGCGGCAAGCGCGTCGGGCACAAGACGGTCGACGTGCTGGGCGGCTACGTCCGCGGAACGGCGACCGTCGCGGCGGTCGACGCGATCGGCATCGGCGTCGCGCTGGCGATCATCCAGGTGCCCCTGGCGATCCCGCTGGCCGTCATCGTCTTCCTCACCGCGTTCATCCCGATCGTCGGAGCCACGGCCGCCGGCATCCTCGCCGCTCTCGTCGCGCTGGTGGCCAACGGCCCGGTCGCCGCGCTGATCGTGATCCTGGTCGTCATCGGGGTCAACCAGCTCGAGGGCAACTTCCTCCAGCCGGTCGTGATGGCGCGCTCGCTGAAGCTGCACCCGCTGATCGTCCTCATCGCCCTGACCGTCGGCACCGTCCTCGCCGGCATCGTCGGCGCCGTGCTGGCCGTGCCGATCGCGGCCGTCGTCTGGGGCATCGTCTCGATCTGGAACGGGCCCTCCGACCCCGCCGAGCCCGCGCGGCAGAAGCGCGCCGAGACGGTCTAGGCCCCCGGGACCGTCGAGCGCGCGCCTAGCGCTCGACGATCCCGTCGCGCAGCGCCTGCCGGCGGAGCGAGATCTTCGTGCCGACGGCCAGCCCCTCCGCCCGGTACTTGCCCCGGGCGCTGCGCAGCGAGCTCCGCGCGGCGTCCTGGGTGATGCCGAGGAGCGTGGCGACCTGCTTCAGCGGCATCCCGTCGACGAAGAGGCGGACGATCTCCCGCTCGCGGTGCGTCAGGGTGCCCGGGCGGTCGGCCCCGAGCAGCTCCCGCGTCTGCGCCGTCAGGAAGCGCTCGTCGCGCGCCGCCGCCCGGATCGCCGCGAGGATCGTCTCGGTCCGCTCGCTCTTGACCACGTAGCCGTGCGCTCCGGCCTCGAGCGCCCGGCTGATCGTCCCCGGCTCGGAGTGCGTGCTGATGATGATCGTGGCGGCGCCGGCGGCCG
The DNA here is from genome assembly GCF_009866585.1 of Rathayibacter sp. VKM Ac-2762. NCBI lineage: Bacteria > Bacillati > Actinomycetota > Actinomycetes > Micrococcales > Microbacteriaceae > Rathayibacter > Rathayibacter sp. VKM Ac-2762. The sequence continues at coordinate 3,272,927 of NZ_CP047419.1, read as the reverse complement.
CGATGATCCGGATCTTCATGGCGAGGTCGAGCTCGTCGCCGAGGTCGATGTCGAGCAGCACCACGTCGGTCGGGAAGGCCGGGTGCGCGAGCAGGTCCGTCCAGGTGCCGGCCGTCGCCGCCACGCGGATGTCCGTGCCCGAGCGGCGGATCCACTCCGCCAGCGCCGCCAGCAGGATCGGGTGGTCGTCGAGGATGGCCAGCGTGATCGCGGGCTCGTCGCTCATGTCGTCGTCCTCCTCCGGGGCCGGTGAGAGACGAGGATCCTCGTCGCGCCGTGGTCGGTCGTCGTGCGGTGCTCGCCGAGCTCGCTGAGGATGCCCCAGACCGCGCGGTCGAGGTCGCGTGCGCGGATGCCCGCCGCGACCAGGGCGAGCTCCACCCCGCCGCCCTGGCCCGGCTCCAGGCGGACGGCGAGCGGAGTCCTCCCGGCGGGGGCGGAGAGCAGCCAGAGCGCCGAGAGCAGCCGGGAGCGGTCGAGCGGGGCCAGCAGCGCCGCGGCCCCGCTCGGATCGTCGATCGCGACAGCGGAGGACAGCAGCGCCGACTCCTCCACCGCGATCCTCAGCCAGGTGCGGTCGTGGCTGCGGGCGAGCGCCTCGCGGAGCTCGTCTCCGAGCACCCGCGCCCGCTCGCCCAGCTCCTCGTCCAGCGGCACCGGCGTCCGGACCCGTTCGAGGAGCTCCTCGATGCGGGCGTCCACCTGCGAGAACTCGTCGTCCGCGGCGTGGACGGTGCCGCCGGCCAGGCTGCGGTCGAGCGTGCGCCGCACGTACTGGTCGAGCGAGGTGAGCACGACGACGCACACGGCCGCGGGCGCGACGGCGAGGAGGACGTTGCTCACCGCGAGGGCGACGCCTCCGTCGCCGAGGAGCGCCTGGCCGACGAGGCCGAGCGCCGTGAGCCCGACCAGGACCACCAGGGCGAGGAACGAGCGCGAGAGCGGCTGGAAGGTGATCAGCGCGATCACGCCGGCGCCCACTCCCACGCAGACCGACGGGTAGTACATCGGAGCCGGTGTCGGCAGAGCGTGGTCGGCGAATTCGAGCAGCAGAGCGGCCACGTCCACGGTGAGGACGCCTGCGAAGGCCCGGCGCGGCAGCTCGCCGTGGCGGCGGAGGGCGATCGAGACCCCCACCGCGCTCGCGGCGACGACCAGCAGCCAGGAGAGTCCGCTCAGCCAGGTCGCGGACCGCGCGTCGAGGGACCAGAGGTACGAGATCACTCCGCGGATGTCGAGCAGCACCGCCATCGTGAGGAAGCCCAGCCCGAGGTAGCTCCCGCTCAGGCGGTTCGGCCGGGTGAGGCGCTCGCGGATGCTCCACAGCGCGCCCGGGCTCCTGTCCGCCGCCCGGACCAGCTCCAGGAGCGTCCCCTCCTCCTGCCGCGACCCGCTCACAGCGGCACGCTCAGCAGCACGGTCGCGCCGGACCCGGGCGCCGAGAAGACCCGGACCGCGCCGCCCACCGCCTCGATCCGGCCGACGACCGACTCCGCGAGGCCGAGGCGTCCGGCCGCCACCGCGGCCGGGTCGAAACCGCGCCCCTCGTCCGAGACGACGACGCGGAGCGAGCCCGCCTCCTCCGCCACGCTCACGTGGGCCAGGTCCGCTCCGGAGTGGCGCCGCACGTTCTCGAGGCACTCCCCGGTCGCGCGCACCACGGCGTCGAGCACCTCCGCGCGGATCCGCGGCTGCGCTCCGCCGTGCCAGCGCACCTCCACGCCCACCGCCGCCGACCGCCGACCGAGCGCGAGGAGCGCCTCCGGCACCCCGGCCGCCCCGTCCGGGTCCGGCTCCTCCACCGTCTCCAGACCGCGCAGGAGGGCCAGGTCGGCGGCGGCCCGGTCGCGCAGCACGGGAGCGGGCACGCCCTCCCCCCGGTGCGCCACCAGCGTCAGCGTCGCCAGGATCGTGTCGTGCATCAGCCGCGCGTCGGCGCGGTGCCGGGACTCGCTCTCGCTCGAGCGGCGCTCGGCGTCGTGGGCGGTCCGGAGGCGGGCGGTGCCGACGTGCGCACGCGCGACGCTGCCCGCGAGCCACCGCGCGGCGGTCAGCAGCAGCGCCCAGCAGACGACGACCGAGATCAGGACGAAGGGAGCGCGCCCGGACGCGCCCGTCGCCGCCGCGCCGAGGGCGAGGACCGGGAGCAGCGCGAGGACCGCGGCCCACGGCATGCCCCGCCAGGAGCCGACGGCGAGCAGCGCGCACGGCAGCGCCATCGAGGCGAGCATCGTGATCCCGCCCAGAACGGCGCGGAGGGAGGCGTCGACGCCCGGCGAGAGGAAGGCGGCGAGTGCCGCGACGTCCAGCGCGGATCCCAGGATCACGGCCCTCGTCCCGGTCGCGACCGATCGGCCGGGCGCGAGCTGCACGAGCGCCGAGACGACCAGCAGCGCCAGGCTCGGCAGCACCGTGGTCAGCTGCGCGGGCGTCAGGGCGAGCAGGTGCAGCGCGGAGGCGGCGGTCAGCACCCCGCCCGCCCGCCGGGCGCAGAGCACGCCGACCTCGCGCTGCTCGCGCAGCAGCACCGCGGCGTCGGCGGGCCGGGGAGGCAGGGGCACGGTGACCTCGGGAGGACGGGCTCCGGGCTCGTTCCGGGGCGACGGTGGCGGGGAGGCTGTGGCGGGGAGGCTGTGGCGGGGATCGGCGGCGGGGAACGGCGCGATCCGAGTCGTATCGTGGCACAACGCGACCCGCCCGGACAGCGGTTCCGGCCGCCTCGCGCACGCGGATCGGCGCGCCGTATGACGCGGGCGGTCGCGCTCGGGGGCCGTGATCCCGTAGAGTCGAGACATCTCCTGGGCGATCGCCCGAATTCCACGGCTGAGAAGTCGCACGACGACGAAGAGACTCAGCCCCTGATAGAGACCGCACCGACCGAGAGCATCGTCCTCGGTCGTCCGGTTCGAACGCCCGCCTCGCACGCGGGTACCGCCCTTCACAGGACGCCGCGGAAGCCGCGCCGTTCCTCGTTCGACCCCCGCTCCACCGGCTCGCCCGGTCCGCGGGACGTTCTCCCCCGCAGAGCCGCCCTCCCCCGGAGGCGCGAGCTCAGCCCCTAGACGACCCGGACGACTCCGGCAGACGCGTGTTTCACCCGCGGAGGCCGAGTCGAGCGGGTACCGCACACTCGTGCGGACTCTGACGACGCCGGCCCCGGTCGGCGTCATTAACACATAAGGAAAAGAAATGCCTACTGGCACCGTTAAGTGGTTCAACTCCGAAAAGGGCTTCGGCTTCATCGCTCCCGACGACGGAGGCGCCGACGTGTTCGCGCACTTCTCCGCCATCGCGAAGCAGGGCTACCGCGAGCTCGTCGAGAACCAGCACGTCGAGTACGACGTCGAGCAGGGCCGCAAGGGCCCGCAGGCCGCGAACATCCGCGGCGTCGGCGAGTAATCTCCGACTTCCGACGCCCCGTCGACCAGGATCCCCGGATCCGGTCGGCGGGGCGTCCGTCGTTGACGGGGTGATCCCGCCCCCGGCCGGCGGAGGCGAAACCCGTGTCACCCCTCCGGGCCGCAGGATCGGTATCCTCTCCGTGGCGGCTCCCGAGCTCACGGAGCCCGCGACGCCGTCCGGGACTCCGGCGCGTCGGCACGACTTCACGGCGGAGACAATGGGACGACTGATCTACGGACCGCAATCACTCGAGATCGACTTCGAGGACCGGCTCCTCGCGCACCTCAAGGTCGCGATGTTCACCAAGATGCGGCGGAACGAGTCGTTCAGCCTCTCCTGGAGCGAGCCGGAGTCGTCCGGCTACGGCCGCAGCTCCGTCTGGGTGCACCCGACGACTCCGCTGCACTTCCGATTCCACGGCAGCAAGCGCCCGTCGCTCAACCGCCTGTGGATCGAGCAGTTCATCGCGAGCGCGAACAACACCGGCGAGATGACCGTGGTGCCGGAGCCGGCCGAGGGCTCCTGACCCGCGACGCTCCTCAGACCACGAGCGGCCGGGCCGTGTGCACGAGCTCCTCGTGCGGCAGGGCCCGGAGGCGCTCGGCGATCTCGGCACGGGCGCCCGCGTCGACCGACGCCCGGGCGTGCTCCTGCGGCCGCAGTGGCGTGAGGGTGACCAGGTCGGCGTGACCGGTCGCCAGGTCGAGCCGCTCGGGCAGGCCGGGGCTGCGCAGGCCCAGGAGGACACCGACGGTGCCCTGCTCGTCGGTCCAGGCGGGCGGCGCCGCGACGTTCGCGAGCCGCGCCGTGTCGAGGGAGCTGCGGCAGCACACCCCCTGCAGGGCGGCCCGTCGGGCGGCCTCGTACAGCAGGCGGAAGTGCCAGTGGTTCCAGAGCTCGGCGGTGGGGACGCCGCGGACGGCGGACGTCTCGAGGCACAGCTCGAGGCCGAGACCGGTGCCGGGATACGCGAGCCGGTCGAAGGGGTCGCTCAGCCCGTCGGTCGCGAGCACCACGGAGGTGCCGCGGTCCACGCGCAGGAACGCACGGTGATCGGTGGGCCAGCGCGCGCCGCCGCGGACGCCGGGATCCTCGGTCGAGACGACGACGGTGCGATCCAGCGCACCCACTCCGCGCCAGGCGTCGGCCCGGTCCTCCGCCACCGCCTCGGCCAGCGCCCGCCTCTCGTCCTCGGTCCATCGGACCTCACGAGTGCGGTTCAGGAACAACGACATGGGACTCCCCGTCCGCGCGACCGGCGTGCCGCGCTCCCGGAACGCTACGGCGCCCACCCCTGCTCCTCCTCCGAGCAACCGGAACGCCAGCTGTGTGCGGTGTTCACTCCCGCGGCGGTCCCCGCCCGCCGCGGCGCGGTCGGCTCCCAGGAAAGGCCGGGCAGGTGGAGCGGGTCGCGACCGGCTACGCCGAAACGCTGGAACGCGTTTCGACGGTTCGCCTCACGGCGGTGTTCGTTACCGCGGCGGTCCCCGCCCGCCGCGACGCGGTCGGCTCCCGCAAACGGCCGGGCAGGTGGAGCGTGTCGCGACCGGCTACGCCGAAACGCTGGAACGCGTTTCGACGGTTCGCCTCACGGCGCGCCGCCGTGGCCGTGGATGGAGGAGTCGATGGCCCGCGCGGCCGGGCGTCCACCGCCGCTGTGTCCGCGAGGCGAACCGGCGGAACGCGTGTCAGCGTTCCGTCGTAGCTGGACGCAGGACGCTCCACCCGCCCGGCCATCCCAGGTAGCCGACTGCGCCGCGGCGGGCGGGGACCGCCGCGGAAGGAGGCTCAACCCAGCGGGTTGATGCCGTTGGTGCGCCAGCGCTCGTCGGCGAGCTGGCCGGGGGTGCCGGCGCTCGCGTTCTTGCCCAGGGGCTCGCCGCCCTCGATCGCGTCGGCGCCGAGCGCGGTGCCGGCTCCCTCGGCGGTGCTGCCGGGGGGAAGCAGGCCCTCCTCGTCCTCGCGGGGGCCGACCTCGTCCTCGGGGGCGTTCTCGGAGCCGCTCTCGCTCATCGGGTCGTAGCCGTGGTCCGGGTCGCGGCTCTCGTCGGCCGTCGTGTTCTCCTCGACCTCGGCGTCGGCGGGATGGACGTCGTCGGCCTTCTCCGCATCGGTGGAGGGGGTGGCCTCGAAGCCTGCGAACTCGGGGCTGTCGTCTGCGCTCATGGCCGCCACGGTAGCACCGGCCCCGCGGGCACCGGAGGGGGTTCCGCCGGGCGCCCGCGACGCCTCCGCTCAGCGGCCACGCCCTAGGCTCGGGGGGGCTGGCACGGACGACGGGAGCGACATGCGACGACTCGGGTACGACAGGTTCGGCGGGCCCGATCTGCTCTCGTGGCGGGAAGCGCCGGTGCCCATGCCGGGTCGCGGCGAGGTCCTGGTGCGCACGCGCGCGGCGAGCATCAACGCGACCGACGAGAAGATCCTGTCCGGCTCCGCGCGGATCATGGCCTTCGGCCGCTCCCGTCCCTACGGGTTCGGCCTCGACATCGCCGGCACCGTCGAGGCGCTCGGCCCGGGGTCGCACTCGGTCGCGATCGGCGACCGCGTGGTGGGGATGACCCGCGACGGCGACGCCTTCGCCGACGCGTCCATCGCGCGCAGCCGCTCGCTCGTCCCGATGCCCGACTCCCTCGGCTTCGTCGAGGCCGTCACGCTCGCGATGTCGGGCGGCACCGCGGTGGGCCTGGTGGACGCACTGCACGTGCGCGCCGGCGAGCGCGTCCTCGTCAGCGGCGGCTCGGGAGCCATCGGCGATCCGACGATCCAGCTGCTGGTGCGGGCGGGCTGCACGGTCGCGGCCACCGGCTCGGCCGCCTCCGCCGACCTGCTCCGCTCGCTCGGCGCCGAGCCGCACGACTACCGCGCGCTCGACCTCGGGGTGCTGGGCGGCCGCTTCGACGTGGTCGTCGACGTCTCCGGCCACCTGCCGGTCGACGACGCGGCGATCCTCCTGGCCGAGGGCGGACGCATCGCGACGCTGGTGCCGAGCGGTCCGGCGCTGGTCTCGCAGGCGACGGGCCTCGTCCGCCGCGACCGCCCGCGGGTGCGCAACATGATCGTGGTGGCGACGGCGGAGCGGATCGGGCGCGCGGTCTCGCTCGCCGCCTCCGGCGAGCTGCGGCCCCGGCCGGGCGCCGTGCATCCGCTGGGCGACGTCGTCGACGTGCTGTCGCGCCGAGCGACCGGCGCCGACCGCACGATCGGCAAGATCGTCTTCACCGCCGACGACTCGGCTCCGCTGAGCTGACCTCCGGCTCCTCCTCCTCTGCCGGGCGGCCGAGCGAGAGCGTGGCCAGGAAGCCGACGGCGAGGAACCCGGCGGCCGCGAAGGCGGCGTAGCGGGTGCCGTCCGAGAACGCCTCGCCCGCCGCCCGGGCCGCGTCGGCGGTGGCCGGTGAGGCGGCCAGCCCCGCGATCGCCGCACCGGAGGAGTCGACCACCGCGTCGACGGTGGTCGCCACCTGCTCCGCGGGGAGGCCCTGCTGCTCGAGCGAGGTCGTGAGGACCCCCGCGGTCGAGGTGTAGAGGATCGTCCCGAGCACGGCGATGCCGAGGGCGGAGCCGATCTGCCGTGCGGTCGACTGCGTGCCCGAGCCCTGCCCGCTGAGCTCGACGGGAACGTCCCGGAGCACGACCCCGGTCAGCTGCGCCGTCGCGAGGCCGACGCCGAAGCCGTAGACGGCGAGGAACGGGACGAGGGCCCACCACGGGGTGGAGTCGGAGACGACCAGGCCGATGCCCGCGACGCCGACGATCTCGGCCGCGAGACCCACCCGCACGATCAGCACCGGCGCGACCCTGTTGCCGAAGGCGCCGGCGAAGCCCGAGGCGACGAAGGAGCCGAGCGCGAGCGCGAGGAGCACCAGGCCGGTCTGCACGGCCGTGTAGCCGAGGACGCTCTGGAGCCAGATCGGCAGCGCCAGGATGATCCCGAACTCGCCGAGCGAGACGATCATCGCGGCGAGGTTGCCGTTGCGGAACGAGGCGAGGCGGAAGAGCCCGATCGCGAGCATCGCCGAGCGCCCGGCGCGCTCGCGGGCCCGCGCCCAGAGGACGAAGGCGACCCCGGCGAGCACCGCGACGGCGAACGCGATCGGGACCGGCGAGAGGCCGAGCGGCCAGCTCCAGCCGCCGACGCTCAGCGGCTCGTCGACGCCCCACCAGCCGAGGGTGCGCCCCTCGATGAGGGCGAACACCAGGGAGGCGGAGGCGATGATCGAGAGCGCGGCGCCGACGAGGTCGACCCGCCGCCCGTCGGGCTGCCGCGACTCGTCGACGAACAGCAGCGCTCCGACCACGATGATCACGCCGAGCGGGATGTTGATGCCGAACGCCCAGCGCCACGAGAAGTCGGTGGTGAGCCAGCCGCCGAGCAGCGGGCCGACCGCGGTCATGCCGCCGATGGTCGAGCCCCAGACGGCGAAGGCGATAGCGCGCTCGCGCCCGCGGAAGGTGGCGTTGATCAGCGAGAGGGTCGTCGGCAGCACCATCGCTCCTCCGACGCCCTGAACGACCCGGGAGAGGATCAGCAGGTCGCCGGTCGGAGCGAGGGCCGCCGCGACGGAGGAGAGCGCGAAGAGCGAGACGCCGACGATCAGCATGCGGCGCCGGCCCCAGCGGTCGGCGAGGGTGCCGAAGACCAGCAGGAGCGCGGCGAACACGAGCGTGTACGACTCCTGCACCCACTGCACCTGGGTCGAGGTGATCCCGAGATCGGCGACGATCGACGGGATGGCGACGTTGACGATGGTCGAGTCGACGATGATCGTCGCCACTCCGAGGCTGATGACGACCAGCCCGATCCACTTGCGGTTGCGCACGACGCTCTCCTCCGACGATTTAGTAAGCCAGCTGACTATATGCCCGCGGAAGGCGCGGTGTCGAAGGGAGGGCCTGGAAGATTAGCGGGAGGCGGGCGCGGCGACAAGGGCGCGAAGCTCTCGGAGCCGCCCGGTCAGGATGGACGCATGCCCGCATCCCCCCGTTCCTTCCCGTATCCCCTCGGCGTCTCCCTCCGCGGCGACGCCGGCGCCAACGTCGCCGTCTACTCCGAGACCGCGGACAGCGTCGAGGTCTGCCTCTTCGACGAGTCCGGAGCAGAGACCCGCGTCGCCCTCACCGAGCGGACCGGCCACGTCTTCCACGGCCTCGTCCCCGAGATGGGCATCGGCACCCGCTACGGACTGCGCGTCGACGGCCCCTGGGACCCCGCCAACGGCCTCCGCCACAACGCCGCCAAGCTCCTCCTCGACCCGCACGCCACCGCGATCGAGGGCTCGTACACCTGGTCCGAGGACGTCTTCGGCCAGTTCTACGAGGACGCCGACTCCCGCAACGACGCCGACTCCGCGCACGCGGTCCCCCGCTGCGTCGTCACCGACCCCGACTCCTTCGACTGGAGCGGCGACACCGCGCCGCGCATCCCGCTCGAGGAGACCGTCGTCTACGAGGTGCACGTGAAGGGCTTCACGAAGCTGCACACAGACGTGCCCGAGGACATCCGCGGCACCTACCGCGGCCTCGCGCACCCCGCCGCGATCAAGCACTTCACCGACCTGGGCGTGACCTCGGTCGAGCTGCTCCCCGTGCACCAGTTCGTGCAGGACTCGCACCTCGAGGAGAAGGGCCTGCGCAACTACTGGGGCTACAACTCCCTCGGCTTCTTCGCGCCGCACAACGAGTACTCGCACGCCGGGGACGACGGCTCGCAGGTCGACGAGTTCAAGGCCATGGTCAAGGCGTTCCACGAGGCCGGCCTCGAGGTCATCCTCGACGTGGTCTACAACCACACCGCCGAGGGCAACGACAAGGGCCCCACCCTCTCGTTCAAGGGCATCGACAACGGCTCCTACTACCGACTGGTGGAGGAGGACCGCGCGAACTACTTCGACACCACCGGCACCGGCAACAGCCTCAACGTCGCGCACCCGGCCGCGCTCGGCCTGATCATGGACTCGCTGCGCTACTGGGTGACCGAGATGCACATCGACGGCTTCCGCTTCGACCTCGCCACCACCCTCACCCGCCAGACCGGTGAGGCCGAGGTGCACAGCGCCTTCCTCGACCTGATCGCGCAGGACCCGGTGCTCGCGCCCGTCAAGATGATCGCCGAGCCGTGGGACACCGCCGGCTACCAGGTCGGCGGCTTCCCCGCGGACTGGTCGGAGTGGAACGGGAAGTTCCGCGACGACGTGCGCGACTTCTGGAACGGCGCCGACTCGGTGCTCGGCACGACCGCGCAGCGCGTCCTCGGCTCCCCCGACGTGTACGAGGCCGACCGCCGCTCGCCGGTCTCCAGCATCAACTTCGTCACCGCGCACGACGGCTTCACCCTCGCCGACCTCACCGCATACTCGCGCAAGCACAACGCGGCCAACGGCGAGGACAACAACGACGGCGAGAGCGACAACCGCTCCTCCAACAACGGCGCCGAGGGCCCGACCGAGAACGAGGCGGTCAACGAGCGCCGCGACCGCATGCGCCGCAACTTCCTCGCGACGCTGCTGCTCTCGGCCGGCGTGCCGATGATCCTGGGCGGCGACGAGATCGCCCGCACGCAGGGCGGCAACAACAACGCCTACTGCCAGGACGACGAGATCTCGTGGTTCGACTGGGAGAACGCGGACCGCGAGCTGCTCGCCTTCACCCGCGAGCTGATCGCCCTCCGCGCCGCGGAGCCGGCGCTGCGCCCGAAGTGGTTCCGCCGCGCCCCCGGCGACGGCGGCCCCGACACGGTCGACATCCTCCGCTCCGACGCGCAGGGCTTCGCCGACGAGGACTGGGACAACCCCGACGCCCGCTCGATCACCTTCGTGTTCGAGCACGAGGGCAGCGCGAGCTTCGCCCTGCTGCTGAACGCGGCGGAGAACGGCGTCGAGTTCACCGTTCCCGAGGCGCCCGGCGCCGAGTGGACGCTGGCCGCCTCGAGCGACCCGGAGCAGGTCGTCGAGGGCGAGGTCACCACGCTGATCGTCCGCGACGGCTCGTTCACGCTGCTGCGCTCGGCCTCCTGATGACCGGCCGGACCCCGCGGCTCCTCCGCTTCGGCGGGCGCATCGCGGGGTTCGGCACGTCCTCGGGCACAAGGATCGTGCTGGGCCTCTGGGAGGACACCCCCTTCGGCCCGTTCGCCGACGCGATGGTCGAGGACGGCGACGGCCACCGCCTCCTGATCGCACCGACCCGCGAGGTCGCGGACTTCATCGGGTCGACGTACGCGTTCGACGAGGTGCGGATCGCGCCGGTGTCGTGGCGGAGGATCGCGGGCGGCCTGTCCGTCGCGGCCGGACCGCTCGCGGTGCGACTGGAGCTCGGCGGTCTCACTGCGCTCGGCCGGCTGCTGCGGATCGTTCCGCGACCGCTCGCCGAGCACCCGGCATGGCTGACCGCGATCTCGCCGGTCGCCTCCCTGCTCGTCCGCGGGGTCAGCACGGCCGGGTCGGCCGGGCACGGACGCCGCGAGTACTACGGCGTGCGGGCGATCCGCCGCGTCGAGGGGGTCCACGCGGTGCTGGCGGAGGAGGACCTCGGCCCGCTGCGCCCGCTCTCGCCGCCCGTGCGGTTCGGCTTCTCGTCGGCGCCCGCCGCCCCGGCGATCGTCGACGTCACCACCACCATCGCGCTCCCGCGCGAGGGGACCACCGCGCTCCGGCGCGACCGAGAGAGAGGAGCCGCCTCGTGAAGAAGGGCGACAAGATCAGCTGGAACACCTCCCAGGGCGAGACCCACGGCGAGCTGGTCGAGAAGAAGACGAAGGAGTTCCAGTTCGAGGGGCAGAAGTTCAACGCCTCGGACGACGAGCCCTACTGGATCGTGCAGAGCGACAAGACCGACGCGAAGGCCGCGCACAAGGAGTCGTCGCTGACGAAGAAGTGAGCGGGCGCAGGCCGAGCGGCTGCGGGCCGGGCTCCGGATCCACTCCGGGGCCCGGCCCGCACCCGTCTCACGCGATGCGGATGAGCTTCTTGTTCACGAACTCCTCGAGGGCGGGGCGGCCCATCTCGCGGCCGGTGCCCGAGCGCTTCACGCCGCCGAAGGGCAGCTCGGCCGCGTCGCCGAGGACGAGGTTGATCCAGACCATGCCCGCGTCGATCCGGTCCGCCAGGCGCAGCGCCTGCTCCTGGTCGGTCGTGTAGAGGTAGGAGCCGAGGCCGTAGGGGGTGTCGTTCGCGAGGGCGATCGCCTCGTCCTCGTCGCGGACGCGGTAGAGCGCGGCGACGGGGCCGAAGAACTCCTCGCGGTAGGCGTCCATCTCGGGCGTGACGCCCTCGAGCACGGCGGGCGGGAAGAAGTTGCCGGTCACCTCGCCGCTGGCGCGGACGGTGGCCCCCTGCTCGCGCGCGGCCGCCAGCTGCGCCTCGAGGCGCTCCGTCGCGGCGGAGGAGGAGAGCGGGCCGAGGAGGGTGCCCTCTGCGAACGGATCGGCCGGCTGGGCGCGGGTGAACGCCTCCGTGAACTTCTCGGCGAACGCGTCGTACAGCTCGTCGATCACGATGAAGCGCTTCGCGGCGTTGCAGGACTGGCCGTTGTTGTCCAGACGCGCGGCGACCGCGTCCTCGACCGCCTTGTCGAGGTCGTCGGTCGACAGGAGCACGAACGGGTCGGAGCCGCCGAGCTCGAGCACGACCTTCTTCAGGTGTCGGCCCGCGAGCTCCGCGACGGCCGCGCCGGCCCGCTCGGAGCCGGTGACGGAGACGCCCTGGACCCGGGGGTCGGCGATGACGGTCGCGGCCTGCTCGTTCGTGGCGTAGAGGTTCACGTAGACGCCGGCGGGCGCGCCCAGCTCCTCGGCCGCGGTGCGGAACATGTCGGCGATGGCGGCGGCCGATTCCGGGCACTGCGGCGCGTGCTTGAGCAGGATCGTGTTGCCCGCGACCACGTTCGGGCCGGCGAAGCGGGCCACCTGGTAGTAGGGGAAGTTCCACGGCATGATGCCCAGCAGCACGCCCAGCCCGGCACGGCGGATCAGCGCGGAGCCGGTGCCCTCGGCGAGCTCGATCGGCTCGTCGGCCAGGAAGGCCTCGCCGTTCTCGGCGTAGTAGCGGTAGATGTCGGCGGCGAAGCCGACCTCGCCCTGCGCCTGGTCGAGCGGCTTGCCCATCTCGCGGACGATGATCGCCGCGAGCTCGTCGGCGCGCTCGACGTGCAGCTCTGCCACCCGGGCGATCAGCGCCGCGCGGGTCGCGACGGGCACGGTCCGCGACCACGAGGAGTACGCGTCCTGCGCCGAGCCGATCGCCGCGGTCAGCTCGGCGTCGCCGAGGGTCGGGTACTCGCGGAGGGTCTCCCCCGTGGCCGGGTCGATCACGGCGTAGTGGGTGCTCATGCGGGCTGTGCTCCTTCGCTGCGGGGGGCCGGTGCGATCGCGCCGTCCTCGTCGATGATCTCCTGTGCCAGGCGCCTGCCGACGCGGATGGCGCCGTCGACGTGCTGGTAGCCCTCGGCGGCGAGGTCGCTCGTGCCGAAGCGGAGCGGACCCACCGGCTCCAGCTGCAGCGCGCCGTACCGGGTCAGCCCGCCCAGGTCGAAGCTCGCGGCGTACGCGCCCTGCGTCCACTCCTCGGACGCCCAGTCGCTCTCGTAGTAGACGACCGGATCGAGTGCGGCCGGGCCGAAGTAGGCGGCGAGCGAGTCGAGGATCGCGGCCTTCCGCTCCGTCTCGTCGAGCGCGAGCACGCGGTCGGCCTTCTCGTCCGAGACGAAGCCGACCAGGGTGCCGCGCTCCTCCCCGTGGTTCGAGTTGTCGTAGGCCTCGTGGACGAGCGAGTGCGGGCTGAACGCGGTGCCGGAGAGGCCGTCGGCGCGCCAGAAGGGCGTGGCGTACGTGGCGTGCACCTTGATCACGAGGCCGAGCGACTGGTGCTGCAGGGCCTGCTGCCGCAGGCGCGGGAGCGGCGGGTCGAACGAGATGCGGCCGACGAGGTTCGGCGGCACGGCGACGATCGCGCGGCGGGCGCGGAGGACGACGCCGTCGGCGCGCACCTCGACGCCGTCGTCGCCGTAGCGGACGGAGCGGACCGGGTGCCCGAGCAGGACGCGCTCGGCGCCGAGGCGCTCGGCGAGCCGCTCCGGGACCTGCTGGAGGCCGCCGATCACGCGCTTGTCGAGGATGAAGTCGGCGTCGACCAGGTTGCTGAAGCTCCCCGCGCTCGCGGCCATGAGGAGCGCCTGGAGGAGGGAGAAGGCGTGCGCCGGCTTGGTGAGCATGGCGTCGGCGAGGAAGAGGGCGATGTTGGCCCGCGCCTCCTCGTCGTCGCTCTGCTGCTCCAGCCAGGCGGCGAAGGTGATGCGGTCGTAGTCGCGGGCGAGCGGATGCGTCCAGGGCGCCGCCGGGTCCGTCTCGGCGACGAGGCGGTCGAGCACCTCGATCAGACGGGAGATCTCGGACTCGGTGCGCTCGCTCCCCGGGAAGATGTCGCCGGTGAAGCGTCGAGCGGAGCCGTCGGCGCCGATGTAGACGCTCTCGCCCTCGCGGTAGCGGGAGTAGCTGCCGAGGCCGAGCTCGTCGAGGGTCTCGAGGAGCGCCGTCTGGTCCGGCGAGACCCACTGGCCGCCGAGCTCGAGGAGCTGCCCGTCGACCACGCGGGTCTCGAGCCGCCCGCCCACGCGCTCGCGCGCCTCGACGACGACGACGTCGAGCCCGTGCTGCTGCAGCCGGAGCGCCGCGGTGAGTCCGGTGGCACCGGCTCCGATCACGACGACGTCGTGCTCGCTGGGGGACATGACTTCTCTTTCCGTCGGTGATCGCGGGAGTGGACGCGCGAATACGGACGATCCTGTCACAGAAGCGGAGGAGAACGTCAGTGAGTGCGCCCGATGGAGGGCGGACTCGGAGCGCCCTCCACTGAACTACATAGGCGTGCTATATTGTTTCTCGTGCCCGACCCCAGTGCCCCCGTGCGTCTCGCCTCCGCCGCCACCGCCCTCACGCGGTTCGCGGGCCGGGCGAGCGGCGCGACCGGGCTCGGTGCGCAGTCCGGAGCCGTCTGGTCGACGCTCGCCGAGCTGCGCACCGCCTCCCCCTCCCGCCTCGGCGAGCTCGCCGAGCGGGTCCGCGTCACCCAGCCGACGATGACCGGCATCATCGCCCGGCTCGACGAGGCCGGCTGGATCCGCCGCGTCCACGACGCCGGCGACGGCCGCGCCTGGCTGATCGAGGGCACTCCCGCCGGCTTCGACGCCCTCGCCGAGCACCGTCTCCGCCTCGAGGCCGCCCTGGCCCCGCTGTTCGAGGACCTCGACGAGGACGACCGCCTCGCCCTCGAGCGCGCCGCGACCCTCGTCGAGGCCCGCGTCGCCCGGATCGCCGGCACCCCCGTCCCCTCCTCCCCCGAGAAAGGCCCCACGCCGTGACCACCTCCCCCCACTCGCCCGCCCAGGGCTCGATCCTGAAGCAGCCGCTGGCCGTCTGGGCCGTCGCCTTCGCCGCGGTGATCGCCTTCATGGGGATCGGCCTGGTCGACCCGATCCTCCCGGCCATCGCCGAGAGCCTGCAGGCGACTCCGACCGAGACCTCGCTGCTCTTCACGAGCTACCTCGTCATCACCGGCGTCGTGATGTTCTTCACCAGCTGGCTCTCCAGCCGCATCGGCGCCAAGAAGACCCTCATGATCGGCCTGGTGCTGATCGTGGTGTTCGCCGCGCTCGCCGGCACGGCGGGCAGTGTCGAGGGCGTCATCGGCTTCCGCGCGGGCTGGGGCTTCGGCAACGCGCTGTTCATCTCGACCGCCCTGTCGACCATCGTCGGCGCGGCGAGCGGAGGCTCCTCCGCGGCGATCGTGCTCTACGAGGCCGCTCTGGGCATCGGCATCGCCGTCGGCCCGCTGCTCGGCGGGCTCCTCGGCAGCGTCTCGTGGCGCGGTCCGTTCTTCGGCACCGCCGTGCTGATGGCCGTCGGCTTCATCGCCATCGCGACGCTCCTGCGGGAGGACGGCCCCAAGCCCGCTCCGACTCCGCTCTCGGCGCCCTTCGCGGCCCTCAAGGTCCCGGCCATCCGCACGCTGGCGGGCGCCGCCCTGTTCTACAACATCGGCTTCTTCGTGCTGCTCGCCTACACGCCCTACCCGCTCGGGCTGGACGAGATGGGCCTCGGCTTCACGTTCTTCGGCTGGGGCCTGGGCGTGGCGGTCACCTCCGTGTTCGTCGCTCCGCTGCTCACCCGGCGCCTCCCGCGCACCGTCGTGCTGCGCTCGGTGCTGCTGCTGCTCGCGCTCGACCTGATCGCCGGCGGCCTCGTGATCTCGTCCCGTGTCGGCCTGATCGTCTGCATCATCGTCGGCGGCCTGCTGCTCGGAGTCGTCAACACGGTGCTCACCGAGTGCGTGATGGAGGCGACCGACCTGCCCCGCTCGGTCGCCTCGTCCGCCTACTCCGGCGTCCGCTTCCTCGGCGGCGCGATCGCCCCGCCCGCCGCGTCCGCCCTGGCCGCCGCGATCTCGCCGGCCTTCCCGATGTACGCCGCAGCCGGAGCCGTCGCCGTCGCCGCGCTGATCGTGCTGCTCGGACGCCGCACCCTCGCCCGCGCCGACGCCCACGAGCCCGAGCCCGAGCTCGTCGAGGCGCAGGCGATCACGCTCGGCGAGTGACGCGCCCGCACCTGCGCGCGCCAGCTCGCTGAAGGGTCGCGGATGGTCGTCATCCGAGCGGGATGACGGCCGTTCGTGACGCATGGACGCGGTCGAGCGGGGTGGGCGCAGGATCCGGCCTGTGGAGAACCGGTTCACGAGGATCGGGAGGCGGGACAGTGGCCGGATGCACGATCCCTCGCCGCTTCCGATCGGACTCCGCGGCCGCGCCTTCACCGTCGCTGACGCTCGCGCGAGCGGTCTGAGCCGCGGGCGGCTCCGCAGCTCCGACCTCCACCGTCCCTTCCACGGGGTCCGCACCCCCGACCCCGACCCCGACCTGCGCCTGCGCGCGGAGGCGCTCCTCGCGCTGGTCGGTCCGGAGGCGCTCCTGAGCCACGTGACGGCGGCGCGGCTCTGGCCGCTCGACCTCCCGCCCGCCGCTGCGGACGAGCCGGTGCACGTCAGCGTCCGCCGGCCGGGACGCGCTCCCCGGCACCGGAACGTCGTCGGCCACGCCCTCGCCGATCCCGACGTCCGCCGCGTCCTGAGCCGCGGACTGCCCCTCACCGATCCGGCCTCGCTCTTCTGCCATCTCTCCGCGCTCCTCGAGCCGGACGACCTCGTCGCGGTGGGCGACGCGCTGGTGCGCACGCCGGTCGTCGGCGATCCGGCCGATCGACGGCCCTGGGTGCCTCTGCCCGACCTGCGGGAGCGCGTGTCGGCCTTCCGCGGTCGGGGCTCGGTGCGACTCCGCGCCGCACTCGCTCTGGTGCGCGACGGGGCGGACTCGCGGCAGGAGTCGCGGTTCCGGCTCGCCTCGCTCCGGGCGGGGCTCCCGGAGCCGGTGCTGCAGGAGCCGCTGTTCGACTCCGTCGGGGTCTTCGTCGGGCGGCCGGACGGATGGTACCCCGCGGAGCGGGTCGCGTGGGAGTACGAGGGCGACGATCACCGCACCAGCAACCGGCGCTTCGCGCGCGACCTCGGCCGCTACGACGACCTCGCCTCGATCGGCGTCCGCGTCGTCCGCATCGTCGGCGCCGAGTTCGTCCCCCACCCCGAGCGCTCCGTCGAGCGCCTGCGACGAGCACTCGCGGAACGGGCTCCGCATCGACGACCGCCGAGGGGTCGCGAACGGCCGTCATCCGGGCAGGGTGACGACCGTTCGTGACGCCTCACGGGAGGGCGCGCGCTCAGGAGTCAGGGCGCGACCTCGAAGAGGCGCGGGCGCAGCGCGGACGTGCGCGGGTCGGCGGCGCAGGCGGCGAGCGCCGCCGCGAGGACGCCGCGGGCCGGGTGCGGCTCGCGGACGTACACGTCGACGCCGGCGGGCGTGAACGGCGTCCGGGCGAAGCGGGTGAGCGCCCAGCCCGCCTCGTCGTCGGCGGCCACGAACGACCAGCGGCTGCGGGCGAGGAGGGTCAGCGGCTCGACGCCGCGCCAGCGGAAGCCGGACGGATCGTGCGGGTCGGGGGTGTCGATCCCGACCACGTAGTGCGAGCGCGTGCGGCCGCGCCAGCTGACGACGTCGCCGATCCCGCCGGTCGGGAGCGGCGCGTACGTGATCGCCACCCCCGACCGCGAGCGCCAGAGCGGCAGCGAGGAGCCCCGGACGAACCAGGTGCCGCTCGCGAGCGCCCGGGCGTCGATCATCGGAGAGCGTGCTTGATGTTGGTGCGGGCCAGCGCGACGGCCTCGCCCGCTCCTCCGTTCATCACGATCTTCGAGACCGCCAGCGCGAAGCCCTTCACCTGCGCGCCCGTGATCGTGGGCGGGAGCGAGAGGGCGAGCGGATCCGTCACCACGTCGACGAGGACCGGGCCGCCGTCGGCGAGAGCCGAGCGGAGGGCCTCCTCCACGTCGCGCGGGTCCTCGACGCGGATGCCGCGGATGCCGATCGCCTCCGCCACCTTCGCGTAGTCGACCATCGGCACGTCGACAGCGAAGTCCGGGAAGCCGTCGACCAGCATCTCGACCTTCACCAGCCCGAGCGTGGAGTTGTTGAACACGACGATCGTCACGGGCAGCCGGTAGGCGGCGACCGTGACCAGCTCGCCCATCAGCATCGAGAGCCCGCCGTCGCCGCTCAGCGAGACGACCTGGCGACCGGGGTGCGAGAGCTGCGCGCCGACCGCCTGCGGCAGCGCGTTCGCCATCGACCCGTGCATGTACGAGCCGAGCAGGCGCCGCTTCCCGTTGGGGGTGATGTAGCGGGCCTGCCAGACGTTGCCCATGCCGGTGTCGGCGGTGACGATCGCGTCCTCGGAGAGCAGGCCGTCGAGCGTGGACGCGACGAGCTCGGGGTGGATCGGGCTGCGCGTGCCGACCTCGGTGTACTTCCCGACGACTCCGGTGACCAGCTTCTCGTGCTTCTTCAGCGTCTTGTCGAGGAAGCGGTGGTCCTTCCGCTGCACGAGCGGGGTCAGCGCGGTGAGGGTCGCCGCCACGTCGCCGTGGACGGGGTGCGCGACGCTGACGCGGCGTCCGAGCTTCGAGGCGTCGCTGTCGACCTGCGCGATCACCACCTTCGAGGCGTCGGGGAGGAACTGCTCGTAGGGGAAGTCGGTGCCGAGGAGGAGGAGCAGGTCGGCGTCGTGCATGCCGGCGTGCGCCGCTCCGTAGCCGAGGAGGCCCGTCATGCCGACGTCGTAGGGGTTGTCGTACTGGATCCACTCCTTGCCGCGCAGGCTGTGCCCGACGGGCGCGCCCACCAGCTCGGCGAAGGCGACGACCTCGTCGTGCGCGTTCTGCACTCCGGCGCCCGCGAAGATCGCGACGGTCCGCGCCTGGTCGATCGCAGCCGCGAGGGCGCGGACGTCGGCGTCGGCGGGGACCAGGACGGGCGTCGACGGCAGCACGAACGCGGGGAAGCCGTCGACCGCCTCCAGCTCGGCGATGTCGCCGGGGAGGGTGACCACGGCGACTCCGCGGAGCGCCACCGCGCTGCGCATCGCGGCGTTCACGACCCGCGGAGCCTGGGCGGCGGTCGAGATCAGCTCGCGGTAGTTCGAGCACTCGACGAAGAGCCTGTCCGGGTGCGTCTCCTGGAAGTAGGACGAGCCGATCTCGTTGCTGGGGATGTGGCTCGCGATGGCGAGCACCGGGGCGGAGGAGCGGTGCGCGTCGTAGAGGCCGTTGATGAGGTGCAGGTTGCCGGGGCCGCAGCTGCCGGCGCAGACGGCGAGGCGCCCGGTGAGCTGCGCCTCCGCGCCGGCGGCGAAGGCGGCCGCCTCCTCGTTGCGCACGTGGATCCAGTCGATGCCTCCCTTCTCGGATCCGCCGCTGCGGCGCACCGCGTCGACGATCGGATTCAGCGAGTCGCCGACGATCCCGTAGATGCGGGAGACGCCGGCGTCGATGAGCTGAGCGATGAGCTGGTCTGCGACCGTCTTCTGAGCCATGACCCCATTCGACCCGACCGGGCTGAGCGTCCGCTACTCCGGAAAGTGGAGATCCGGATCGAGTGCATCCCCCTCGGGACGGATGCCCTGCACCCCTAGCCTGGGAGCCGTCACAGGAACACCTCCGTGCAGCAGATCCCGGGAGTCGTCATGAACCGCCGCAGAACCGCCCTCGTCCTGGCCGCCGGCGCGGCCCTCACCCTCGGCCTGACCGGCTGCTCGGGCCTGAACGGCCTGATGGGAGGCGAGACCCGCGACGACGAGACCGGGGAGATCACCGAGGGCGGGACGACCGACGTCTTCCAGCTGCGCGTGGGCGACTGCCTGAACGGCGAGCTCAGCGAGGAGGCGACCGAGGTCACCGACGTGCCGACCGTGCCCTGCACCGACCCGCACGTCTACGAGGTGTTCCAGAACCTGACGATGGCCGACGCCGACGAGTACCCGGGCGAGTCCGTCGCGACGGAGCAGGCCGAGACCGACTGCGTCACGGCGTTCGAGTCGTTCACCGGGATCGGCTACCAGGACTCGGCGTACGACTTCAGCTACTACTACCCGACCGCCGAGAGCTGGGGCACGGGCGACCGCACGATCAACTGCATGATCACCGACCCGAACGGGCCGAGCACGGGCACGCTGGCGGGCGTCGCGGCCTGATCGCGATCCCCGCGCGCGGTGGTGCCGGTCCCGCCGAGCGCTCCGCGCGCGGCTGGTGTCAGTCGCGGTCGCGCGCGGGGAACAGGCGCAGCAGCAGGCCGGAGCCGATCCAGACCACGGCGATCCCCGCGACGAGCCAGGAGGCTCCGAGGCCGGACGCCGCTCCCGCCAGCACAGCGCCGACGGCCGCGGCGGTGGAGCGCAGCCCCGCGCCGATCGTGAACACCTGTGAGCGGACGGCGGCGGGGCTCTCCTGGTCGCGCAGCAGCAGCATCGCGGCGTTCGAGGGGGCCGTGAAGACGCCGGCGACCGCGAAGGCGGCGACCGCCACGACGATGCCCAGGTCGGGGACGGCGATCAGGAGGACGGCGCCGGTCGCGATGTAGGCGGCGCCCATGGTCCACGCCGGCGGACGGCGGGTCCAGCGGCGGGCCGCCACGGCGAGGGCGCCCAGCAGGCCGCCCACGGCGAAGGCGGTCAGGATCCACGCGGCGGCGTCGGTGCTGCCCAGCCGCTCCACCGAGAGGCTGATCGCCGCGACTCCTGCCGCTCCGCCCGCGACCTGGCTGAGCGTGCCCGCCGAGGTGACCACCGCGATCGGACGGTGCCGCACGAGGTGGGTGACGCCCGCGACGATCGTCCGCAGCACGCCGACGGTCGGCGCCGGACGGGCCTCCATCGCCAGGCCGAGCGACCCGACGACGCCGATGAGGGCGAGGACCGCCATGGCGAGCATCGCGGTCCGCGCTCCCCCGACTCCGACCGCGAGGCCCACGATGGCCGGCCCGCTGATCGAGGCGACCGTGTACGAGAGCGAGTCCTGCGCGTAGGCGCGGCGCGGCTCCGGGATGGCGCTCGTGACGAAGCTCGACATGCCGCCCATGTAGACGGGCGTCGCGAGCCCCGCGAGGAGCAGCAGCACCACGATGAGCGGCGTCGGCACCTCGCCGAGGAAGGCGGCGACCGCGAAGGCGACGGCGGTCGTGAGCGCGGCGCCGACCAGGAGCCGGCGGGGGCGGCGGACCCGGTCGAGCACCGTGCCGACCAGCGGCGCGGCGATCACGGCGGGGAAGAGCGCCGCTCCGGTCAGGGCGCCGCCGAGCGCGACGTCGCCGAGACGCTCGACGGCGAGAACGGGGAGGGCGACGACCATGCCGGCGCTGGCCAGGCGGAGGGGGATCGACGCGGCCTGGTAGCTGACCGCGCTCATGCGGGACCGGGGATCGACATCACCTCCGATGGTGCCACGGCTGCGGGGCGGGGTCGTTCGGAGAGGCAGGCCACCGGCCTATGAGCGGCCTGCGGCGGCGCGCCCTAGGCGATCGGCGTCCGCGCCGCGAGCTCGGCCGCTGCCGCGACGCCCAGGCGCCAGGGCGCGCCGTGGCCGGGCAGGAGTGTCCGCGCCCCGGTCCCGGCGAGGACCCGCAGCGAGTCGAGGGACTGCGCCGTGTCGGCGGTGGCGGCGCGCGCGACCAGGTGCGGGCCGGTGCGCGCGGAGTAGGGGTCGAGCGTGACCAGCGCGTCTCCGCCGATCACCGCGTCGCGCTCGGGCAGGTGCAGCGAGACGTGCCCGTCGGTGTGCCCCGGAGTCGCGAGCACGCGGGGCGATCCGGGCACGTCGAGCACCGCTCCGGCGGTCAGCGGCAGGGTCCCGTGCACGGGCGGCACCGCGAGCGCGCCCGCACGGGCCATCGCTCCGAGCACCGGGATCGCGGAGGGGTGCAGCAGCGGGTACACGAACGGCGTGCGCTGGCGGCGGTAGGAGTAGGGCTGCGCGGCGAGCGGCTGGTCGGCCGCGTGCAGGTGCACGGGGACGCCCTGCCGGACGAGGCTGCGGGCGACGCCGAGGTGGTCGAAGTGCGCGTGGGTCAGCACGAGGGCGTCGATGTCGCCGAGCGAGCGGCCGAGCACCTCCAGCGCACGCACCAGGTGCGGCCACGTCCTCGGGAGTCCGGCGTCGACGACGGTCAGCCGGCCGGCCTCCTCGATCAGGTAGAGGTTCGTCCAGGCGTGCTCGAGCCGGTGCACTCCGGGTGCGACGTCCCGATGCAGGCTCGCGCCGCCCCCTCGCCGCTGCTGCCGGTGCTGCTGATCGCGCTGCTGCTGCTGCTCGCGCTGCTGCTGCTCCATCGTGCTCCCGCCCCTCCGGGCCCGCGCCCGATCGCGACGACGCTACGAGCGTCTATGACGGATCGGACAGGGCGTTGACGGCGGGGGTCCGCGTCGTGCAGGGCTCAGCGGCGCCGCCCGCGGAGGGCGAGCTGCACCGCGGCGAGCAGGAGGAGGACCGCGAAGAGGATCCCGGACACGCGCGCCGGCAGGAGGAAGGAGAGCGCCACTCCGGCGAAGGAGAACGCCGTGGCGGTGAGCCCGACCACGAGGCCCGCGCGCACGTCGAGCAGGCCTCGCCGGGCGTTCGCGATCGAGCCGGTGACCGCCGTCGGGATCATCGCGGCGAGCGAGGTGCCCTTGGCCAGGAGGTCCGCGAGCCCGAAGGCGCCGACCAGGACCGGCACGGCGATCGCTCCGCCGCCGATGCCGAAGAGGCCGGAGGCGACGCCCATCCCGATGCCGAGCCCCGCGAACCCGGGCCACACGCCCCAGCCCTCGGCGACGGCGCCGGTGTCGTTCGAGCCGAACACGGCCATCCGCACCGCCGCGGCCACGAGCAGCGCCACGAACATCCAGCGCAGCACGCCCAGAGGCAGCCGCGCGAGCAGCCAGGATCCGGCCACCGCCCCGAGCATCGCCGCGGCCGCGATCACCGCCGCCGGGACCCAGGCGACCTGGCCGGCGAGGGCGTAGCCGAACGCACCGGCGACCGAGGTCGGAGCGATCGCGAGCAGCGAGGTGGCGGAGGCGCGGCGCTGGTCCATCCCGGCCCACGCGATCAGCATCGGCACCATCACGATCCCGCCGCCGACGCCGAACGCGCCCGACAGGGTCCCGCCGACCGCGCCGATCAGGGCCAGGACGAGCAGGGCGCGCGGCCGCAGGCGCGAGGCCGGCGCTTCCGGGAGGGGCGCCTGCGGGGCGGTCGCGTCGGTCACGGCTCCATGCCACCACAGCACCGGGCCGAGGGCGAATCGACGGGCGTCGACCGCGTTCCTGAGAGGACCGGCCCGCCCCGGCCCGCCTCTCTGGCAGTTGCCTGGGCGGGCCGGATCCGACCGTGACGTTCGGCGTCGACGGAGCGTCCTACCTGCATACCCCGCCTGATCGAGCGATCGGGCCCCGAGCGAAAGAGGAGACCATGGCCGAGACCACCGCGACCACCACCCGTCAGACCAGCACCGGATCCGGACGCACCGTGATCGAGGACGGCGTCATCGCCAAGGTCGCCGGCATCGCCGCGCGCGAGGTCCCGGGCGTCCACGCCCTCGGCGGAGGAGCGGCCCGAGCGATCGGCGCCATCCGCAATGCGATCGGCAACGACGACCGCGGCCAGGGCGTCAAGGTCGAGGTCGGCGAGCGCCAGGTCGCCGCCGACATCACCATCGTCGCCGAGTACCCCGCGCCGCTGCAGAAGGTCGCCGAGGACGTGCGCTCCGCCGTAGCCGATGCCATCCAGCACATCGCCGGCATGGAGGTCGCCGAGATCAACGTGACCGTCCAGGACGTCCACATCCCCGAGGACGACACCCAGGAGTCCGACCCGCGCGTCGTCTGACCCGTTCCCCCGCACCGACGCCCCGGGCCGAACGGCACCGGGGCGTCGGCGTGTCGGCGACCCTGCGCCGACCCCCGGGGCGTCCCCCGCGCCCCTCCCCGACCGGGAACCCGGCCCCGCACCCCGACGCGGGGCCCCCGCCCCCGAACCCTGACCCGAACAGGAGCGATGACATGGAGAAGTCCTGCGTCCGCCCCCTCGACCTGGACGACGCCGTCGCCCTCGTCGGCATCCTCGCCGCCCTCCAGGCCCTCCTCGACAGCGGCGGCCTCCCCCCTGAGGAGGTCGAGGCCCTGCGCCACGGCCTCGAGCAGGGCGGAGCCCTCCTCCCCGGAAGTGACGAGAACGAGATCGCGACGGCTCTGGGTGGGCTGAACGCCCGCCTGCGTGGGACCATCGGGTGATCGCGCCGCGCTCGACGTTCCCGTAGCCTTCATCCGCGCTCGTGTCGACCCCGGAGACGCGCTCCCCCGCCCACGGGTAGCGTCCGGTCCGGTCCCGCACTCCCACGGGGTCGCTGAACCCCGAGAGCCGGAGGAGATCCGATCGTGAACGGTGACCACTTCGTGCTCTCGACCGCGACGCCGTGGGACGACCGCACAGAGATCATCGGCGTGTACGCCTCCGAGGCGTGGGCCCGCGAGGCCGCGGCCGCATGGCTCGGCTCCCCGGACCGCGAGGCGTTCCCCCGGTGCGTCATCGAGGGCTGGAGCGGCGCGCACCTCCTCGGCCGCGAGGTCGTCGAGGCCCTCGGCGTCGACGACGAGGGCGGCGACGAGTCGCTGGGCGGCCCCCGCAGCCTCTGACGTGGCGGCCTAGCCGCCCCAGTGCGACGGGCGCTCGAAATGCGACGGCAGCGTGGTCGCCGCATCCCCTCGGGCGCTGTTCACCTGCGCCTGGGTGAGGTAGACCGCCTCGGCGAGCCGCGCACCGGACACGTCCGCATCGCGAAGGTCCACCCCCAGCAGGTCGCACCGCTGCAGATCCGCACCCCGCAGGTCCGCGGCGAGGAGGAGCGCGCCCCGCAGATCCGCCCCCCGCAGGTCCGCGTTCCGGAGCGATGCACCCGCCAGATCGGCACCCGGAGCGAGCCGACGGCCCCTCGACCGGCGGGCAGCCGGCGCCGCTCCTGCGCGAGCGGCCGCGCTCGCCGCGATCAGGAGCGGCCGGGACGCTCCGTACTCCGCGTCGACGTCGACCGCGACCACCTGCTCCGGCTCGCCGAGGGTGTGCGCGTGCACCGCGTCGAACCGCTCGCGCAGCTCATCGAGGAGCGGCGCGCCGACACCGGGAAGCGCCAGTGCGGAGTCGAGGTACCAGAGCAGCTCGTGCAGGCGGCGCATCAGCGGGAACACCGCGAACATCCGCTCGCGCACGGCCGGGTCGGACCGCCAGGAGACGCCGCCGAACGTCTGCTGCGAGACCTTCTGACCGGCGCCGAAGCAGTCGAAGACGGTGCAGCCGACGAAGCCCTGCGGCCGGAGCCGGCGGTGGATCGTGCACGCGTCCTCGCCGTCGAGGTTGACGCACGCGTCCCCGGCGCGCTTGTCGAACGGGAAGTCGGCGGAGCGGGCGAAGGCGAGGGCCACGCAGCACAGGCCGAAGCAGTTCGCGCAGTCGGCGCCGAGGTCCTCCCGGCGGCCGAGCTCGACCCTGGTGCGTGACGTCATCCGTCCGAGCCTACGCGCGGCGGCGCCTCCGGATCAGTGCGCGAGCGCGAGCACGCCGACGACCAGCACGCCGAGGCCCACGATCCCGAGCAGCGAGACGAGGCTCTCCTTCCAGGAGAGGCCCGCGCGCACGACGGCGATGAGGGCGATCCCCGCGAGCGTGGCGACGTAGACGCCCGCGCCGATCCGCAGCGCGACCGTCGCGTCGATCCAGCCCAGCGCCGCGGCACCGAGCGCGAGGACCGGCAGCGACGCCGAGGCGAGCGCCCCGCCCGCGATCCGCAGCATCGTGCCCGACTCCGCTCGCGAGGGCGTCGCCGCGTGCACGACCTGGTGCGCGATCACCTCGGCGACGAAGCCCGCGGCGGAGATCCCGATGATCGAGATCACGAGGCTCTGGAGGGCGTGGACCGCGTCGGGGTGGTCGCCGACGAGGTAGATCATCACCACGGCCAGGCCCGTGAAGGTCGCGTAGACGCGCTCCTTGAGGGCGCGGGCGATCTCGTCGAGGGGGCGGCGGGTCCGCTCCGCCCACCGGCCGGCGCGGCCCGGGCGCAGGCGCACGGGCGTCATCCGGTCGGCGGGTGCGGTGCGGCCCTCGTCGGCCGCTCCGTCAGTAGGAGGCGGAGTCGACACGTGCCGCGGAGGAGTCGCCCGAGTGCCGCGCCGCGAGGTCGCCGAGGATGGTCGCGGAGCCGCTGGTGCCGAAGCGGGTGACGCCGAGGCCGCGGTAGGCGAGGAGCGTGTCGAGGTCGCGGACGCCGCCGGACGCCTTCACCTGGACGGCCTCCGAGACGGCGCCGCGCATGAGGCGGAGGTCGTGCTCGTTCGCGCCTCCGCCCGCGAAGCCGGTGGCGGTCTTCACGAAGTCCGCGCCGGCACGCTCGGCCGCCCGGCTGCCCTCGACGACCTGCTCGTCGTCGAGGAGGCTCGTCTCGAGGATGACCTTGACGACGTGGCCCTCGGCGGCCTCGACCACGGCGCGGACGTCGTCCTCGACGTCCCGGAGCAGGCCGCTGCGGAGGCGGCCGATGTTGACGACCATGTCGAGCTCGGACGCGCCGTCGGCGAGCGCCTGACGCGACTCCGCGACCTTCGCCGCGGTCGAGGTGGTGCCGTGGGGGAAGCCGATGACCGTGCCGACCAGGACGCCGGAGCCCTCGAGCCGAGCGACCGAGTAGGCGATGTCGGAGGGGCGGACGCAGACGCTGAACACGCCGGACGCGCGCGCCTCGTCGAGCTGGGCGTCGACCTCGGCGCGGGTGAGCTCGGGCTTCAGGATCGCGTGGTCGATGAGCGCCGCGATCTCGGCGACGGTGGGCAGGCTGGAGTCGGTCATCCGCACATTTTACGTCCGCCGGCGGGACGACGAAGGCCCGAGATCCTTCGATCACGGGCCTTCGGTCGTTCACGCCGCTAGCGGCGCTCGGTCACCAGCTGGACTTGGTGATACCGGGCAGCTCGCCGCGGTGCGCCATGTCACGGAAGCGGACACGCGAGATGCCGAACTTCGTGAGGTTGCCGCGGGGGCGGCCGTCGACGGCGTCGCGCGAGCGGACGCGGACGGGCGAGGCGTTGCGGGGGAGCTTCTGGAGGCCGACGCGGGCGGCCTCACGGGTCTCGTCGGTCCCGGCCGGGTCGACCAGGGCCTTCTTCAGCTCGAGGCGCTTGGCTGCGTAGCGGTCGACGATCACCTTGCGCTGCTCGTTGCGGGCGATCTTGCTCTTCTTGGCCATACTTAGCGCTCCTCGCGGAAGTCGACGTGCTTGCGCACTACGGGGTCGTACTTCTTGAGCACGAGACGGTCGGGGTCGTTGCGGCGGTTCTTCTTGGTCACGTAGGTGTAACCGGTGCCGGCCGTCGAACGGAGCTTGATGATCGGACGGACGTCCTGCTGCTTGGCCATTAGATCTTCACCCCGCGAGCGAGAACATCCTTGACGACGGACTCGATGCCACGGGCGTCGATGACCTTGATGCCCTTGGCCGAGAGGGTCAGGGTGACGTTACGGCGAAGCGACGGCACGTAGTACGTCTTCTTCTGCACGTTCGGGTCGAAGCGGCGCTTGGTGCGCCGGTGCGAGTGCGAGATGGCGTGCCCGAAGCCGGGGACGGCTCCGGTCACCTGGCAGACTGCTGCCATGGTTTCCTCCATGTGTGGTTACCGTGGATCACGCGCGGCACGAAGCCCCGCCCGACCCACCCAAGGTCACTTGTCGGCGCACCGCCCGCCTGTCCGGCCGGAGCCGGAGCTCCTGCCCGGTGGGCAGCACGCAAGCGCGTGCAGATGCACGCAACCTCGCTAGGCTACGCGACCCGGGCGGCGGCCGCAACAGGGTGGGGACACTCCCCCGACAGGGTGGGGACACTCCCCCGACAGGGTGGGGACACTGCCCCGACAGGGTGGGGACGCTGCCCGGACGTGCACGGGGACTTCCTGGGAGGTTCCGGCAGAAGTGGCCTTCCGTACCCCCCGAGCAGGGCGTTCGTGTACCTTCCGCCTTCCTCGCGGGTCCGCGACCGCCCTACTCTGAGCCGACCGCGGGCGCCCGCTCCCGGCAGCAGCCGGGAGTAGCAGCACATGCGCCAGTCCTTCCTCCGTTCCCTCGTCGCCGCGGCCGTGCTCGTAGCGGGCGCAGGACTCAGCGTCGTGGCCGCGCCGACCGCGTCGGCGGCGCCGGTCTTCAGCACCGCGTGCTTCACCTCCCCGAAGGTCTCGACGGTGTCGCAGTACACCGTTCCCGCGACCGGGGTCTCGACGGTCCGCGCCGTCCTCAGCGGACAGAACGGCGGGAAGGGTGCGAGCGGCCTCGGGACGGGCAACGCCGGCGGACGCGGCTCCAGCCTCGTCGTCGAGGTGCCCGTCACGCCCGGGCAGGTGCTGGAGATCGGGCGCCTCGCCGGCGCCCCGGCCGGAGCGGCAGGCGCCATGCGCTACGTGAACGGCGGCGTCTACGGGGGCGACTCCGGCGGCGCGGGCGGCGACGCCCAGTACCTCAGCACGGCCGGCTCGGACGGCTGTCAGCACGCCCTCGCCGTGGCGGCGGGCGGCGGAGGCGGCGGCGGGCGGTCCTCGGTCGGCGGCGACGCCGACGCCGGCAGCGGCGCGAGGGGCGGCGGGAACGGCGGCAGGAACAACGCGGCCGACGGCGGCGGCGGCGGCGCGGCCGGGCAGAGCTCGGGCGGCTCGCCCGGCGCCCGCGGCTACAGCACGTTCGGCGAGTGCGCCGACGGCAACAACGGCCAGTGGGGCGTGTTCCTCAACGACGGCAAGGGCGCCGACGCCGGCGCCTCCCGCGGCGGCGGCGGCAACTGCTCGTTCCCCGGCCACAGCGGCGGCGGCGGCGGGGCCGGCTGGTGGTACGGCGGCGGCGGCGGATCGCCCTATGTGTTCGGCAGCATGAACGACACCCTCGGCGTCATGAACGACCCCGGCGCCGGCGGCGGCGGCTCGAGCTACGTGCACCCGAGCGTGACGAGGATCTCGCAGACGGCCGGCCCGACGGCGGCCGACCCCGTGGTCGCTCCGGTGTACGACACCGCCGTGACCGTGACGCGCACCCCCGACTTCTCGATGCTCGGGCAGGAGATCACCGTCACCGCGAGGGTGACCATCCCGAGCCTGGGCCGGCCGGTGGCCGCCGGCGGCACCGTCGAGATCCTCACCGGTGCGGGCACCAGCAGGGTGACCCTCGACGCGGACGGCGTCGGCGTGCTGACCACGAGGGACATCCCGCAGGGCTGGAACGAGATCCGCGCGCACTACCCCGACACCATCACCGCCGCCGAGGCGGGACGCGGGAGCTGGTCGGCGCTCCCCGCTCTGCGCCACGAGGTGCGCGCGTGCGCCGCGACACCCGTCATCACCCGGCAGCCCTCGGACATCGCGGGCGTCACCAACCAGATCTACACGCTGACGATGGGCGTGAGCGTCTCGGCCGTCTACGGCGGCATCCCCGCCGTGTCGTGGGAGAGGTCCACGGACGGCGGCGCCACGTGGAAGCCCGCGCTCGGCCGGGCGGGCGCCCGGGAGGACGGGACCGCGTTCCTCGAGGCCGGCCCCGATCCCACCGGCTCCTACCGCTACCGGGCGACCCTGACCACCTGCGGCGGCAGCGTCCGCAGCGAGCCGGCCACCGTGGCGGTGGGCGGCGTGCGCTTCGACCTGTCGACGCTCCCGCAGAAGGCCTACGGCGACTCCTTCGACGCGAGCCCCTACGCGCAGGCCGTCGACGTGCCCGGCCGCTCGATCGTCCTGAGCAGCAGGACCGCCGAGACCTGCTCCGTCAGCGGCATGAGGGTGACCGTGCTCCACGCCGGCGTCTGCACGCTCGCGGCGAGGCTCGACGCGCTCGCTCCTCTGGGCTGGGCGGGCGAGCCCCTGCAGAGCTTCACGGCGAAGCCGAAGGCGCTCACGGTGACCGCCCCGACGGTCGACTACCCGCGAGGCGCGCCGGCCCCCGACCTGCGCTGCACGGCCGCCTTCGTCGGCTCCGACACCTTCGGCGCCCCGCTCACGGCCGGCGTCTACCGCCCGATCGTCACGGCGGACGACGTCATCTACCGCCTGATCCCTAACTGGCCCACCTCCACCTTCACCACCTTCACCACGCGGTGCAGCGGCGCGAAGGTCAGCAGCGACTACACGATCGCGGGGTACAAGGACGGCGCGCTGCGCATCGTCGCGGCTGTCCCGATGGTGACCGCCTCCTCGCCCTCGTCGACCTACGGATCCACTCCCCCCGCGATCACCGCCTCCGTGACCGGCTCCCCCTCGGGGACGGTCTCCTGCGGCGCCTTCGCGGCGTCCGACACCGGATTCACGACGCCGCTGGCGCTCTCCGCGACGACCCCCGTCGGCCGCTACCCCACGCGCTGCTCCGGCCTGACGAACCCCTCGGGACAGCTGATCACCATCGACGGCGCGCTCACGATCTCGCCGGCGCCCCTCTCGGTGACCGCGTCGAGCCCCGGGACGCAGGCGCACGGCACCGCGACCGCCCCGACGGTCACCTGCACGGCCGACGGCTTCGCAGGAACCGACCGGTTCGTCACCGAGCCGACCGGCGCCTACTACACGGCGGACGGCACCGGGAAGGTGACGATCGGAGCGCGCACGCCCGTCGGCGACTACGTCACGCGGTGCGACGGAGGCGACGCGGGGCCGAACTACACCCTCCGGTCGATCCCCGGCACCTTCGCGCTGGCCGACCGCTCGGCCCCCGTCGTGACCGTGCCCGCCGCCGTCACGGCCGAGCCGGCCGACGTCTCCGGCGCCGTCGTCACCTTCGCGTCCTCCGCGCAGGACGCGGTCGACGGAGCCGTGGGCTCGACCTGCACGCCCGCCTCGGGAAGCGTCTTCCCGATCGGGGACACGACGGTCGACTGCACCGCGGACGACGAGGCCGGCAACACCGGCACGTCCTCGTTCCGGATCACGGTCCGGAAGTTCTCGCAGACGGTCGCCTTCACCTCCTCGCGGCCGACCGCGCCGACGGCGCTGGGCACCTTCACTCCGACGGCCACCGGCGGCGGCTCCGGGAGCCCCGTCTCGATCGGAGCGACCGGATCCTGCGCGATCGCCGACGGCGTCGTGACCTTCACCCGGAGCGGCACCTGCACCGTGACCGCCGACCAGGCCGGCGACGACCACTACACCGCGGGGCGCGCCTCCTTCGATCTCGAGGTCGCGAAGGCGTCGCAGACGCTGACGGTCGCGGTGCCGAGGACCGGCGTCCTGGAGTCGACCGGCGTCGCCACGGCGACCTCGAGCTCGGGACTGGCGGTGCTCGTCAGGACCTTCTTCGGCTGCACCGTCGCCCCCGACGCGACGGGTGCGCAGATCCTGACCTACACCGAGCCCTCGACCTGCGGCGTGCAGTTCGACCAGCCGGGCGACGACGTGTACGCGGCCGCCGACGGCCTGGTGCGCTTCGTCCCGATCTCGCGGATCCCCCAGACGGTCGTCGTCACCTCGACTCCGCCCGACCGGGTGTTCACCGACGACCGGTACACGGTCGAGGCGACCGGCGGCGGCTCGGGCAACCCGCTCGTGATCGCGGTGATCGAGAACGGCAACTGCACCATCGCGGACGACGTGGTGACGTTCTTCGGCGACGGCACCTGCACGGTGACGATCGACCAGGCCGCGGACGATCGGCACGACGCCGCTCCGCAGGTCCGGCAGGTCATCACGGTCGGGACTCCCGAGGGGAACCTCTCCTTCGGGAGCACCGCGCCCCCGCACGCGATGTCGCTCGAGACGTACCGGCCGACGATCGTGCCCGGCCCGTCGAAGGGCGTGCCCGTGCTCTCCGCGAGCCGAGACTGCTCGATCCTCCCGGACGGAGTGACCGTGCGGAACGACGGGGCCGGGCTCTGCGTGCTGTCCCTCGACCAGCCCGGAGACGGCTACTGGCCCGCGCGGCACGCCGAGCAGGAGTACTCGATCTACTTCCTCCCGCAGACGGTCCGGATCACGAGCGCGCCTCCGGTCGGCGCCGTCCTCGGGGACACGTACCGCCCCGTGATCGAGGGCGGCGCCTCGGGCATCGCTCCGTTCCTCCTCACCACCGCGTCGTGCTCGGCGAAGGACGGCGTGGTCACCTTCACCACGAAGGGCGTCTGCGGCGTCTTCGCCTACCAGAACGGCAACCGGCAGTACGACAGCGCCCGGCCCGCCGTGCAGGAGGTGGAGGTCGGCTACGCGCCCGGCTCCGTGGCGTTCACGACCGCCGTCCCGACCGACGCGGAGGTCGGCGGATCCTTCACTCCCGCCTTCACGCGCGGACCGTCCTCCGGCCCCTCGGTGCTCAGCGTCTCGGGCGCCTGCTCCGACGGCGAGAACGGCGCCGTCCGGTTCGACTCCGCGGGCACCTGCACGCTGACGGCGATCCACTACCGCGACGCCACCTACGGCACCGCGCGGGCGGTCCAGACCTTCGAGATCACCGCGATCGCGCAGACCGTCGCCTTCACCTCGACCGCGCCGTCGACGGCTGCGTCCGGCGACACGCTCACTCCGACCGCGACGGGCGGCGCGTCCGGGCTCCCCGTGACGATCGGAGCGACCGGCGCCTGCACGCTCGCGGACGGCGTCGTCACCTTCGCCGGCAGCGGCACCTGCACCGTCACGGCGGACCAGGCGGGCGACGGGCGCTACGCCGCGGCGGCGCAGGCCTCGCAGACCGTCGCGGTCACGCAGCTCGCGGGCACCGTCGCGTTCGGCGGCGATGCTCCGGCCGAGGCCCGGGTCGGGGGCTCCTCGACGGCCGCGGTCGTCGCCGGCCCCTCCAGTGCTCCCCCGGTGCTGACGGCCTCCGGCGCCTGCTCCGTCGGGCCCTTCCGACTGGTCTCCTACGACTCCGCGGGCACCTGCACGCTGACGCTGGACCAGGCGGGCGACACCCGCCACAGCGCAGCACCGACGGCCGTGCGCAGCTTCGAGATCACCCGGATCGCGCAGGCCGTGGCCTTCACCTCGCAGGCGCCGGACTCGGCGCTCTCGGGCGGCACCTACCGCCCGACCGCGACCGGCGGAGCCTCCGGGCGGCCCGTGGTGCTCGGCGCCTCCGGGTCCTGCACGCTCACCAACGGGGTCGTCGCCTTCACCGGATCGGGCACCTGCACGGTGACCGCCGACCAGACGGGCGACGCCCGGTACGACGCGGCGGAGCGGGCCTCGCAGGTGATCGCGGTCGGACTGCTCGCGGGCACCGTCTCCTTCGGCGGCACCGCGCCGACCGGCGCGACGGTCGGCGGGACGACCACCCCGCGGATCATCGCCGGGCCCTCCACGGCGCGTCCGGTGCTGACCGCCTCCGGAGCATGCTCGGCGGCCGCGGGAGTCGTGTCCCACGACTCCGTCGGCACCTGCACGCTGACGCTCGACCAGGCGGGCGACTCGCGGTACGGCGCCGCTCCGCAGGCCGTCCGCGCCTTCGGGATCGGCGCCCTCGGCCAGACGCTGGCGTTCACGTCACCGGCCCCCGACGCGGCGGTCGCGGGGGGCTCCTACACGCCCGTCGTGACGGCCGGCGCGTCGAGCGCCCCCGTGGTGCTCGGAGCGGCCGGATCCTGCACGGTCGCGGACGGCGTGGTGACCTTCACCCGTTCCGGCACCTGCACGGTGACCGCCGACCAGGCCGGGGACGAGCGCCACTCGGCGGCTCCGCGGATCTCGCAGTCGGTGGAGGTCGGCGCGGCAGCGGGAGCGGTGACGTTCCGCGACGCCGCTCCGACGGACGCCCGGATCGGCGGCTCCTGGACCCCGTCGATCGTCCGCGGCCCGTCGAGCGCCGACCCGGTGCTCGACGCCTCCGACTCCTGCTCGCTGGGAGAGGACGGCACGGTGTCCTACGACTCCGTCGGCACCTGCACGCTGACACTGGACCAGGCCGGCGACGACGCTCACGCGCCCGCGGAGCAGGTCGTCCGGACGTTCCCGATCGGCAGGGCGCTGCAGACGGTCGCCTTCACCTCCGCGGCTCCGAGCACGGCGACCGCGGGCGGCCGCTACACGCCGACCGCGGCGGGCGGCTCCTCCGACCTGCCGGTCACGATCGGCGCCACGGGCGCGTGCTCGCTCGCGAGCGGCGTCGTGACCTTCAGCGGATCCGGCACCTGCACGGTCACCGCGGATCAGGCCGGCGACGCCTCGCACGACGCGGCTCCCCGGGCGACCCAGTCGATCGCGGTCACCGCGGTCGTCCCGCAGAAGAAGAAGGCGCAGAAGGTCGCCTTCTCGACCGCGATGCCGTCCTCGCCCGAGAAGGGGATCGCCTACCCGGTCGCGGCCACCGCCTCCTCCGGTCTGCCCGTGAAGCTGTACGCGAGCGGCAGCTGCACGCTGACCGCGACCGGCGCGGGCACGGCGACGGTGCGGCTGACGGGCGCGGCGAGCTGCACCGTCCGGGCCACGCAGGCGGGCGACTCGGCGTGGCTCGCCGCGACCTCGGTGACGCAGTCGCTGCAGGTGAAGTCCTCCACCCGCGCCGACCTCACACTGACGCTGGCGCCGGCGCCGGGACTGGCGGCGACGGCCCCGCTCTCGGGCACGATCACCGTCCGGAACACCGGCACTCGGGACGCGGCGACGACGACCACCCGGGTCGTCGTCAGCGGAACGGTGGCGAGTGCGCCCGGCGCCGTGCAGACGAAGGGCTCGGCCGCGGGCACGACGGTCCTCACCTGGACCGCGCCGAGCGTCTCGGCCGGGCGGAGCACCACCTACTCGGTGACGCTCGTCGACCGGCCTGCCGCCACGACGATCGACGCCAGGGTGTCGACCGCCGCCGCCGATCCCACGCCGGCGAACAACGCGGTCAGGCGCACCTTCCGGTAGAGGCTGCGGGGAGGGAGGGGTGTCGCGCCGCGTTGCCCGCTCCCTCCCCGACCGCTACGGTCGCGGGGACGCTCCGGGGGACGGGGCTCGCGAGGGGGGCCCGTGGACCGGTTGAGGCGACGCGCGCTGCTGCTGGGGATCGCCTCCTCGGCGGTCGCGCTGACGGGGTGCACGCCCGCCCGGCCCGCTCCCGCGGCGCTCCCGCCGAGCACGGCGCCGGCGGCGGTGCTGCCGTCCGCCGCTCCGACGGCCGTCCGGACCCCTCCCCGCCCCGTGCCGACCATGACCGCCGCGGCGACTCCGGTGCGGCGGAAGGCGCCGCTGCCCTCCGGCACGATCTCGGAGCTGCCCGGCGAGGGGAGCACGCTCGCCTGGACCGTCGACGACGGCGCCGACTCCGACGTGGTCGCCGCCTACGCGCAGTTCGCCCGCGACACCGGCACCCGGCTGACCTTCTTCCTCAACGGGAAGTACGACTCGTGGACCGCGAACGCGCCGCTGCTGGCTCCGCTCGTCGCCTCGGGGCAGGTGCAGCTCGCGAACCACACCTGGTCGCACGCCGACCTGACGAGCCTCTCGAGCGACGGCGTGCAGGAGGAGCTGGGCCGCAACGGCGACTTCATCCGCTCGACCTACGGGGTGGAGGCGGCGCCCTTCTACCGGCCGCCGTTCGGGTACACGGACGAGCGAAGCCGGGCCGCCGCGGCGGCGATCGGCTACACGGCGACGGTGCTCTGGTACGGCTCGCTCTCGGACTCCGGGCGGATCACGCCGGAGCAGGTGGTCGGCTTCGCGGACCAGTGGTTCCTGCCGCAGCACATCGTGATCGGGCACGCGAACTTCGATCCTGTGACGCAGGTCTACGCGCGGCTCGTCGACATCCTCCGCGAGCGCTCGCTCGAGACGGTGACCCTCCGCGACGTGTTCGCGGTCTGAGCGCCTCCCCGCCGACGTTGGTCAGCGCGCGGGTCAGCGCGCGGGTCAGCGCAGCGCGGGTCAGCGCGCGGGTCGGCGGAGCGCGGCGCGCGCGGCGGCGGAGACGGCCGCGGCGACCGCGTCGAGGGCGGGCGTGTGCAGGGCCCACTGCTGCCAGTAGAGGGGGACGTCGACGGGGTCGCCGCCCAGCTCGACGAGGCCCTCGCCGCCGACCGGGGCCTGCAGCTCGGGCAGCATCCCCCACCCCATGCCCAGGCGCACGGCCCGCTCGAAGTCGGTCGACCCGGGGACGCGGTGCTGCGGCGGGCGGCCCTCGACGCCGGCGGCTCGGAGGAAGTCGTCCTGCAGGCGGTCCTTCTCGTCGAAGACGACCAGCGGAGCGCTCGCGAGACCGGCCGTGCCGCCGTCCGGGAACCAGCGCTCGGCGAACGCGGGCGCGGCCATGGCGCGGTACCGCATCACTCCGAGCGGTGCGACGGTGCAGCCGAGCACCGCTTCCGACTCTCCGGTGACGGCCGCCAGCACGGTGCCGTCGCGGAGGAACGCGGTGGTGTGCGCCTGGTCCTCGCGGTGCAGCTCCACCACGACGTCGGGGACGGAGGCGAGCGCGGGCAGCACCCAGGTGGCCAGGGAGTCGGCGTTGACGGCGAGCGGGAGGACGACGGGGCCCGCCCCCTCCGCGTCCTCGCCGCCGAGCGAGCGGACGGCGTCGTCGGCGAGGAGCTCGATCTGGCGGGCGAGGCGGAGGAGCCCCGCACCGGCCTCGGTCGCGACGACCGGGCGCGAGCGCACCAGCAGGACGCGGCCTGCGGCGGTCTCGAGCGCCTTGATCCGCTGGCTGAGGGCGGAGGGGGTGATGTGCAGGGCCCGGGCGGCGGCGTCGAAGGAGCCGTACCGGACGGAGGCGGCGAGCGCGCGCAGGCGGGAGAGGTCGAGGTCGTCTGTAAGCATCAGTGCTGCTTACGGTACTGAAGGAGCATGAGCTGGTCTACAGGAGCGCCCCGCCCTAGCGTCGGAGCGTGTCCCCCCTCCTCGCCGCCCTCTCCGGCCTCGGCTTCGGCCTCTCGCTCATCATCGCCATCGGCGCGCAGAACGCCTTCGTGCTCCGCCAGGGCCTCCGCCGCGAGCACGTGCCCGCCGTCGTCGCGATCTGCGCACTCTGCGACGCCGCGCTGATCGTGCTCGGGATCGCGGGGATCGGAGCGGTCCTGGAGTCGGCGCCGTGGCTGCTGGTGGTGATCCGCTGGGGCGGCATCGTCTTCCTCCTCGCCTACGCGGTGATGGCGGCGAGACGCGCACTGCGGCCGGGGACCCTCGACGGCGATCCGGCCGGCGCCTCGACGTCGCTCCGCACGGCGATCGGCACGTGCCTGGCGCTCACGCTGCTGAACCCGCACGTCTACCTCGACACGGTCGTGCTGCTCGGGTCGGTGGCGAACACGCACGGCGACGAGCGCTGGTGGTTCGGGGCGGGGGCGGCGGCCGGGAGCGTGCTGTGGTTCACCGCTCTCGGCTTCGGGGCGCGCGCGCTGCGGCCGCTGTTCCGGAGCCGCGGGGCCTGGCGGATCCTCGACGCGGCCGTGGCGGTCGTGATGGTGGTGCTGGCGGTGTCGCTCGCGCTGCACTGAGGGCCTGGTGGTGCACTGCTTGTTCTACTAACATTGCAAACATGTTGTTCCGGGTCGACCACTCCGCGGCGGGCTCGCTCGCCGACCAGCTGGAGTCGCAGGTGCGCTCGGCCGTCGCCCGGGGCGAGCTCTCGGCGGGCGACCGCCTGCCGCCCGCCCGCGAGCTCGCCGACTCGCTCGGCATCAACATGCACACCGTGCTGCGCGCGTACGCCGCCCTGCGCGACGACGGGATCCTCCAGATGCGCCGGGGCCGCGGCGCGTGGATCACGGAGTCGGCCGGGCCCGGGCTCGTGCGCGTCACCGCCCTGGTCGACGAGCTGCTCGCGGAGGCCCGCCGCAGCGGCATCACCCCGGCGGAGCTCGTCCGCCTGATCGAGAGGACCGGATCATGACCGCCACCGCCGACCGCCGCCGCGAGCTCCTCGCCGCCGCGTCCCTCCTGCTCCCCGCCGCCGGAGTGCTCGTCTCGCGCCTCGTCCTGGACGACGTGCTGCCCGCGGAGCTCGCCTCGCACTGGTCGGGCACCGGGGCGGCCGATGCGACCGCGTCGACGGGCGCCCTGCTCGCGATCGCCCTCGTGCTCTCCGGGCTCCCGGCCGTCGCGGGCCTCGTGGCGGCGGCGGTCGGGCGCGCCCCGCGGCTCCTGCTGGCGACCCTCGGCCTCGTGGCCGGGCTGGGCGCCTCCGCCTGGGCGACCTCGGTCGGCACGACGCTGGCGGCCGGGCGCGCCGAGGGGGCGGAGCTCGGCGGATGGCTGCTCGCGCTGCTCGGCGGGATGCTCTTCGCCGTCGCGCCCGCGCTGATCGCCTGGGCACCCGGCGCGCCTCCCGCCTCGCCGCCGGCCGCCTGCCGCTCGCGGCGGAGGAGACCGGCGCCTGGTCGCAGACGCTGACGGGCCCGGTGTTCGCCGTCGCCGCGATCGCCACGGCGGCGGGCGCGGCCCTCTCCCTCGCGACGCTCGCCGCGGCGGGCGCCACCGGTCCGGCGATCGCGACGGCCGTCGTCCTCGGCGTCGTCGCGCTGGTGCTCCTCTCCTTCTCCCGCCTGAGGGTGACCGCCGACCGCCGCGGCCTCCGCGTCGTCACGACCGCCCTCGGCATCCCGCTGCGCCGCATCCCGCTCGACACCATCGCCTCGGCCGGCACGGCCCGGCTGCGGCCGTCGGAGTGGGGCGGCTGGGGGTACCGGGTGATGCCGGGCCGCTCGGCGGTCATCCTGCACGCCGGGCCGGGGCTGGTGGTGACGACGGACCGCTCGCGCGAGTTCGCGATCAGCCTCGACGACCCCGAGACCCCCGCGGCGCTGCTCGAGACCCTGCGCTCGCGGGCCTGAGGCGCCGACCCGTCAGTCGACCACGATCCGGACGAGCGTCGTGACGGCGTCCACCGCGTTCACGTAGGAGTAGTGCCGCGAGGTCGGGAAGGCGAGGTGCCGTCCGGGCTCCAGCCGCACGGGCTCCTCGCCCTCCCGCTCCAGGAGGAGCGCGCCGGCGGTGACGAGCAGGATCTCGTGCCACCCCTCGGGGTCGGGCTGCGCGTCGTAGCGGTCCCCGGGGCCGAGCGTCCAGGTCCAGAGCTGGGCCTCCCGGCGCGCGGGGACGGAGGAGAGCAGGACGGCGACGCTCGCCTCGCCCGCTCCCCGCCAGGCGACCTGGTCGATCGCCGCGGGCGCGGATCCCGGGGCCGAGACGAGTGCCGTGAACGTGGTGCCGAGGGCGGTCGCGAGGCGGTCGACTCCGGTCAGCGAGATGTTGGCCTCGCCGGCCTCGGCCGCGACGATCGTCCGCCGGCTGATGCCCGAGCGCGCCGCCAGCGCGGTCTGGCTCAGCCCGGCTCCGCGCCGCGCGAGGCGGAGGTTGCCGCCCAGGTGGGCGAGGACGGGAGCCGACATGCGCACTATTCTGCACCGAGAAGCCTCTGATGCTCCTAGGATGTGCAGAATGATGCACATCTCGCCGCTCCGGGGCCTCCGCTTCACGCGTCCGGAGTGGGCGCTCATCGGCATCACCGCGATCTGGGGCGGGACCTTCCTCGCCGTGCACATCGCGATGGAGCACAGTGGTCCGCTGTTCTTCGTGGGAATGCGGTTCGCGATCGCGGGGCTGATCAGCGCGGTCGTGTTCCACCGGTCGCTCCGGGGGATGCGGCGGATCGACCTCGCGGCCGGCATCGCGATCGGGGTGATGATCTTCGCGGGCTACGGCCTGCAGAGCTACGGGCTGCAGACGATCCCGAGCAGCACCTCCGCGTTCCTCACCGCGCTGTACGTGCCGCTGGTGCCGCTGCTCCAGTGGGTCGTGTTCCGTCGCCGTCCGGGCGTGCTGACGCTGGTGGGCGTCGCGCTGGCGTTCGTCGGACTGCTCCTGATCGCGGGCCCGCAGCCGGGCGTCGCGCTCGGAGCGGGCGAGGTGGCGACGATCGTGAGCACGCTGCCGATCGCGGCGGAGATCATCCTGATCGGCCTCGTCGCCGGACGGGTGGACCTCGGCCGGGTGACCGTGGTGCAGCTGCTGGTCGCCGGCGCGCTCGGGTTCGCCTCGATGCCCGTCGCAGGCGAGGCGGTCCCGGCGTTCTCGGGGGCCTGGCTGATCCCCGCGCTCGCGCTCGGGGCGAGCAGCTGCCTCATCCAGCTGACGATGAACTGGGCTCAGCGCTCGGTCTCGCCGTCGCGCGCCACGATCATCTACTCCGCCGAGCCCGTCTGGGCCGGCCTGATCGGCCGCCTCGCCGGCGACCGGCTCCCCGCGCTCGCCCTGCTCGGGGCGGGGTTCATCGTCGCGGGCACGCTCGTCAGCGAGCTGAAGCCGCGCCGCGAGCCCGCGCCGCCGGCTCTCAGGTGACGGCGGGGAGGGCGGCCGAGGCGACGAGCGCGCCGCCGGCGTCGGTGATCTCGACGGCGGCGACGGACTCGCGCAGGACGGCCGCGTTCATCTCGCAGTCGAGCTCCGCGGAGCTGCCGAGGAAGGACCCGGACGGGAGCCGCTCGCCGGAGCCGGTGACCAGCACGAGGTCGTAGCTCTCGCCGAGGGCGAAGCCGGTCCCGCGGAGGATCGTCTCGGTGCCCCAGGTGTGCGCGACCAGCGAGCCGTCGAGCGTCACGCCCTCCGTCCGCTCGTCGAAGGCGATCGCCTCGACGGCGCCGAGCGTCCCGGGCGGTCCAGCGACGGGACGCTCCTCAGCGGACCGCAGGGCCGCTCCGGCGACGCCGCCCACGACGAGGAGCGCGGCCGCCGCGGCGACGGCCAGGACGGCACGGAGACGCGAGGCACGGCGGCGCGGGGCCCGGCGGCGCGAGGCACGCAGACTCTCCCCGCGCTCGGGCCGCTCCCCGGCGAGCGCCGCGACGCGCGACCGCAGCTCCGGCGACGGCTCCGCCTCCTCCCAGCGGCCCAGTGCGCCGAGCCGGTCGACCACCGCACCGAACGACGCGAGCTCGGGGTCGATCGAGGGGTCGGCGGCGCGCAGGCTCTCGAACTCCCGCGCCTCCTCGGCGGAGAGGTCGCCGGCGAGGGCCGCGGCGAGGAGCTCCTCGCGGCGGCC
This sequence comes from Rathayibacter sp. VKM Ac-2762, assembly GCF_009866585.1. NCBI lineage: Bacteria > Bacillati > Actinomycetota > Actinomycetes > Micrococcales > Microbacteriaceae > Rathayibacter > Rathayibacter sp. VKM Ac-2762. The sequence goes on along the minus strand of NZ_CP047419.1, from coordinate 3,232,113 downwards.
GCCGGGCTCGTCTCCGGCGGGCTGGTCTCGGTCGGTCACGATCTCTCCTCGTCGGTGGGTCCGGCGCCCGCGAGGTGACCGCGGAGCGCTCGGAGAGCGTAGAAGGCGCGGCTGCGCAGGGTGGCGACCGGCACGCTCGTGGCGGCCGACAGCTCGGCGTAGGTCTCGCCGTTCACGTGGACGGCGACGACGACCTGCCGGTGCTCGGCGGAGAGCCGCGCGAGCGCCTCGGCGATCGCGAGCGGCTCGAGGGGGTCGCGGTCCTCCGCGGGCACCTCCTCCAGAACCTCGGCCTCGACCAGGCGCGGCAGGCGCTGCCGCGAGCGGTGCACGTCGATGACGACGTTGCGTGCGATGGCGAAGAGCCAGGTGCGGGTGCTGGCACGCTCGGCGGAGTAGCTCGCCCGCGAGCGCCAGGCGCGCAGGAACGTCTCCTGCACGCAGTCCTCGGCGAGGCCGCGGTCGCGCAGGGCGTTGAGTGCGAAGCCGAGCAGGGCGGACCCGTGCTCGTCGAAGGCGGCGGCCGGGTCGAACTCCGCCGTCCGGGGCTCGAGGCGCACCACGGGAGCCGGGACCTCCGAGTGCTCGCGCGGCATCGCGGGCCCTTCGTCTCGTCGTGCCGTCGCCGTGCGCGCCACACCGCCTCCTCGTCGGGACCGGTGGTCCGTCGGAAGGGGGTACGGCCGCGGCGGCGGCGGCGTTCATCGGAGGCGAGGACCGTCTCCGTGAAGATCCTCTCAGATGGAGTGAACGCGGCGCCGCTTCCGGCCGTACTCCCTGCATCGGGCCCGCTCGGCGCTCGCGATCGAAAGGCTCCACCATGACGAAGACGTCCCCCGCGCGGAACCGCGCCGGCCGCCGCCTGCTCTCCCTCGGCGGCATCACCGCCGTCGCCGCCGCCTCCTTCTTCGCCGCCGCGCCGGCCCAGGCCGAGACCGAGGTCGCCGAGCCGTCCTCGTTCACCAGCGCCTTCACGGTGATGGCGACGCCCGACCAGGTCGTGAACGCCGATTCCGCCGCGACCCCCGGCCAGCCCGGCGCCACGGGCGAGATGACCTTCCGGGTCAACAGCGACCTCGACGTCATCTGCTACGACATCACCCTCACCGGTGTGACCGGCGACTACCAGAGCCCCGCGAAGACCGCGACGCACATCCACCAGGCGGCGCTGGGCAAGGCGGGCCCGCCGCGCATCGCGTTCCCGAACCCGGCCCCGGTCGGAGACGGCCCCCGCACCAGCAGCGGCTGCCTGCAGGGCCCCTTCACCACGGGGATCCAGGCGAACGGGGCCGACACCGGCGCCGGATTCACGCTGAAGGCCCTCGAGGCCGATCCCGCCGCCTTCGCGGGCGACTCCCACACGGCCTCGTATGCGGCTGGCGTCGTCCGCGGCCAGCTCTCGCAGGTGCCGGTCGGCGGCCTCCAGACCGGTGGCGGCGCGACCGCCGCCGGGAGCGACGCCACGGGCCCGTCCGGTCTCGCCGCGATGGCCGGCCTCGGAGCCGTCGCCGCCCTCGGCGCGGCCGGAGTGGTCGTCGCCCGCCGGCGCACCGCCTCCTGATCGTGGGCACCCGGTCGAGGAGCGGCGCGGCGGCACTGTGCGCCGTGCTGCTCCTCGCGGGGTGCGCCGCCGCGGACGGGAGCGGAGGAGCGGAGACGCCCGCGAGCGCGCCCGCGCCTCCGGCCCTCGCTACTGCTCCCCCGGTCACTCCTCCCCCGGTCCCCGCGCCCGACCCCGCCGCTGCGGCGCCCGCGCGCACCGTCGGCGTCGAGCCCGCCCGGCTGATCGTGCCCGCGATGGGCCTGGACGAGCCGCTGATCGCCCTGGGCATCCAGTCGGACGGGGCGATGGAGGTGCCGGTGGACTACGACGACGTCGGCTGGTTCTCGGGAGGCGGGCGCCCGGGCGGCAGCGGCCGCACCGTGATCGCGGCGCACGTCGATTCGCGGTCCGGTCCCGCGGTCTTCTTCCGCCTCGGCGAGCTCGCCCCGGGAGATGAGATCGCGGTGAGCGGAGTGAACGGCTCCGACCACCGCTACCGGGTGACGGCGGTCGAGTCCCACGCGAAGGCCGCGTTCCCCACCGCCCGCGTCTTCGGCGCGACCCTCGAGGAGGAGCTGATCCTCGTGACCTGCGGAGGCGAGTACGACACGGCGATCGGCCGCTACCGGGACAACCTGGTGGTGTTCGCTTCTCCGCTCTGAGGCCCGCCACGGAGGCGCGGCACAGAGGGGCGGCACAGAGGGGCGGCACGACGGCCCGGCATCGCGGCGCGGAACGGAGGCGCCGAGCACAGCACGAGTGCCTCGTCGGCGCAAGGGTCCGGGCGCGCGGACGCCGTGTGGTCGGATGAGGAGGGCCGCCCCCGCCGCCGCTCCCCTCCCGCTCCCCACTGCCGTGGCGCGGCCGATTTGACAGGACGCCCGTGTCCACCAGCCCCCGCCCCACCCTCTTCGCCCTGCCCGGACTCGGGCTCGACGGCCGCGCCTTCGACGCGCTCGGCCGCGAACTCGCCGACGTCGCGGATCTCGTCGCGCTCGACCTGCCCGGTGGATCCGGGACCTCGCTCGAGGAGATGACCGCCGCCACGATCCGCCGGATCCGCGAGCACGGCGCCTCCCGCTGGCTGCTCCTCGGGCACAGCATGGGCGGGAAGATCGCCTCGCTCGTGGCCTCCCGCACGGTCACCGGCCGCTCGGGCCTGTTCGGGCTCGCGGGCGTCGTGCTCCTCGCCGGGTCGCCGCTCTCGCCCGAGCCGATGGAGGAGGAGCGCCGCTCGACCATGCTCGGCTGGGTCGCCGACGGGCACCTCGACGAGGCGCAGGTGCGCGAGTTCGTCGACCAGAACGTCGGCTCGCCGCTGCCCGCCGACGCCGACGCGGAGGTGCTGGCCGAGCTGCGCCGCTACTCCCCCGAGGGCTGGCGGGACTGGCTCGAGCACGGCAGCCGCGAGGACCGCACCGGCGAGGCCGCCCTCGGGCCTGTGCCCGCGCTGCTGATCGCGGGCGGAGAGGACGGCGACCTCGGCGCCGACGCGCAGCGCCGCCTCACCGGCTCCCTCTACTCCCGCGCCCGGCTGCTCACGCTCGCCGGGGCGGGCCACCTCCTTCCGTTCGAGCGCCCGGTCGAGGTGGCGGCGGCGATCCGCCGGTTCTGGGAGGAGGAGGCCGGCACGGCGCCGTCGGTCCCGGCCGACGTCGGCGCAGCCATCGCCTCCGCCCGCACCTCCACGCGGGTGCGCGGGCTGCTGGCAGTGCGCGCGCTCGCCGACGACCCGGAGTACGCGCCCCGCGCCCTGACCGTCGCCCAGCTCGCGGAGCTGCGCGCGATCGCCGACCGGGTCGTCCCACAGGAGGGCGGCCGGATCGACCTGGCCGCGCGGGTGGACACGCAGCTCGCGAACGGCGAGGGCGACGGCTGGCGCAACGCCGACCTGCCGGCCGACCCGATCGCCTACGGTCTGGCGCTCGACGCCCTCCGGGGCTTCGCCGGCCTCGGCCCCGCCGAGCAGGACGCGCGCCTCACCGCGATCGCCGACGGCTCCGCGGAACTCGGCGACCGCTCGGCCGGCGGGCTCGGTGCCGAGCAGCTGACCGCCTGGTTCGAGGACTGCCGCGTCGACCTCGTGAAGCAGTGGCTGGCCCACCCCGCGTCGATGGCGCGGATCGGCTACGACGGCTACGCCAGCGGCGGCGACACGCTGCCGCTCGTAACGGGCTTCCGCCTGCTCGGCGCCGACGACCGCGAGACCTGGGAACCGACGACGAGGAGTCACCGATGAACACGACCGGCATGCGCCGCTTCCCGCTCGACGAGACGGTCGACGCCGTCGTGATCGGCACCGGGGCCGGCGGAGCGCCCCTGCTCTCGGTGCTCGCCGCTCGCGGGCTGCGGGTCGTCGCCCTCGAGGCCGGGCCGCACGTCGATCCGCTCGGCCACACCGCCGACGAGACGGCGGCCGTCGAGATCAACTGGATGGAGGAGCGCCTCAGCGGAGGCGAGACCCCCACCGCCTTCGGGCAGAACAACAGCGGCCGCGGGGTCGGCGGCTCGACGCTGCACTGGGGCGCGTTCACGCCCCGCCCCGACCCGCGCGACCTGCGGCTCCGGAGCGACTCCGGCGTCGGCCGCGACTGGCCGATCGAGCACGCCGAGCTCACCGCGTACATCGAGAAGGTGGAGGCGACGATCGGAGTGGCGGGCCCGGCCGAGTACCCGTGGGACCCGTCGCGCCGCTACCTGCAGGGCCCGCTCGCGCGGAACGCCTCGGCCGACATGATGCTGCGCGGCTGCGCGGCGATCGGGATGCGCGCGACCGACGCGCCCGCCGCCGTGCTCAGCGGCCCGCGGGACGACGGCCGGCCCTCCTGCGTCAACTGCGGCCAGTGCCATCAGGGCTGCCGGACCGGCGCGAAGACGAGCATGGACGTGACCTACCTGCCGGAGGCGGTGCGGGCCGGTGCCGAGATCCGGGCCGACTCGTTCGTGCACGGGATCGAGCTGGACGCCGCGGGACGCGTGTGCGCCGTGGTCTACACGAGCGGCGGAGTGGAGCACCGGCAGCGCTGCTCCGCCCTGTTCCTCTGCGCGGGCGGCGTCGAGACGCCCCGGCTCCTCCTGCACACCGGCATCGCGAACAGCAGCGGCCAGGTGGGCCGCAACTTCCTGGTGCACGGGGCGACCCAGGTCTGGGGCACCTTCGAGAACGAGATGCGCGGCTACCGCGGCTACCCCTCCTCGGTGATCACCGAGGACACCGTCCGCCCGGCCGACGCGGACTTCGCGGGCGGCTACCTGATCCAGAGCCTCGGAGTGATGCCGCTGACCTACGCGACGACGCTCGCCCGCGGCGCGGGACTCTGGGGCCGCGATCTGATGGACGCGCTCGACGGCTACCGCTTCGCGGCTGGCGTCGGGATCAACGCGGAGTGCCTGCCCGCCGACGGCAACCGGCTGGAGCTGACCGACGAGCTGGACGAGCACGGGGTGCCGAAGGCGCGCATCACGTTCTCGGCGGGCGCCAACGAGGAGGCGATCGACCGGCACGCGATCCGGACGATGACCGCGATCGTGGAGGCGGCCGGCGCGACGAGCACGCGGGTGATGGCGCGCACGGCGCACACTCTCGGCACCGTGCGGATGGGCACCGACGCCGGTGACGCCGTGATCGACGCGGACGGCCGCAGCTTCGACGTGCCGAACCTCTGGGTGTGCGACAACTCGGTGTTCCCGAGCGCGCTGATCGCGAACCCGGCGCTCGCGACGATGGCGCTCTCGCTGCGGACGGCGGACCGCTTCCTGGCGGCGTAGCGTCGCGGCGGCGGGGCGGCTGCGGGGCGGGACGACGGGCGAGGTGCTCCTGCGCGTCGCCGACTGACCGCGAGGGCGTGCCCGGACTGCGCGCCTGGACTGCGCACCCCGCCGTATCAGCCGTGGGGCGGTGCGGGGCGCCAGCGCAGTCGCGAGACGCCCTGACCGAACGGCGGGCCGTCGCGACGGCGCTCGACGGAGGTTCAGCGCGCGCTGAGGTGCTGAGGTGCTGACGTGCTGAGGTGCTGAGGTGCTGAGGTGCTGCATCGTGGTGGCCGAACGGCGGCAGGGCGCAAGGCGGCGGCACGGCCCTGGTGTCGGCACGGCGTCAGGCGACGGACGGTGCGGCCCCGGTGACGGTCCGCGCCTCAGCGGCAGTGGTGCGGCGGTGGTGCGACGGTGCGGCCGCGTGAACCCGAGCGAAGGCGCAGATCCGAGCGTCAGCGGCGCGGCGGTAGTGCGCTGAGCACTCGCCCCCGAGCGACTCACGGCCCGATCACCAGTGCGAACCCGCGCAGCGGGCCGAACCCGCCCGACAGCCGATTCCCTCACGGCAGCACGGGAGCACGGCAGCACGGCAGCACGGCAGCGTGTCAGAACGGCGGCGGCCGGTCCTCGAACCTCGGGGTCGCGGGTGGGTCTGGACGGAGCCGTTCCTCGAGGCCCGGCGGGCGCGTGGTGATGCGGCGGCCAGTGGGGGTGGTCCAGTCGGCGGTGCCGTCGGGGTGGAGGACGTAGGTCCAGCGGTCGCCGTGCCGCACGTGGTGGTGGGCGACGCAGAGGCTGGCGAGGTTGCCGGGGTCGGTGCCGCCGCCGTTGCGCCACTCGACGACGTGGTCGGCCTCGGCGCTCGCGGCGGAGCGGGTGCAGCCGGGGAAGCGGCAGGTCACGTCGCGGAGCTGGAGGAGGAGCCGCAGCTCGCGGTGAGGCAGTCGGCGTGTGCGCCCGACCGAGAGGACGGCGCCCGTCCGGGGCTCGGTCAGCACGCGGGTGACGGTCGCGGGGACGAGGCTCCGGGCGACGTCCGCCGGGATCGGGCCGTAGCCGTCGAGCTCGGCGGAGGCGTCGTCGGCGTCGGACATGGTGCTCGCCGACAGGGTGACCCGCACCTCGGCGCGCACGCCGGTGACGAGGGTCGGAACGGGCCGATCGGCACCGACCGGGTCGGGCGCCGTGCCGATGACGTCCGCCTCGCAGAGGAGGTCGGCCAGAGCGTCGGCTCGCAGCTGGGCGAGGGTCCGCTCGTCGCCCGCTCCGGAGATCGCGTCGACGTCGCACGCCCCGGTGATTCCGGTCGGCTCCGCCCCGGTCGTCCCGCTCGACTCCGCCCCGCAGGAGCCCGCGTCCGTGGCGGCAGGCGGCTCCGCCCCCGCCGGCCCCTCGGCGCCGTCGCGGAGGATCCGGGCGATCCGGTCGAGGCGGCTGTACGCCCCCACGGCGACCGGGGCGGGGAGGAGGGCGCAGAGCGTCGCCATGCCGTCGACCTCGGGGGTCAGCCAGACCGCGCGGTCCTCGCGGGCACGTCGGTGTCGCTCGGCGAGGGGCTGCTCGTGGAGCTCCTCCCGCAGCCGCGCCAGGGCGCGCCGCAGCTGGGTCGGCGTGGTGCGGGCCGCGAGCTCGGCCGCCCGCGTATCGAACGCGGCGCGGGAGCCCGGAGGCAGGGTGGCCGCGACGGCGCAGACGACCTGGCCCGCCTCCCACCGCAGGCGCGCCCCGGCGAGGGCGGCGCGGGTGGTCGGCAGGTCCTCGACGAGGAGGCGCGCGTGGTCGAGCTCGCGGGAGGCGACCCGCTCGGAGACTCCGAGGGCGACCGCGAACTCCGCGCGGATCGACCGCTCGGCGAGGTCGCTCGACGCGTGCGGCGCCGAGCCGCGGGCGAACGACTCCGGATGCTCGAGTGCGGCCCGGTGCCCGGCGTGCAGCTCCTCGGCCGCGGCCAGGAGCAGCGGGGACGCCGAACGGGCCAGCGCAGCGGCTCGGTCGCCGCGAGCACGCACCTCGCTGAGCACCGCCTCCGCTGCTGTCGACCCGCTGATCATCGTCATACGTGTATTCAATCAGCGACCACCGACACGGAAGCGACGGATCGTCACATCCGTGGAGAACCGGCGTGAGGCCCTCCTGTGGAGGGAGGGATCACCGCAGCCGACGCCGCACATCCCAGCCGTCCTCGGGGCGGCGCGCGCAGGACACCGGCGCAACACCCCGCCACACGCCCCCGCTCACCCGAACCGCACCGCCACACACGCCCCCGCTCACCCGAACCGCACCGCCACACACCCCCGCTCACCCGAACCGCACCGCACCGCCACACGCACCCCCGCACGCCCCCAGCCTCACGCGAACCGCCCCGCCACCTCCGCCAGGCACTCCCGGAACACCCGCACGGCCGGCGACGCCAACTGCGCCTCGCGCTGGGCGGTGAAGATCGTGCGCCGGGGCGTGCCGGGCAGCTCGAGGAGGCGGCAGTCCGGCGCCTCGCCCGCCCAGACCAGGTCGGGCATCAGGGCGACGGCGTGGCCGGAGGCGGCGAGGCGGATCTGCGCCTGCAGGTCGGCGGTCTCGAAGCGGACATCCGGCTCGAAGCCCGCGACCCGGCAGGTCTGCTCGGCGAAGTGGCGGCTCGCGGTGCCGCGCGGCTCCATCACCCAGGCGGAGTCGCGGGCCGAGGCGAGGTCGACGACGGCGGAGTCGCGGCTCACGGCGAGGCGGATCGCGTCGGTCGTCAGGTCGCTGCGCACCAGTCCGGGCAGCCAGGAGGTCGAGTGGCCGGGGTACTGCTCGGCGACGACGAGGTCGAACTCCCGCGCCCACGACGTCTCGTGCAGCGCACCCTCGGGCTCGCGCTGCACCATCTCGACGCGCACCTCGGGGAAGCGGTCGGCGACGGCCCGGAGCGCACCCGGCATGAGCGCGAGCGCGGCCGACTGGAACACCGCGACCCGCACCCGCCCGGTCACCGACTCCCCCGAGGCCGCGAGCGCCGCCTCCGCCCGCTCGAGCAGGGCCATCACCTCTCCGGCCGCCTCGACCAGGATCTCGGCCTGGGGTGTGAGCTGCACGCGCCGGCCCGCCTTCCGCAGCAGCTCGACGCCGGCCTCGCGCTCGAGCACGGCGAGCTGCTGCGAGACGGCGGAGGGACTGTAGGCGAGGGCCTCGGCCGCGGCGGCGAGAGTGCCGCGGATGGCCACCTCGCGGAGCAGGACCAGGCGGCGGACATCGAGCACGGCGTCCCTCCGATCGTTCAGCTGAGCTGACCGGTACCGATAAGGAACGGTCGCTTCTGCTCAACGGTAGTCGGTCGAATACTGAAGGCACCCACCTCAGAGCAGAAGGACCGCACCATGACGGATCTCGCCAGCCCCGCTCTCGCCACCGGCCCCGCCGCCGACGGCCCGTCCGCCGATTCGATCGATCCCCGCCTGGTCGACGAGAGCGTCGCCCTGGTGCGGCGCTGGCTGCGCGAGGCGTCCGCGATCCCGATCGACGCCTCCGGGGCGCAGCTGGCGGGCGTGCTGAAGGACCCGGCCGGCCTGGACTTCACGGTCGGCTTCGTCGACGGCGTCGTCCGACCCGAGGACACCCGCGTCGCGGCGGCGGCGCTGAAGGCGATCGCGGGCGGCGTGCCGTCCTTCCTCCCGGCTCCGATGCGCGGCGCGGTCGCCCTCGGCGGCGTCATGGCGCCGCTCCTCCCGGACGTCGTGGTGCCGATCGCGCGCCGGGTGCTGCGCCGGATGGTCGGCCACCTGATCATCGACGCGACCGACTCCCGCCTGGGCCCGGCCATCGCCGCGATCCGCCGCGACGGCGTCCGGCTCAACATGAATCTGCTCGGCGAGGCCGTCCTCGGCCGCGAGGAGGCCCACCGCCGCCTGGAGGGGACGCACTGGCTCCTCGCCCGCGACGACGTCGACTACGTCTCGATCAAGGTCTCCTCGAGCACCGCCCCGCACAACCCGTGGGCCTTCGACGCCGCGGTCGACGACATCGTCGAGGAGCTGGCGCCGCTGTTCGCCCGGGCCGCCGCGTCCTCGCCGCAGAAGTTCATCAACCTCGACATGGAGGAGTACAAGGACCTCGACCTCACCATCGCGGTCTTCACCCGCATCCTCGACCGGCCGGAGTTCCTCGGTCTCGAGGCCGGCATCGTGCTGCAGGCCTACCTGCCCGACGCGCTCTCGGCGATGATCCGCCTGCAGGAGTGGAGCGCCGCCCGCCGGGCCCGCGGCGGCGCCGGCATCAAGGTGCGCCTGGTCAAGGGCGCGAACCTGCCGATGGAGCAGGTCGAGGCCTCGGTCCACGGCTGGCCGCTGGCGACCTGGAGCAGCAAGCAGGACTCCGACACGAACTACAAGCGCGTCGTCGACTACGCGCTGCACCCGGAGCGGATCCGCAACGTGCGGGTCGGCGTCGCCGGGCACAACCTCTTCGACGTCGCGTACTCGTGGCTGCTCGCCGGCACCCGCGGCGTCCGCGAGGGGATCGAGTACGAGATGCTCCTCGGCATGGCCCAGGGCCAGGCGGAGGCTGTGCGCCGCACGGTCGGCTCGCTCCTGCTCTACACGCCGGTCGTCGCGCCGGCCGAGTTCGACGTGGCGATCGCCTACCTGATCCGCCGGCTGGAGGAGGGCGCGTCGAGCCAGAACTTCATGTCGGCCGTCTTCGAGCTCGAGGCCGACCCGGCGCTCTTCGCGAGGGAGGAGGAGCGGTTCCGCGCCTCCGTCGCCGCCCTCGACGGGGCCGTCCCCCCGGCGCACCGCGTGCCCGACCGGTTCGCCGCGAGCGGCCGCCCGGGACCGGGCGACTTCCGCAGCACCCCCGACACCGACCCGTCCGTCGCCGCGAACCGCGAGTGGGCGCAGGCGATCCTCGCGCGCGTCCCCTCCTCCCGGGCCGGCGCCGACGCGATCGAGGCCGCCACGATCGGCACCCTCGACGAGCTGGAGTCGGTGCTCTCCGGCGCCCGCGGCAGCGGCTGGAGCGACGTCCCGGCCGAGGAGCGTGCCCGCATCCTGCACCGCGCCGGCGACGAGCTGGAGGCGCGCCGCGCCGAGCTGCTCGAGGTCATGGCGGCCGAGGGCGGCAAGACCCTCGACCAGGGCGACCCCGAGGTCTCGGAGGCCGTGGACTTCGCCCACTACTACGCCGAGCGCGCCCTCGAGCTCGACGCGGTCGACGGCGCCCGCTTCCACCCGGCCGCGCTGACCCTGGTCGCTCCGCCGTGGAACTTCCCGGTCGCGATCCCGGCCGGCGGCGTCCTTGCGGCGCTCGCGGCCGGCTCCGCCGTGGTGCTCAAGCCCGCCGGTCCGACCGCGCGCTGCGGCGCCGTGGTGGCCGAGGCGCTGTGGGCGGCGGGCGTGCCCCGCGAGGCCCTGCGCCTGCTCCGCCTGCCGGAGGAGGAGCTGGGGCGCGACCTGATCGCCTCCCCGCAGGTCGACCGGGTGATCCTCACCGGCGCCTACGAGACGGCGGAGCTGTTCCGCTCCTTCCGGAACGACCTCCCGCTGCTCGCCGAGACGAGCGGCAAGAACGCGATCGTGGTCACCCCCTCGGCCGACCTCGACCTGGCGGTGAAGGACGTGGTGGCGAGCGCCTTCGGGCACGCGGGCCAGAAGTGCTCCGCCGCCTCGCTCGTCGTGCTGGTGGGCTCCGTCGCTCGCTCGAAGCGGTTCCGCGCGCAGCTGCTCGACGCTGTCTCCTCCCTCACGGTCGGCTACCCGACCGATCCCGCGACGCGGATGGGGCCGGTGATCGAACCCGCCGAGGGCAAGCTGCTGCGCGGCCTGACCGCGCTCGGCGCCGGTGAGACCTGGCTGCTGCAGCCGCGGAGCCTCGACGACTCCGGACGCCTGTGGAGCCCCGGCGTCCGCGACGGCGTGCGCCGCGGCTCCGAGTTCCACCGCACCGAGTACTTCGGGCCGATCCTCGGGATCATGACGGCGGCGACCCTCGACGAGGCGATCGCGATCGTCAACGAGGTCGACTACGGGCTCACCTCGGGCCTGCACGCGCTCGACCCGGAGGAGATCGGCACCTGGCTCGACGGGATCGAGGCCGGCAACCTCTACGTGAACCGCGGGATCACCGGGGCGATCGTGCAGCGCCAGCCGTTCGGCGGCTGGAAGAAGTCGGCGGTCGGCCCGGGCACCAAGGCGGGCGGGCCGGACTACCTGCTCGGCCTGGGCTCCTGGACCGCGGCGCCGTCGGAGGCGACCGCTCCGGTCGTCGGACCGGCCGCCCGCCTGCTCGCCGCGTCGCGCGCGGAGCTCCCGGCGGAGGAGCACGCCGCGGTGGAGCGGACGGCGCGCAGCTGCGCGGCGGCGTGGGCCGCGGGCGCTCCTCGCGACGTGACGGGGCTGGAGGCGGAGCGCAACGTCTTCCGCCGCCTGCCCTACGACTCCGCCGTGCTGGTGCGCCTGGCCGCCGGGGAGCCGCTGGGCTCGCTCGTGCGGGTGGCCGTCGCAGCGGCGACCGCACAGGCACGGGTGGTCGTCTCGAGCGCCGTGACGCTGCCTCCGCAGCTCGCCGCCGGTCTCGACGAGGCGGCAGGCGCCGTCGTGGTCGAGGACGACGCTGCGTGGGAGGCGCGGGTGCGCGCCCACGCCGCCGGACGGGTGCGCCTGCTGGGCGCGTCCGCCGCGACGGTGACGGCCGTGACGGGCGGACGCCCCGACCTCGCGGTCTACGCCGGCCCGGCGACCGAGGCGGGCCGGCTGGAGCTGCTGCCGTTCCTCCGCGAGCAGGCCGTGTCGATCACGGCCCACCGCTTCGGCACGCCGGACCACCTCACGGACGGGCTGCTCTGACCGGCGTGATCCGACCGGCGTGATCCGACCGCCTGCCACGAGGTGCCGCTCCGGTACGCCCGCTCCGGCGTGTCGCTACCGGAGCGGCGTCTCGCGGAGAGGGCGACGGAGGGACGACGGGGCGGAGAGGGATCAGCCGCAGGTCGCACGTCAGTCCGCGTCAGCTCCGCGACGGGGCCGCAGGGGTGGAGCGCGCGTCGTTGCTGGTGCGCGGGCCCTCCGGGAGGAGCGCGGCGCGTCCCAGGCCCGATCGACGGCGACGGCCGGGGTCAGCAGGATGTGCGCATGACCCGCCAGGAGAACGGCCGGCGCACCGCCGCGCCCGCCCGCGCGCCACGCCCGCGCACGCGCCCGACCGTCGGCTCCGCCTTCGACCCGCGGTCGAACAGCATCAACGCCCTGCGGCTCGGGCTGGCGGTCCTCGTCATCGTGTCGCACTCCTTCCCCCTCGGCGGCTACGGCGACGACCCCGGGTTCGGAGGCTCGACCCTCGGCGCCTGGGCGGTCGGCGGGTTCTTCGCCACCTCCGGCTTCCTGATCACCGCGAGCCGGCTGCGCTCGCGATCGCTGGTCGACTTCCTCTGGCGGCGCTTCCTCCGCATCTATCCCGCCTTCCTCGTCTCGCTCCTGGTCGTGGCGTTCGTCGCCGCACCGCTCGCGTCGCTCCTCCTCGGAGCCGGCGAGTACAGCGCGGCCGGGGCGGTGCGCTTCGTGGTCGCCAATGCGGCCCTCTACATCCGGGAGTACGGGATCGCGGGGATGCTCGGCTCCGTGCCCTACCCGGGCGCGTGGAACGGCTCGCTCTGGAGCCTGTTCTACGAGTTCGTCAGCTACGTCGTCATCGGCCTGCTCGTCTCCCTGGCGCCCGCGCGCTGGGTGCGGCCCCTCGTGGTCACGGGATTCGCGGGCCTCACCTTCGTCGCGGCGGTGCTCGCGACGGACCTCGTCCCGTTCCCGGCACCCCTCAACCAGACGGTGACGCTCGTCGGGTACTTCCTCGCCGGCGCGCTCGTGCACCTGTACCGCGACCGCCTCCCCCTGACGGGCGCACTCACCGCCGTCGCGGCCGTGCTGCTCGTCCTCGTGATCGCGACCGGCCTCTACCGCGTGCTCGCCGGCCTCCCCCTCGCCTATCTGATGGTCGCGCTCGGCGCCCGGCTCCCCCTGCGTCGAGTGGGCGCGACCCACGACGTCTCCTACGGGATGTACATCTACGCGTTCCCCGTGCAGCAGCTGCTCTCGCTGGCGATCGTCGGAGCCGGAGCCGCCGTGCCGCTCTGGGCGTACATCGCGCTCTCGGTCGCAGCGACCGTCCCCCTCGCGTGGGCGAGCTGGCTGCTGGTCGAGCGCCCCGCGATGCGGCTGAAGCGCCTCACCGCCCGGGCTCCCGTCGACGTCGAGGGCCACGTCCTGCGCTGAGGCGCCGAGCCGAGAGCCCGGAGCCGCGACCCTGCAGCCGTCCTCGCACAACGCGCCCGCCCGCAACCGTCCACGCCCGGTCGCGCCCCCGGAGCCGCCCGCCCGCAGCCCCCGCCGGTGCCCGCGAACGCCCCGGAGCCGCCCGCATCCGACGCGCCGCGTCAGCCGTCCCAGCCGCCGGGGAGGTCGCGGACCACCCGCCAGCGCGGGTCGAGCTGCGTCGCCGCCCCTCCGTTCCACGCGCGGCTGTGGAACCACGGCGCGATCACGTCGGCGCCGCCGTGCACGTGGTCGCCGAGATGAGCGCCCCAGTACGAGAAGGTCGAGTTCGTCAGCACGAGGCGGCGGGACGCGGCCAGCAGGGCGAGCTGCTGCGGCACCGGCGTCCCCGCCCCCGGGAAGCGCACCTCGAGGCCCTCGAGGACGCGGGCCAGCTTCACCCGGCACCAGTCGAGGTCGTCCGACACGATCAGGACGCTGCGCACGGGCTCCCGCTCGCGGGCCAGGGCGAGCGCCGCGTCGACGTACTCGACCACGTCGAAGGAGTAGCGGCCGCGGAAGGCCGGGACGCTGTAGTAGTCGCCGCGCCGGATGTTCACGGTGAGGTCCGCCTCCGGTCGCGCCGCCGCCACCAGAGCACTGAAGGGGCCGCCGGGCGGGAGCAGCATCGTCGCGACGAAGTCCGCCAGCTCGTCCGTCGTGAACTCCACGCCGAGCTCCTGGTGGACGCTCCCGAGCTCGCGGGGGCTGAAGAACGACATCTCCGCCGGGGGCACCACGAGCTCCTCGAGGACCCGCGGGAAGACCTCCGCCCACTCCGCGGTCCTCCGCGTCGCGCGCACCGCGGTCGGCACCCCGCGGCTCCGACGGGCGTGGGCCTGCAGCCAGAAGTAGGCGAGGTTCCCGACCCCGAACGACTCGCCGGGCAGCAGCACCGTCGTGCCCCGTCGGCGGAGGGGCGCCAGCAGCGTCGAGCGGACGTCGCCGAGCGTCACCACCGCGGGCCTCCCCCGCTCACGAGAGCTCTCCGAGCGCCACGAGCTGGGCGAAGCCGGGGTGCGCGGCCCGCACCTCCTCGAAGGTGCCGGCCCCCTCGATCCGGCCGCCGTCGAGGAAGAGCAGCCGGTCGGCGCCGCGCACGGTCGAGAGCCGGTGGGCGACCACGAGGACGGTCATGCTGCCGTGCAGCTCGGCGACGGCACGCGAGATCTCGTGCTCCGTGCGGTTGTCGAGCGCCGACGTCGCCTCGTCGAGGACGAGGACGGAGGGGCGCCGGTACAGCGCCCGGGCGAGGCCGAGCCGCTGGCGCTGGCCGCCGGAGAGGCGGACGCCGCGCTCGCCCACGCGGGTGTCCAGACCCTGCGGCAGCCCGCCGACGAACTCCTCGAGCTGCGCCGTCCGCAGCACCTCGCGCACGCGCTCGTGGTCGACCTCGGCCGCCGGCACCCCGAAGGCGACGTTCGCGGCGACCGTCGCGTCCAGGAGGAACACGTCCTGCGGCACCACGCCGAGCCCCGCGTACCAGGCCGCGGGGTCCTCGTCGATCGGCCGCCCGCCGCAGAGGATCCGGCCGCTCGTGGGCGGGAGCAGGCCGAGGACCAGGTCGAGGAGGGTGCTCTTGCCGGCGCCGCTGGATCCGACGAAGGCGGTCGTGGCGTTGCGCTGGATCACCAGGGAGACGTCCCGCACCACGTCCACGTCGGAGTCGGCGTAGCGGTAGGTGACGTGCTCGAGCGCGATGTCGCCGGAGTAGCGGCCGCCCGGCCCGGGCGTCTCGACGTGCGCCCCCTCGGAGGCGAGCTCCTCGGCCGCGTCGGAGACGATCCGCAGCCCCGCCTGCCCGCTGCGCACGATCGCGAAGGTGGCCGAGACGCGGTTGAGCGTCGGCAGGGCGCGGAGGGAGGCGGCCGCGAAGACGCCCAGGACGGAGAGCGCCTCGGCGCCGGAGCCGGTGGCGACGAGGATCCCCGAGACGCCTACGACGGCGACGACGAAGCCGATCTCGAGCAGGTACTTCGGCAGCTCCGAGACGAGCGAGAGGGAGCGCAGAGCCTGGGCGCTGCGGCGCTTGGCTCCGCTGAAGCCGGCGACCAGGCTCGCCGCGCTCGAGGTCAGGCGCGCCTCGCGGAACCCGTCGAGCGAGGGGAGCAGGAACTGCCACGACTCCAGCGCCGCCTCCGCCATCTCCTCGCCGATCCGGCCCTGCCGCCGCCGCAGGAGGGCCTGGACGCCGCCGAGCAGCACCGCGAAGAAGACGGCCGCGAACAGGGTCGCGACCGGCGAGGCGACCAGCAGGATCGCCACGATCGCGACGAGCACCAGCAGGTCGGAGGCGATGCCGATCACGCCGAGGAGCACGCCGGCCGCCTGCGCGCTGGCGTCGTTGATGGTCCGGTACACCTCGGCGAGGCGCCGGGAGCGGTGGACGGCGTAGGGCGCGAGGACGTACCGCCGGAGCAGCTCCGTCGCAGCGTCGGCCGAGATCCGCGTGGTGCGGCCGAGCAGCCACCACCGGAAGACGATCGTCCCGGCGCTCTTGAGCACGAAGACGACCGCGACGAAGCCGGCGATGATCGGGAGGAGGGTCTGGAC
Organism: Rathayibacter sp. VKM Ac-2762; assembly: GCF_009866585.1. Taxonomy (NCBI): domain Bacteria; kingdom Bacillati; phylum Actinomycetota; class Actinomycetes; order Micrococcales; family Microbacteriaceae; genus Rathayibacter; species Rathayibacter sp. VKM Ac-2762. The sequence continues at coordinate 3,215,985 of NZ_CP047419.1, read as the reverse complement.
GTCGGTCGAGCCGAGGACGCCGGAGAGGACGCCGAGCGCGCCCGTGGTGGTGTCGGTCCCGGTGAGCAGCGCCATGAGCGGCACCATCGCGGCGACGCCCAGGGTGTCGAGGACCGCGAGCGCGAGGGAGCCCGCGACGGCGGCGGTGATCCAGCCCGGAGAGGCGGCGCCGGCCAGCGAGAGGAGGGTGCGCAGTCCCGGTCGCAGGGACCCGCCGCTCACGCCGCCACCCCCTCGTACACGGCGGCGATCCCGCCGCACATGGCGGCGACGTCCCGCACGGCGCGAGGAGCCGCGGCCCTCGACGCCTGCCGCTCCAGCGCCGCGGCCACCGCCTCCGGGTCGTCGGCGTCGACCAGCGAGTCCCGCTCGACGATCTCGGGGTTCCCGCCCACCGCGGAGGCGACCACGCCGATCCCGCGGGCGGCCGCGTCGAGCAGCGTGTAGGAGCAGTTCTCCCAGACCGAGAGCTGGGCGACGACGTCCGCCGCGGCGAGCGCCGCCTCCGGATCGGCGAAGCCGGGGAACGACACGGCGTCGCCGAGGCCGAGCCGCTCGGCCCGGGCGCGCAGGGCGCCGTCGAGCGGCCCCTCGCCGGCGACGGTCAGCGTGGCGCCGGGGACGCGTCGGCGCAGCACCGCGAAGGCCTCGAGCAGCGCGTCGAGGCGCTTCTCCGGCGCCAGGCGCGCGAGCGAGAGGACCCGGAGGGAGCCCGGCTCCCCCGGCTCGCGGTCGCGGGGCGCGGCGTCGACTCCGTTGAGCACGACCTGCACCGGCAGGCTCGGCCGCCACTTCTCGATCATGGTGCGGCGGGTGGCCTCCGAGACGGCGATCGCGCCGTCGAAGGACCGCAGCCGCGCGTGGTGCGCCGCCGCGGTCGTCCGCGCCCGCAGGGCGGTGCGGTGGTAGACGTCGGGCCCGGCGATGCCGTGCTCCGTCGTGACGCGGTGGACCCCGCGGGGCAGCGGGGTCGCCGCGGTCACGAGGTCGGCGTGGGCGAGGTGGGAGTGGACGATCGCCGGGCGGAGAGCCGCCGCGGTCGCGCGCAGGGTCGCCACGGAGGCGGCGACGCCGGCGGAGACTCCGAAGCGCCCGGTCGTCACGGCCGAGCCCTGCTCCCGGAGCCGCTCGGCGAGTGCTCCCTCCGGGCAGAGCACGACGAGCCGGTGGCCGGGGATCCCGTGCCGGGCGGCGTCGAGGACGTGGCGGGCCACCCCGCCGAACTCGCCGACCGGCACCGCCCAGAGCGCGAGCGGGGTCACAGCCACTCCTCCAGCCGCTCGAGCGCGGTCCAGAAGCCCTCGCCGCTGTTGACGTGCCCCTGCCAGATCTCGGGGATGAACGGCACCCCGGGCGCCAGCTCGTCGAGCGACGCCGCGAAGTCCGGCCAGTCGATCTCGCCCTCGCCGATCTGCACCCCCTCGCCGTCGACACCCGTCGCGTCGACGAGGTGCAGGTGCGCGCTGAGCGGAGCGAGCAGCGTCACCGCCTCCGAGAAGGCGAGCCCGAGGTGGTTCGCTGCGAGCTTGGTGTGCGAGGCGTCGAGGCAGAGCGGCGTGCCGGTCGCGGCCGCGAACTCCGCGGTGTCGCGCGGGTCCACGAAGAGGTTGTGGAACTGCTGCCCGCCCATGAGCCACGGGTAGGGCGGGAGGGTCTGCGCCAGCACGCGGACGCCGCTCGCGTCGATCCGCTCGAGGGCGTCGGCGACGCGCTCGTAGAGGGGAGCGCGCTGATCCGGAGCCACGTGCGCGTGCCGGGTGAAGCCGCCCATCGTGACGACCATCATCGGGTCCTCCTCCTGGCGGAACCAGCGCGCGAGGCTCCGGGTGGTCTCGACGGTGCGCTGCACCTCCGCGATCGAGCGCTCCCACACGTCGTCGTCGAAGGAGGCGAGGTCGACGAGGAAGTCGCCCGCGAACAGGTCCGGCAGGTGGGTGGTGAAGCCGGAGTCGAGGCGGCGGGTGAACACGTCGTCCGGCTCGATCTCCAGGTCGCGGTACGAGAAGTGGAACTCGAGGAAGTCGGCGTTCGACTCCGCGGCGAGCGCCGCGTGGTCGTGGTACCGCACCGGCAGGCCCCAGGGGCGGCGGAACCGGAACGGCCGGCCGGACGGCGTGCTCTCGCGCAGGTCGCCGGCGAAGAAGAACCCGCCCTCCTCGACGTCGCGGTGGAGCGCGCGGCCGAGCAGCTGCGGCAGCTCGTTGGGCTGGAGGCCCCGGCCGGGGCTGCGGACGACGACGTCGGCGGCGCGCACCACGTCCCCGATCGAGAGGTCGCGGGAGGCGACCAGCGACTTCGCGAGCGAGACGCGGTTCATCGACTCCCCCGTCGAGACCGATCGGGCGTCGCGCGTGCCGAGCGAGTCCTCGATGTCGCGGATCTCGCCGACCATGCGGCGGAACTCGTCCGGGAGCAGGGACACCGTGTGGTCGTTGCCCTCCATCCCCCGGTCGACCGTGAAGTGCTTCTCGACGATGCGGGCCCCGCGGGCGACGGCGGCGACGGGGACGTGCCAGCCCCGCTCGTGGCCGGAGTAGCCGACGACGCCGCCGCCGATCTCGGCGAGCCGGTCGAGGTAGGCGAGGTTGAGGTCGCGGTAGGGCGCCGGGTACGTCGACTGGGTGTGCAGCAGGGCGAAGGAGGTGCCGAGCGAGCGCAGCAGCGCGACCGACTCGAGGATCTCGGACTCGCGGGACATCCCGGTGCTGAGCAGCAGGGGCAGCCCCCGGGTGCCGGCGTCCTCGATCAGGCCGTGGTTGGTGAGGTCCGCCGAGGCGATCTTGAGACCCGGGATCCCGTAGTCGACGAGCGCCTGCACGCTCGGGGCGTCCCACGGGGTGCAGAGGACGTCGATCCCGGCCTCGGCCGCGTGGTCGAAGACCCGGAGGAGCGGCTCGGCGGGCAGCGAGAAGCGGCGCAGGAGGTCGATCGTGTACTGGGCGCCGAGGTCCTCCCCCGCGGTGGCCCCGCCGGCGCGCCGGTAGAGGGAGTCGAGGTCGCGCAGCTGGAACTTCACCGCGTCGGCGCCCGCCTCGACCGCGAGGTCGACCAGCCGCCGCGCCAGATCGACCGATCCGTTGTGGTTGTTGCCGATCTCCGCGATCAGGAAGGCCGCGTGGCCGTCGCCCACCTCGTGGCGGCCGATCCGCAGCGCCCGGTCGCCCTCGACCGCGATCGCGACGAGGTGCCCGCGGTCGTCGACGAGCGGGAGGTGGCTGATCCCGTCGCGGCCGAGCTGGGCGGCGATCGCGGTGGCCGGCTCGTCCGCTCCCGCCGTGCGGACGGCGGTGTTCGCGACGGCGAGGGCCGGGACGTCGAGGGAGGCCGTCGGGTTCGCGATGATCCAGCGGCGGAAGTCGCCGTCGGACACCGACCCGCGGAGGATCCCGTGCCCGTCGACGCAGAAGACGATCCGCTGCTTGTTCGCGTTGATCTTGGCCAGCGCGGTGAGCACCGGGTCCTCGGCGAAGACGATGAACGGGGCGAGGTGCCGGTCGATGATCATGCGCCGCCTCCCGCCGACAGGCTGAGGAGGGTCTGCTCGACCACCGCGAGGTCCGCCTCGGTGTCGATGTCCCCGCCCTCCGCCTCGTCCATGACGAACAGGCCGACCCGGCCGCCGATCCGGTTGCGCTCGCGCTCGTAGACCTCGGTGCGGGTGAGGTAGAGGGACCCGGTCTCGCGGTAGAAGAAGTCGGCCTCGGCGAGGTCCTGGCGCCGCGGCCGGGCCGTGACGTCGTACTGCGGCACGGCGGCCCCCTCCTGCAGCCGCCAGAGGAACGGCGTCTGCGGGACGACGCCCACCAGCGAGTCGACCCCCGTCGAGGCGAACTGCTCGAGCGCGCGGGCGAGGGTGCCCGGGAGCCGGATCGGCGAGGTCGCCTGGAGCAGCATCACCGCGTCCGGGCGGCGGCCCAGCGCGGCCCGGTGCTCGATCGCGTGGAGCACGACGGGCTCGGTCGCCGTCTCGTCGCGCGCCAGCTCGGCGGGCCGGAGGAACGGCACGTCCGCTCCCGCCCCCTCCGCGATCGCGGCCAGCTCGGGGTCGTCGGTCGACACGAGCACGTCGAGACCGGCGGCGAGCGCCTGCTCGATGCTCCAGACCACCAGAGGGCGGCCCGCGACGGGGCGGGCGTTCTTGCGCGGGACGCCCTTCGAGCCCCCGCGCACGGGGATGACGCAGAGAACGGTCACGGGGTGCCTCCTTCGGCGATGGCGAGCGCCCGGCGGGCGACGGCGACGGCCGGCTCGACGGACGGGACGGGCGGAGCCGCGGTCGGCGTCTCCCCGCCCCAGCGCGCGAGCCGGTACCGGCTCCAGAACTCGAGCACCCAGGCGGGCGGGTCCTCGCAGACGACCCACGCGGGGATCCCGGCGGCCGCGGCCTCCAGGACCCCGGTCGAGAAGATCGAGGCGACCGGCCGGGCCTGCGCGGCGAGGTCGCCGCCGCGGAGCACCCGGATGCCGCGGCGCTCCCACCGCGCGTGCTGCCAGCGCGAGCGGCGGTCGACCTCGGCGGGGTGGGGGCGGTAGTCGGCGCCCGCCTCGCGGCAGAAGCGGGAGGCGGTGGCCGCGGCCGTCCGCCGGGGCAGCTCCGCGCCGTGCAGCTGGCCGAGGAACAGGGGCCGCTCCTCGAGCCGCTCGGGGCGCGGGCGGCGCGACGCGGTCCAGAGCAGCTGGCTGCCGACGACCTCGGTCTCCACGTCGCTGCGGCCGGAGGTCCAGAAGGCCGCGTCCTCCTCCGAGAACGCCAGCAGCGTCGCTCCGGGCGGGAGCGGCGGGGCGGAGGGGGTGAGCAGCCCGTGCTGCACGACCAGGAAGCGGGCGCCGAGGATCCCGGACCAGCGGTGGGCGGCCGCTCCCGCCGCGAGGAAGTGTCCGGTGGCGATCACGGCGCGGAGGCTCCGCAGCTCGGCGGGCGGGTCCGCCTCCGGGTCGACCGGGTGCGCCCTCCAGCGGCCCGGCAGCAGCCCGGACAGCGCGTCGCCGGCTCCGGAGGGAGCGAGGACCGCCGCGGGAGCCCCGCCGAGAGGAGCGAGCGAGGCCGCGGTCGAAGCGAGGGCGCTCGCCGTCGACGCCTCCACCGCGAGCAGGACCGCAGGCCGGTCGCCGCGCACGTGCAGCACCAGGCGGGTCGGCTCGGAGCGCCGCAGCGCCGCCCGGGCGGTGCGCAGCGGGTCGCGGCCGCGCTGCCAGCGGCGCCAGGCCTCCAGGTCGGTCGGGTGCGTCAGCGCCACAGTGCCCTCACCTCCCGCATCCGGTGCACGAAGGTGTGCTCGGCGCCGGTGCGTCGCGCGCCCGCCTCGCGGATGCGCCGCGCCCAGGAGGGGTCCGCGCCCGCCCGCCGCACGTGCTCGACGAGCTGGTCGCGCTCCTCGAAGACGAGCACCTCTTTGCCCACCTCGTAGAACTCCGCCACCTCGGGCCGGTCGATCAGGGTCAGCGCCCCGACGCCCGGGGCCTCGAAGGCGCGCATCGAGAGTCCGCCGTGGCCCGCGCCGTGCAGAGCCAGGGTCGCGGTCGAGCCGGCCATCACTCCGTAGTAGCCCGCCCGCGGGACGTCGCGGCGGGCGGGGACGCCGGCCGAGCGCCAGCGGCCGGTGCGCGCCACGTCCCAGGGGTGCCGCGACCACTGCCGCCCGTACGCCTCGACCGCGACACCGCCGGCCGCGAGCTCCCGCAGCACGCGCTCGCGCTCGGGGTAGCGGGCGCCGACGAAGGTCACCGCGGAGGAGGGGCGGGGGCGGAAGGAGAGGAGGGAGTCGAAGGCGTCGGGCAGGTGCCCGGCCGGCACTCCCGCGCGGGCGAGCTCGGCGACGTCGGCGGTGGAGTAGCTGACGATCGACACCGCCTCCCCGGCGAGGGAGCGCAGACGGTCGACGGGGTGCCCCATGTTGCGGAGCTCGTCGTAGAGCCAGAGCACCACGGGGACGCCGGCGCGGCCGATCTCCTCCCACCAGGCGTCGCCGAGGGAGTCGCCCTTCACCACGAGGACGGCCCGGGGCCGGACGGCGCGCAGCGCCGCGATCGCGCGGTCGGTCTCGGCGCGCATCGACGAGCGCCGGAGCCTGCCCCCGGGGAGCCGGTGGCCGAGGGCGTCGCGCACGTGGGCCAGCCCGGTCGCGGCGTCGTAGCGGTGGACGACCACGTCGTCGCCCAGGTGGGCCAGCGCCGACTCGAGCGCCTCCCAGTAGCCGTGGAAGACCGGGCTCACCACGAGCACGGGCCCGCTCACCGGGACGCCGCCTCGGCGGCGGCGACGAGCCGGAGCTCGCGCCGGAGGACGGCCAGCGGGCGCACGTCGCTGCCGGCGGCGGCGCGCACCGCGTTGGCGGCGAGGTTCACGGCGGAGGCGGCGCGCAGGGCCGCGGCGAGGGCGGCGGGGCGCCCGCCCCACTTGCGGGCGTAGCGCAGGCGCGAGGCGACCAGCCAGATCAGCCGGCGCGCGGGGTCGGAGGAGCCGCCTCCCGTGTGCTCGGCGACGACGGAGCCGGCGAAGACCGAGGGCACGCCGCGCTCGCGCAGCCGGCGCTGGAGGTCGACCTCCTCGCAGTTCATGTGGAAGGACTCGTCGAACCCGCCGACCGCGCGGAACTCGGCCACCGGCAGCAGCATCACGGCGCCCACCACCCAGTCCACCGGCACCGTCGCGCCCGGGGTGCACCGGGTGTCGTGGCCGACGGCCGCGTGCAGCCGCGGTCGCCAGCGCGCGAGCGGAGTGAGCCACTCCACGACGTAGTGGTGCGGCCGCGGGAAGCGCCGGCCGACCCACTGCCGCTCCCCGCCCGCGTCGACGAGGTCCGGAGCGACGACCGCGGGCAGCCACGGCCGTCCCGCCTCGAGCAGGTCGCGGAGGAAGGAGGGCCCGACGACGAGGTCGCTGTTGAGCACCAGGAGCAGCGGGTGGCGCGCCCGGGCGGCGCCCGTGTTCACCGCGGCGCCGAAGCCGCCGTTCCGCTCGCGCCGCACGACCTCCACTCCGTCGGTCCCGGCCGGGAACGGGATAGGGGAGGCGTCGTCGACGACGACGATCTCGAGGGCGGAGGGCGACTCCTGGCTGCGGAGCCGCTCGACGAGGGCGAGCGCGGGCGCGGGGTCGCCGTAGTGCGGGATCACGACGCTCACCCCCTCGGCGGTCACCTCGCGACCGTCTCGGCGGCGCGGTCCCGGCGGAGCGAGCGGCGGGTGCTCCGGACGGTGGCGGCAGGGGGCTCCGCGCCGACGGGCAGAGCGCCGAGAGCGGGGAGGATCACCCGGAGCAGGGCGTCGATGTCCTCGACGGCCGCCGCGGCGACGTCCGGTCCGCGCCCGAACGGGTCGGCGAAGTCGTCCTCGGCTCCGTAGGGGGCGGTGTCGTCGGCGAGCAGCCGCAGGAGCGGGACGCCGGGGGCGGCTCCCGCCAGCCGCGCCGCCCGGCGGACCGTGGTGGTGCGGCGCGCGGCGGCCGGGAAGTGGCGGGTGACCCACTCCCGCTGGCCCGCCTCGAACACGAGCACGGGGTCGGTGCCGGCGAGCATCCGGCCGTCGGCCTGGCGCGCGCGGTGCCCGGCCGTGGAGAGCCCGCGGGCCCGCAGCGCATCGCTGAGCTCGGGGTCGAGCCCGCGGCCGGCCTCCGCGTGCGTTCCCGCGCTCTCGACCCGCCAGTCGGAGCCGGCGCCGAGCAGGCGCGCCGCGATCAGCTCGGCCGAGGGCGACCGGGCCACGTTCGCATGGCAGAGCAGGAGCAGGCGCCCGCTCATCGAGCCGCCCGGCGGGACGTCTGCGGAGGCAGGGCCCGCGACTCCACCGGGGCGAGCTCGGACCGGCGCGGTGCCGTCGCCGCGCGCTTGCGCCCCGTCGCCGGCTGCGGCTCGGCGTAGTACGCGTTCTTGCGGTCGTAGTAGTAGTACCCGGTGTCGCCGTCGCGGGCGGTGACCATGTTGAGCACGGTGCCGAGCACGCGGGCGCGGACCTGCTGGACGATCCGCCGGGCGGCGACGACCTCGGGCCGGCGCGTCTGGTTCGAGGCGACGACGAAGACGACGCCGTCGACGACGGTCGCGACGATGGAGGCGTCGGTGACGGGCAGCACGGGCGGCGCGTCGATGATGACGAAGTAGTCCTTCGAGAGGCGCGCGACCAGGGCGCGCATCGCCTCGGAGCCGAGCATCTCGGAGGGGTTGGGCGGGATGTGCCCGGCCGGGAGGGCGTAGAGGCCCGCGGTGCCGGTGGGGCGGATCGCGTCGTCCACGGGGATCTGGTGGCTGAGGACCTCGCTGAGGCCGATGGCGCCGTCGATGTCCAGCATCCGCGCCACGGAGGGCCGGCGGAGGTCCGCGTCGACCAGGAGGGTGCGCTGCCCGGACTCCGCGGTGACGCGGGCCAGTCCGGCGGCGATCGTGGACTTGCCCTCGGCCTGGTTGGCGCTGGTGATCACGACGCTGCGCGTCTCCTCGTCGACGCTGGAGAAGCGCAGGCCCGTCCGGAGCGAGCGGAACGCCTCCGCGGTGAGCGCGTCGGTGCCGCGGCGGCCGCCGGTCCGGCCCGGGCGTCCGGCCTTGGGGATGCGGCCGAGGACGCCGACGCCGAAGAGCTCGGTGAGGTCGTCGACGGTCCGCACGCGGATGTCGAGGGCCCGGCGGAGGAAGGCGAGACCGAAGCCGAGCACGAGCCCGCCCAGGGCGCCGAGCAGGATGTTCCGCACCCAGTCGGGGCTCGTCGGGGCGGCGGGCGGCTCCGCGTTCTCGAGCGGGACGACGGTGATCTGCGGTGTGCGGTCCGCGGTGGACTGCGTCTCGATGTCGGTGATGACGGCCGCCAGCGCCGCGAGCGCCCCGTTGGCCAGTGCTGCGGCGTTCTGCGCGGTCCCGGCCTCGGCGGTGACCTCGATCAGGGTGCTGCCCGGAGCGACCCTCGCGGTGAGGCGGCCGCTCAGGGCCTCTCCGCCGGGGTTCGCCTCCGGGTCGGCCTCGATCCGCTCGGAGACGGCGCTGCTCGAGATCAGCGGCAGGTAGGCGTTCGCCCGGGTCACCGCGGTCTGCGACCCGCTGATCGCATCGGCCGAGCTGCCGTCGCTCGCGGCGATCACGAATCCGGCCGAGCTCGACTCGTAGACCTTCGGAGTGAGGAACGAGAAGGCGGCCATCGCCAGGGCTCCGACGAGCACGGCGACCACGAGGGTCCGCCAGTTCCGCCGGATGAATGCGATGAGATCGACGACAGTCACTGCGCACCTTTCTGCGTGCCGCGCATGCGCCGCACGACGATGCTGAGGTGTCGGTCACGCTAGCAATGCGGAGCGCCTTTCCCTAGGCGGTCCCCGACCCCTCGGAAGGCCCTTTCTGCGAGGATGACGACATGTCCGCGCCAGGGGGAGAGATCGTCGTCGAGAGGCGTTACCCGCTCGTTCACGCGGCCTTTCCGATAGCACATTCCGCCCGGATACTCGATGCCGTCCTGATGGGCCTCCTGGTCTACCGGCTCCCCACCCCCTTCCTCCCGGGGAGCGTCCCGCTGGCCCAGACGGCGCTGGCCGCCCTGGTCCTCGTCAGCCTCTTCCGGCGTCCGACCCGCCGTCTCGGACGGGCCGCCTGGTACCCGTGGCTGTGCCTCGCACTGCTCGCCTTCGTCCTCGCCGGCTCGTCCTTCGACGGCCTCGACGCCCTGCGCCGGGCGGCGAACATCGCGCTCGTCATGCTCACCGCGGGCTTCCTCGCGAGCGGGCGGATCGACGTGGTCTCGGGGCTCAAAGGACTCGCCGCGGCCCTGTCGCTGAACGCCGTGCTGTTCGTCGCGGGACTCGCCCCGGACAGCTACCAGGGCGCCCTGACCGGCTTCCTCCAGGACAAGAACGTGGCCGGTCTCGTCTACGGAGCGGCGGCGCTGCTGGTCTCGGCGCTCAGCTCACGGCTGTGGCTGCGGATCGGCGTGCTCGCGCTCGGAGCCGGCGCGGTCGTCGCCACCGACTCCCGCACGTCGATGGCGGCCTACGCCTGCGCGCTCGTGTGGCTCATCGCGGCGCCGCATCTGCGCCTGCTCTTCCGCGCGCTCCTCGGCGGCGGCCTCGTCCTGCTGTTCCTCTGGGCCGAGCGGAACCTGGCGACGGCGGGCGACTACGGGGTGGAGCGGGCAGGCTCCGACGCCCTGCGCGCCCGCATCCTCGACGCCTCGGTCGACAAGGTGGCGCTCTCGCCGTGGACCGGCTCCGGGCTCGGCGAGGCGACGGCGCGGGTCGACGGGATCGACTGGTTCTTCCACAACTCCTACCTGGCGCTGATGGCCGAGGGCGGCGTCGTGCTGCTCGTCGGCGTCATCGGCACCGTGCTCGTGGCCGGCTTCGCGACCACGGCCGCCGGGGCCGGGAGCCGCCCGGGGCACGCGGTCGGCGCGGCGAGCATCCTGGTGCTGCTGTGTGCGACGCAGCTGGGCGAGGTGTTCTTCGCCCCGATCTCGTTCGTCGTGATCGGCGCGGGTCTCGCTCTGCTCGCGGAGCAGTCCGCCCGCGCCCGCGCTCTGCCGCCGGAGTAGCGCATCCCGCGCCCGCCCGATCCGGCGCGGATCCGCGGGTCCGGGGCGCGGAGGTCCCGGTCGGCGGGCGCTTCCCGGTGGGGCGGAGGTCGCCCGGTGCGGCCCCGGCCGACCGCCGCTCAGACGCGGCCGCGCTCGCGGACCGCGTCGCGGAGGATGGCGCGCACGCCCGCCCACATGTGCCGCGCGTTCAGCTCGGCCAGCACCCGCTCCCGGCCCGCGCGGGCGACCTCGGCCCGCTTCCCGTCGTCGCTCAGCACCGCCTCCAGCACCGCCGCGATCCCCGCCGGGTCGTGCAGGGGCAGCGCGAAGGCCGTCTCGCCGTCGCGGATGTAGCCGGTCATCGCGGCGCTCGCGGTGACCGCCGTGCAGGTCCCGCAGCCGGAGGCCTCCAGCAGGACGCTCTGGCCCGTCGGGTAGGCGAGGTCGTGGCTGGTGACGACGACGAGCTCGGCGTCGCGCAGGTTGTCGCGGTGCCGATCGACCGGGACGGGATCGTGCAGGACGACGTTGGCCGGCAGCGCCCGGGACGGCCGCCGCGCAGGAGTGGTCACGACGTCGAACCGCCGGTGCGGCAGGCGCTCGGCGGCGGCGACCAGCGAGTCGAAGTCGCGCCCGCGGTCGACCCCGACGGCGAGCACCTCGAACCGCTTCGGACGCGGAGGAACGGGCCGGTAGTAGTCGGAGTCGACCCCGAAGAGGACCGGTGCGATCCGCCGCTCGTCGACGCCGTGGCGGGCGAAGACCTCGCGCTGGTTCTCGCTGAGCACGACGAGCCGGTCCACGCCCTGGAGCAGCCGGACCACCTGTCGGCGCCGCTCCGGCGAGCCGGTGAGCAGCTCCTCCGCCCACCAGCAGGAGAGGACCACGAGCGGCGTGCGGCCGTACGGCCCGAGCCGCGCGCGCCGGAGCAGGGCGGGGAGGCCCGCCTCCGGCTCGAGCACGCAGAGCACCGCGTCGGCCGAGCGGACCGCCCGGAGCGCGCGCAGCTGCGTGTCCACGTTCAGCCCCGTGCGGTGCTCCACGACGTCGCGGAGCTTCACGTGCGCGGGCCGAGACGCGTGACCGGGGACGAGGAGCCGCGTCGAGTCGTCCCGGAGGAGGTCGGCCCGGTACGGCAGCCTCCCGCGGGCGAAGGGCTCACCCGGAGCCAGGCGCAGTGTCGGGTGCTTGAGGAACAGTCCGAGCACTCTGAGGACTTCCGGTTCGGGGGTCATCGTCGTCCTTTCCGGAGGGAGGAGGAGAGGCTCGCCGCGGCATTCTCCGGAAACGGATCGATCGCGTGGCGGGAGGATCAGGAATCACCGGAGAGGACCATTCGCGCCAGAAGTCCGTCGATAGCCGACTTCCCGGAGGACGGCGAGTAGGAATCGGTCCAGCGGGCACGATCACTCTCCCGCGACTCCGATAGTCCTCTCTTCTTCCGGGCTCTGATCAGCTCGGCCAGAGCCCGCGGATCGCCGGCTCGGAACGTGGCGCCGATCGACGGGCCGACGACCTCGGGGAGCGCACCGGCATCGCTCACGACCACGGGGACGCCGGCCGACATCGCCTCCGTCACGACCAGGCCGAACGACTCCGGCTGCACCGACGGCACCACCAGGAGGTCGATCCGCGAGAAGAGGTCGCCGGGCTCGATCCACCCCGGCCGGTCCACCAGAGCGGCGACCGGGGCGAGGGCCGCCTCCACCTCGCGACGCTCCCGCTCCGCCACGAACCGGGGCTCGCCCGCCAGCACCAGGCGATACGCGCCCGGTTCCCCGGCCTCCAGCAGCGCCAGCGCCTCGGTGAGGACCCGCACCCCCTTCGCGAGCGAGGGACGCCCGAGGAAGCCGAGGACGGTCGTCCCGTCCTCCCGCGGCCGCGCCTCCGGCAGGTCGACGCGGCGGCTCCAGTTCGGCAGCACGGTCGACCCGGGGACGACCCCCGCCAGGTAGCGGGAGGGGACGAGGGTCGCCAGGGCGCCGCGGCGGGCGACGGGCGCGAGCACCCGCTGCAGGCCGGACGGGCGCTGGTGCAGGTGCACGATCCGCCGCGGACGCCCTGCCGTCGCCACGGCCGGCACCAGCCCGTTGCACCACAGCACGCCCTCGCGGGAGGAGGCGTCCCAGCGCCGCAACGCGCGCATCCAGGCGGGTCTGCCCGCGGCCTCGAGCTCGACGACCCGGTGGCCGGCGGCGAGGGCGGCGGCGACGAGCGCACGCGGCTCCGAGGGGCCGACGACCACGACAGGCACCTCGAGCGCCTCGAGCGCCTCCGCGATGCTCAGCAGCATCACCTCGCCGCCGCCGATGTCGCCGTTGTTGGTCGCGAGCGCCACCGGAGGCCGCCCGGCGCCGCCCGCTCCCCCGTGGATCATCCGCCGCCCCGCCCGCCTCCGTGCGGCGCCCCCGCGGCCCGCGCGCCCATCCTCACCGAGACGAGCGCCCGGCTCCACCGGGCCCGGCCGGGCTCCGCGGGCCGCGGGAGCGCTGGAATACTGACCGGATGGAGCTCGTGGGCGTTCTCTGGGCCGACGAGGCCGTGCCGCTCGTGTCGGCGTTCGTCCACCGGCGGGCCGACGCGGCGGGCCTGCGCGCACTCGTGCTCAAGGGCCCGACCGCCGCCGCCGACCGGCTCCGGCCGCCCCGCACCTCCGGCGACGTCGACCTCCTGGTCGCCCCCGACGACCTGCCCCGGATCCTGGCCCTCCTGGCCGCCGACGGCTGGACCGAGCGGCCCTGGCCGGACGGCCCGACGCTCGCGGCCAAGCACTCGCGCTCCTACCGGCACGCCGCCTGGCCGGTCGACATCGACGTGCACTGGCGCTGGCCGGGCTTCCTCGTGCCGCCGCGCGACGCCTTCGAGGCGCTGTGGAGCCGGCACCGGATCGTGGAGCTGGCCGGCCGTCCGGTGGCGACCGCGAGCGTCGCCGACTCGGCGCTCGTGCTGGCGCTGCACGCGCTCCGCGACGCCTGGCAGATCACGGACCCGCGCCTCACGCGGCCCTCCGACTACGACCTGCTCGTCGAGGCGGTGGGCGCCCGCGCGGAGCTGCACGCTCCGCTCCGGGCGGCGGCGGAGGAGCTCGGCGCCGTCCAGACCGCGCAGCCCTTCCTCGACGCGCTCGGCATCCGCGCGCGCGCCGGGGAGGTGCCCGCGGCCGAGCTGCGGGCGTGGCGGATCAACGCGAGCTCGCCCCACGCCTCCGCGGGGGTGGGTGCAGGCCGTGCGCGCGGCCGGCTGGCGGCAGCGGCCGCTGCCTCGCCCGCGCCGTCTTCCCCGCCCCCACGCCCTGCGCGCCGCCGACCCGCCATCGGCCCGCGCCGGATCGACGTGGCGGCCGGCTGGTGGCGGCGGCTGCGCCGCGGCGCCCGCACGGCTCCGCTCGCGTGGGACCACCTCCGACGGACGGACAGGACCTGACATGACCCGCCGGCTGATCCGCGCCCCCTTCGGGCTCGGCGTGCGCTTCACCTTCGACGACACCGTCCCCGACCGCTTCGTGACGGAGGTGGAGGAGTCGTGGAACGACGTGGACGACGACGCCGATCGCCCGGGATCCGAATACCGGGTGTCGCTGACCGAGCCGGTCGGGGAGCCCGGAGTGATCGCGCAGCCGACCGAGGAGGCCCTCGCCGAGCACATCGGCGCCGCGCTCACCCTCGCGGCGGCCGACGCCTGCGAGGGCCGGCTGCTCAGCGTGCACGCCTCCGCGGTCGCCCTGCCCGACGGCCGCGTCGTCGCGTTCGCCGGGCGGCCCGGTGCCGGGAAGTCGACCCTCGTGAGCCTCGCCGCTCGGCGGTACGGGTACGTGACCGACGAGACGGTCGCCGTCCGCCGCGACGGGCGGGTGCTGCCGTTCCGGAAGCCCGTCGCCCTCCTCGACGGCGGCGACTGGAAGCGGTACCGCTCCCCCGCCGCGATGGGCCTGCAGCCGCTGCCGGACGCTCCGCTGCGCCTGGCCGCCCTGCTCCTGATCGCCCGCGACCCGTCCGGCCCGGCGGAGCCCCGGCTCGAGCCGATCGCCTTCGACGAGGCGCTCTCGGCGCTGCTGCCCGAGCTGAGCCACTTCGCACGGCTGCCCGCGGCGCTGCACCACCTCGCCGGGCTGCTCGATTCCGTCGGCGGGGCGCGGGTGCTCCGCTACCGCGAGGCGGAGACGGTGCTGCCCCTCCTCGAGCGGATCGGGGAGCCGTCGCCGGTCGTCGCCGATGCACCAGAGGCCGATCCTGCGGCGCCCGGCCCGGGCCTGCTCGCGCGCGCCGCTGGCGTCGAGTGGGTCGAGCGCGACGGAGTGGTCAGCTGCCTCCTCGACGAGCGGGTCGAGACGCTGACCGGGATCGGCCCGGTGCTGTGGCGCGTTCTCGGGACGCCCGCGACGGTCGACGCGCTGACCGGGGCCGTCGTCGCCGAGCACGGCGCCCCGCCCGCGGGCGACCCCCGGGCGCACGTCGAGGCCGTGCTCGACGCGATGGTCGAGCACGGCCTCGTGGTCCACGGCGCCTGACGGCGCCGAGCGCGCGGCTAGCCCGTGCGGACGTTCGGCCCGACGGAGCCGCGGGCGATGAACAGGTCGAGCAGGTTCACGAGCCCCACCGCGCGGATGTAGAGCGCCGCGACGTCGTAGCGGCCGACGGGGAGCGCCTCGAGGGCGGCGGGCCCGGTCGGGTTGGTCGAGCGGTTCTGCGCGTTGACGTCGATCTGGATGACGTTCGTCAGAGCCGTGAAGACCGGGGTGAGGACCGCGTTCTGCAGCGTCGTGAGCAGCGGCGGGAGGGTGACGGTGAGCAGGGTGGTCACCAGCGCCTGGACGCCCAGACCGACGACACCCGCACTGACCAGCGGGACGCCGTTCACCCGGATGGCGGCCCCGAGCCGGGTCGTCAGGGTGGAGAGGAGCGCGGCGGTGAAGTTCCCCACCGCCGTGCCCGGCACCTGCAGGGCGTTGTCGACGAAGAGGGTCGAGTTCGGCGGGAGGCCGTTGACGTAGGGCGAGGTCGCGCCCTGGCCCGGTGCTCCGCCGAGCAGCGAGAAGAGATCGACCGTGATGGTCGCGGGGTTCGTCGACAGCTGCGCCTGGATCGGCTGCGTGCCGCCGGGGATGCTGCCGCCGAGGACCGACGTGGTGTCGACCGTGACCGTCAGCCCGAGGCCCGAGAGGTTCACCACGGCACCGAGCAGCGTATTGAGCGCCGTCGTGATCGCGGTCAGCGTCGGCGAGGTCAGCACCAGGTCCAGGCGGCCGACCTGGTAGTCGCGCTGCAGGTTGTCCGACCCGGGCACGCAGGCCGACTGGAGGGACGCGCGACCGGTCAGGGCACCGATCCGCAGGGTCAGGTCCGTCACGTTGGTGAGCAGAGCGGCCACTCCGGCGCCGCCGGACGCCGCGAGGATCGCCCGGAGGTTCACCGTCCCGAAGTCGGGGAAGCTCCCCGCCGTCGAGTCGAGCGCCAGCTGGCCCGCGTCCGTGATCGCGCCGGAGGCGCCGCGGACGGTGCCGTTCGTGTTCGCCGACGCGTACTGGTTGAGAGTGCCGACGCCGGCGGGAGCCGCCAGCGTGAGGAGGGAGGAGAGCGTGCCGGTCAGCCCGGTCGCGTTCACGGCGATCGTGTTCAGCACCGTGGCGTTGACGCCGCCGGTCACGACGGCCGGGTTGCCCTGGTCGGGAGCGATCGCCGTCACGCCCGAGACGCCGGCCACGGTGTCGAGGTTCACGCCGCCGAGGAAGCCGCTGAGGAGGCGTCCGCGGGCGACCGCCTGGAAGACCGTCCCCACCGGGAAGCAGCTGATCGAGACGGCGGAGGCGGACTGCGCCAGCATCACCGCGGGCACCGACCAGACCGCTCCGGCCACGACCGTCCGCCGTGCGAAGACGCCCGCAGAATTCGCGCTCTTCTTCTCGCTCTTATCGCTGATATCGCTGGATGCGAGCGGATTAGACTCCGACATTGGCGGCCCTCCGGTGCTGTCGCTCGACGTACACCCCTTGGCGCGTCGGCGGCAAACATAGCGAGAGAGGCGTCGCGATAAGAGGCGCTGGCGGATTTCTACTCGCACTGGCGGTGATCAGCGGAGAGGACGCGGAGAAGATGGCAGAGGACCCCCGGCTCCTTCTCTGGCGGCGCCGCCCGGACACGGCCTCCGTCGATCTGAACGGTCGCGTCCTGGTGCTCCCGCTGGACGTCTCCCCGATGGGCAGCCCCTACGCGCTGCGCGAGAGCGTGGCCGCGACCTGGCGGGCGCTCGACGACGAGCCGCAGGACTTCTCCGGCCTGGCCGACCGGCTCGCCCGCCTCCACGCCACCGATCCCGGCGCCATCGCCGACGACCTGGCGCGCGTGCTGAGCGGGCTGGAGGAGCTGCTCCTGGTCGAGAGCAGCCCGCGCGGCGAGGAGTCCCCATGAGCGTCGCGAGCGTCGTCGTCCCCAGCTACGCGGGGGCGGCCCGCCTGCCCCGCCTCCTCGCCGCCCTCGCGGCTCAGACCCACCGCGATCTCGACGTGGTCGTGGTCCTCGACGGCGTCGTCGACGCCAGCGAGCACGCCCTCGACGCCTCCCCCGTGCCTGTGCGCCGCGTCGTGCTCCCCGAGAACCGGGGGCGCTCCGCCGCGCTCACGGCCGGCTTCGATGCCGCGCGGGGCGACGTGCTGATCCGCTGCGACGACGACCTCGAGCCCGGCCCGGGCTGGGCCGCCGCGCACGTCGGGGCCCACCGGGACGCGGTCGTCGGCGTCGTCGGCCTCTGCCCCGACGTCGACCCGGGCACCGCCTACTCCCGCGCCTACGGCCGGCCCGCCGGCGAGCGCTTCCGCCGCGGCGCCTACGCGGCGGGCCCCGACGCCTCCTGGCGCTACTGGGGCGGCAACGTCTCGGTGACGCGGGCGACCTACGACCGGGTCGGCGGCTACAGCACCGACTACCGCGAGTACGGCTGGGAGGACGTCGACTGGGGCTACCGGCTGCACCGCCTGGGAGTGCCGGTGCGGATCGAGCCCGGCGCGGAGGCCCTGCACCACGGCGCCTCCGTCTCGGCGGCGGTCCGCAGCCGGCGCGCGTTCCTCTCGGGGGCGGCCCGCCGCACCTTCGAGCGGCTGCACCCCGAGCAGGTGCGGGAGGCGGTGCCCGCAGCCGGCGCGTGGGACGCAGCCGTGCGACTCCTGGCCCGCGGCGGGAGCGAGCGGCGGACGGCACTGGTCGCGGGATTCGCGGACGCCGCGCTCGGAGTGGTGCCCCGCCCGGTCGGCGAGAAGCTGGTCGCGCTCGCCGTCGAGTCCGCGGCGATCGCGGGCTACGACCGCGGCAGAGGGCGCCCCGCGCACGGGTGACGGCGGCGCGGATCGACGGATCCGCGGGCCCGGCAGCGGCGCCGACGCCGTGCGGGAGCCGATCTAAGCTCCCCCGCATGCGAGTCCTTCTGGTGGGCGGAGCGGGCTACATCGGGAGCCACACCGCCGTCGCGCTCCTCGAGAGCGGCCACGAGGCGCTGGTCGTGGACGACCTCTCGCACGCGAGCGAGCGGACCCTCGACGCGGTGGAGGAGCTGACCGGCTCAGTGGTCCCCCGCCTGATCGCCGACGCGCGCGACACGGCCGCGCTGACCCGCTTCCTCGCCGCCCACGGACCGGTCGACGCCCTGGTCCTGCTCGCCGGGCTCAAGTCGGTCGGCGACTCGGTGCGGCGGCCCCTCGAGTACTGGACGGTCAACGTCGGGCTCGCCACCGCGGCGTTCTCGGTCGCGGCGGAGAGGGGGATCCGCACCGTCGTCTTCTCGAGCTCGGCGGCCGTCTACAGCCCGGGCTGCGTGATGCCGGTCGGGGAGGACTCCCCCGCCGGACTGAGCGCGGCGAGCCCCTACGGCGCGACCAAGCGCGTCATCGAGGAGATCCTCGGCGACGCCGCGCGCGCCGATCCCCTCCTGCGCGCGGTCAGCCTCCGCTACTTCAATCCCATCGGCGCGCACCCGTCGGGGCGGATCGGCGAGGATCCGGCCACGGCGCCGGGGAGCCTCCTGCCCGTGCTGACGCGGGCCGCGGGCGACCCCTCCCGGTGCGTCGACGTCCTCGGCGACGACTACCCGACCCCCGACGGCACGGGGCTGCGCGACTACATCCACGTCTGCGATCTCGCGGCCGGGCACGTCGCGGCGCTCGAGCGCGCGCGGCCCGGGCACCGGGTCTACAACCTCGGCACGGGCTCGCCGACGAGCGTCCTCGAGCTGATCGACGAGGTCGAGCGGGCGAGCGGGGAGACGGTCCGGTGGCGGGCCGTGGGGCGCCGGCCGGGCGACCTCGCCGCGAGCTGGGCCGACCCGGCGCGCGCCGAGCGGGAGCTGGGCTGGCGGGCGGTGCGCACCGTCCGCGAGGGCGTCCGCGACCAGTGGCGGTGGCAGACCCTGCAGCGCATCGGCGTCTCCTGATCCTTTCGGCAAGGCGTCACTGAAAGAGTGACTTCTTCTTCTCCGCGGCTCTTCTCCATCGTTGTGATCTCCAAGGGAATAGCGCCTCCGCGACGCACTCCAGACGATCCTCGCCATTCCGCTCGCGGCTTATCCGGATTATCGGACTCTCCTTTCCCCGTCGTTCTGCGACGACTCGTACTCGCCTTTCGATTCCTTCTCCACGAGCCGGTTAGCTTCTACTGCACTGCTGATCGGTCACCGACGACGGATAAGCATTCGGAGCCGCTCCCGTCTCCGGATGGCCGCCCGATCCTCACCGCACGCCCGGGGGAAGGGGCCCATCATCACTGCCGTCATCGACGCGACCACCCGTTCCCGATCCGTCCCGCCGGTCGGTCCCGGCCTGATCGTGCACGAGTGGGTCGAGCGCCGCGGAGGCGCCGAGCGCGTGCTCGAGGCGATGACCGAGGCCTTCGCCGACGCCGACGTCCGCGTCCTCTGGAGCGACTGCGCCGAGGTCGTCGGCAGGCCCGTCTCGGAGTCCTGGCTGGCGCGCACGCCGCTGCGCCGCCACAAGGTCCTCGCTCTGCCGGCGATGCTGCCCACGTGGAGGCTCCCGGTCGGCGCCTCCCGCGAGTGGGTGCTGGTCAGCTCGCACCTCTTCGCCCACCACGTCCGCACCAGCGGGCCGACCCGCAAGCTCGTCTACGCGCACACGCCGGCCCGCTACATCTGGGAGCCCGACCGCGACGGCCGCGGCAGCAGCCTCGCCGCCCGCACCGCGAGCCTGCTCCTCAAGCCGATCGACCGCCTCCGCGCCGCCGAGGCCTCCTCCATCGCCGTGAACAGCCTCTTCACCGGGCAGCGGGTGCGCGACGCGTGGCACCAGCCGTCGCGGGTCATCTACCCGCCGGTGAACACCGAGCTGCTCTCGACGATCACCGACTGGCGCTCCCCGCTCGACGACGACGAGCTGCGCCTCCTCGACTCGCTCGCCCGGCCGTTCATCCTGGGCGCCTCGCGGTTCGTCCCCTACAAGCGCCTCGAGAAGGTCATGGACGCCGGAGCCCGCACCGGGCTGCCGGTCGTCATCGCCGGGCACGGCCCCTGGGAGGCGCGGCTCCGCGCCTACGCCGAGGAGATCCGGGCCGACGTGACCTTCGTCATCTCGCCCTCCGACCAGCTGATCCGCGCGCTCTACGCGCAGGCGCTCGTGTACGTCTTCCCCGCGGTCGAGGACTTCGGGATCATGCCCGTCGAGGCGATGGCCTGCGGGACGCCGGTCATCGGGACCGACATCGGCGGAGTGCGCGAGAGCGTGTCCCTCGCCGGCGGGGGCGTCATCGCCGACCTCGAGGGCGATCCGGACTGGAGCGACCTGCTGCGCCGTGCGCTCGCGCTCGACGTCGACGCCTTCCGGGCTCGCACCCGGGTCTTCTCGCGCCGGCGCTTCATCGCCGAGATCCAGGACTGGGTCGCCGAGCAGACCGCCTGACGACGGCGCTCCCCGCCGTGGGAGGCCGTCCGTGCGCGCGTCACCGTGCGTGCGGACGACGCTCCCGCGGAGGGATCAGAACAGGCCGCGCGGGGGCTCGATCGAGGCGAGGACGCCGGGGGCGGCGATCACGCTGAGGCGGCCGACCTCCTCCGGGGTCAGCTCGGGCAGGCGCTGCGCGAGGTCGAGGAAGCGCTCGATCTCGGACTCCTCGAGCACGTCGGCGGCGAGCGTGCGGAACTTCGACACGTACTGCTCGCGGCTGAACGGGTGCGCGCCCAGCGGGTGCGCGTCCGCCACCGCGATCTCGTCGACGACCGTCGTGCCATCCGTCATCAGGATCTCGACGCGCGCGCCGAACGCCTTCTCGCTCGGATCGGTGGAGTGGTAGCGGCGCGTCCACTCCGCGTCCTCCTGCGTGGTGACCCGGTGCCAGAGCGCGATGGTGTCGGCGCGGGCGGCCCGCTCGGGGGCGTAGCTGTGCACGTGGTGCCAGGCGCCGTCCTGCAGCGCCACCGTGAAGATGTACGGCACGGAGTGGTCCAGCGTCTCGCGGGACGCGGCCGGGTCGTACTTCTGCGGGTCGTTCGCGCCCGAGCCGATCACGAAGTGCGTGTGGTGCGAGGTGTGCAGGACGATCCGCTCGACGCGCTCGGGGTCGGCGGCCTCGGGGTGCGTCCGGTGCAGGCGGCGCGCGAGGTCGATCAGCGCCTGCGCCTGGTACTCGGCCGAGTGCTCCTTCGTGTACGTGTCGAGGATCGCGCGCTTGGCCTCGCCGCGGTCGGGCAGCGGGACGTCGTAGCTCGCGTCGGCGCCGTCGAGCATCCAGGCGATGACGCCGTCCTCGCCCTCGTAGATCGGCGACGGGCTGGTCTCGCCGCGCATAGCCCGGTCGACCGCCTCGATCGCCATCTTGCCCGCGAAGGCCGGCGCGTACGCCTTCCAGCTCGAGATCTCGCCCTTGCGCGACTGCCGCGTGGCGGTCGTCGTGTGCAGGGCCTGCGCGACGGCCTGCTCGATCGTCGCGACGTCGAGGCCGAGCAGCGTGCCGATCCCGGCGGCGGCCGAGGGGCCGAGGTGCGCGACGTGGTCGATCTTGTGCCGGTGCAGACTGATCGCGCGCACCAGGTCGACCTGGACCTCGTAGCCGGTGACGATGCCGCGGACGAGCTGCGCCCCGCCGATGCCCGCGTGCTGGGCGACGGCGATCAGCGGAGGGATGTTGTCGCCCGGGTGCGAGTACTCGGCCGCCAGGAACGTGTCGTGGTAGTCGAGCTCGCGCACGGCGACTCCGTTGGCCCAGGCCGCCCACTCGGGCGAGACCCGGCGGGCCGGGTCGACGCCGAGGACGACCGAGCCCTGGCCGCCGATGGAGGCGGGGTGCGCGAGAGCCTGCGCGCGGGCGGCGACGACCGGGCGGCGCAGGAGCGACGCGGTGGCGACGGCGGCGTTGTCGATGACCCGGTTGACCACCATCTCGGCGACCTCGTCGTCGATCTCGACCGGATCGGCGGCGACCTCGGCGAGCGCGTGGGCGAGCTGCCCGTGTCGCGGGAGCTCCTCGTCGCTGCGGTGGACGCGGACGTGGTGTTCGTGCACGGGCGGCTCCTTCGTCTCTCCCCCAGGCTATCGCCCGCCTCCGGCCCGGGCCGCGCGGGCAGAATGGGCGGATGTCCTCCCCCACGCGCGTCGCGGCGCTCGACTGCGGCACCAACTCCCTCCGCCTGCTGATCGCCGACGTGGAGGGCGGCCGCCTCCGGGACGTCCAGCGCCGCACCGAGCTCGTGCGGCTGGGCCGCGGGGTCGACCGCACCGGCCGCTTCGACCCGGCCGCGCTCGAGCGGACCCTCGCCGTCACCCGCGAGTACGCGGCCGCCGCGCAGGAGGCCGGCGCCGAGCACCTCCGCTTCGTCGCCACCTCGGCCACCCGCGACGCGGCCGACCGCGAGGACTTCCTCGCCGCCGTCGAGCGGATCCTCGGCGTCACCCCCGAGACGATCTCCGGCGAGGAGGAGGCGCGGCTCTCCTTCCGCGGCGCGGTCTCGGCCGTCGACTCCGCCCGGCCCGTGCTGGTCGTCGACCTCGGCGGCGGCTCGACCGAGCTCGTGCTCGGCGGAGCGGAGCCGGAGCAGGCGCACTCGATGGACGTCGGCAGCGTCCGCCTGACCGAGCGCCACCGCCGGGCCGCCGAACCGACGGAGGGCGAGCGCGCGGCGATGCGGGCGGACGTGGGCGCCGCGCTGGCCGCCTCCTCCGTCGACCTCTCGCAGGCCCGGAGCGTCGTCGGCGTCGCCGCGACCGTGCTCACGATCACCGCGCACGTCCTCCGCACCACCGACCGCGCCGCGCTCGAGACGTCCCTCCCCCTCTCCGACGTCCTCGCCGCCTGCGACGAGCTCGCCGCGCTGTCTCCGGAGGGGACGGCGGCCCTCCCCTGGGTCCGCCCGGGGCGCGAGGACGTGCTGGCGGCCGGCACGCTGGTCTGGGGCGAGGTCCTCCGCGCGGTCCACGAGGCGTCGCCGGCCGTCGACCGGGTCCACTCGACCGCGCACGACATCCTCGACGGCATCGCGCTCGGCCTCGCCTGACGCCCGCGCGGGTCAGGCGGTGAGGGCGCTCCCGGAGTCGCGCGGGAGCCGGGCGGCGGCGGCGAGCGGCACGAGGGTCAGCACCGCGAGGGCGAGGAAGGCGACGCGGTACGGGACGAGGCCGGGCCCGATCGCGGTGCCGACGGCGAGCGCCACCGCGCCCACCGCGACTCCGAGGCCGGCCGCGATCTGCTGCGTGGTGGCGTTGAGGGTGTTCGCGCCCGACATCCCCTCCTGCGGGACCTCGGCGAACGTGACGGTGTTGTAGGCCGTGAAGCCCGCCGAGCGGGCCACTCCGCTCAGCACCAGCAGCGCCACCACGAGCGCCACCGGAGTCGCCGGATCGAGGAACGCCATCGCCGCCATGCACGCCGCCCCGACCGCGCTCGCCGCGACCAGCACCCCGCGGAAGCCGAGGCGCCGCAGCAGCGGAGTCGTGGCCGGCTTGATCGCCAGGTTGCCGGCGAAGAGCGCCAGCACCACGGAGCCGGCCTGCACCGGGCTCCAGCCGAACGCGTCCTGGAACAGCAGCGGGAGCAGGAACGGCACCGCGTTCACGGTCGCCCGGTAGAGCGATCCGCTCGCGTTGGCGACCCGGAAGGTGCGGAAGCGGAAGGCGTCGAGCCGCACGAGCGGATTCTCGGCGCGGCGCAGGTGCCGCACGGCGAGCGCCGTCACGGCCGCGCCGACGAGCATCGGCGCCACCGCCCGCCCGTCGAGCTCGGAGTCGGTGAGGAGCCCCGCCGCTCCGACCAGCGCGCCGAGCCCGACCGCGACGAGCACCAGCCCCGTGACGTCGAGCGGGGGCGGCGCGCTCTCGGCGGTGGCGGGGACGATCCGGCGCGCGATCGCGAACGCGACGACCCCGAGGGGCAGGTTGATCAGGAAGATCCAGTGCCAGGAGGCGACGGTGGTGAGCAGCCCGCCGAGGAACGGCGCGATCACGGGGGCGACCAGTCCCGGCCAGACCAGGATCGCGATGGCGTGGATGATCCCCTCCCGCGGGGTCGCCCGCAGCACCGCGAGCCGGCCGACCGGCACCATCAGCGCGCCGCCGACGCCCTGCAGGACCCGGGCGCCGACCAGAAGCGGCAGCGTGGGGCTGAGCGCGCAGAGCAGGGAGGCGAGGGTGAAGACGGCGATCGCGCTGGTGAAGACGCGGCGCACGCCGAAGCGCTCGCTGAGCCAGCCCGAGGCCGGGATGAGGACGGCGACGGTGAGGAGGAACGCGGTGACGGTGATCGAGACCGCGGCGGAGTCGACGCCCAGGTCGGCGGCGATCGCGGGCGCGGCGGTCGTCACGATCGTGGCGTCGAGGTTCTCCATGAAGAAGCAGCCGGCGACGAGCAGCGCGAGGGAGCGGTGGCGGGGGTCCGTGCTGTCCTCCTCGGCATGGGGCTGTCGGCGGCGAGCGTAGCGCGGCGACGGCGCGGCCGCCGGGCGGGTACCGTCGCAGCATGAGCGCTGCAGCCGAGACCAGGACGATCCAACTCCGACGCTACGAGCTGATGGACGGGGTGATGGACGACTTCCTCGCCTGGTTCCCCGAGCGGATCGTGCCGGCGCGCGAGGCCCACGGCTTCCGGATCGAGTTCGCCTACGCCGACCGCGAGGTGAACGAGTTCGTCTGGGCGGTCAGCACGGCCGGCGACGCCGACGCGTTCGCCGAGGTCGAGCGGGCGTACCTGGCCTCGCCCGAGCGGGACGCCGCCTTCGCGGGCGAGCCGAAGCGCGTCGCGGTGCAGCACGTGCGGCTGGTCGAGCGGATCGTCTGACTCGGGCGGCGTCCGACCGGGGCGCCGACGGCTCCGGGCGCCGTCGGGTCCGGGCCCGTCAGCTCCGGGCGCGCCGCACGGCCGCGAGGACGCCGCGGACCACGAGCGTCCCGACCGCGATCGACCCGATCGCTCCGGTCAGGCGTGCCCAGACGTGCTTCGGCCGGTCGATCCCGGCGCGGTCGGCGGGCGAGGGGAGCGAGGCGGGCGCGAGCGTGCGGCCAGCGGCTCCCGCCTCGGCCATGTGGGCGAGCCGGCGCACGGCCTCGCGGTTGCGGATCCAGAGGAACGAGTGCATCAGCGGCTTCGGGACGAGCGTGCCCGGGCCCTTCACGGGCGCCTCGTGCATCCGCACCTTCGCGCCGCGCGCGTGCGGCTCGACCTCGACGCGCACCCGGGCCTCGCCGAGCGGCCAGCCGGCGGCCTGGATGACCATCCGGTGCGGCGGGTCCCACTCGAGGACCGTGGTGCGGTCGTCGATCACGAGCGGCCACAGGCCGAAGGAGTGGTGCAGCTGCGAGCCCACGTGCGGGAAGTCGGCGTCGACCTTCCGCATCCGCGACGCGCCGACGACCCAGCTCGGGAACAGCCAGCCGGAGGCGAGCACCGCGAAGACGGACTCGGGCGGGCAGTGGACGACGCGGGTGGTGCGGGACATCGCGGACTCCTTCGAGTGGTGGTGGGGCGCGTGGCGGCGCCGTCCCTCAGCCTGGCAGGCCGGGGGCGGCGACGGGCGCAGCGCAACGGCGGCGGCTCAGGCCGGGCGCGCCTCCGGCGACAGGTCGGGCGACTCGCGCACCCCGAACTCGTGCCGCAGCGCGCTGCGGGCGGCGTGCCAGCCGGCCATGCCGTGCACTCCCGGGCCGGGCGGGGTGGATGAGGAGCAGAGGTAGAGCCCCTTCGCGGGCGTCCGCCACGGGTCGGTCGTGGGGACCGGGCGCGAGAGCAGCTGCGCGACGCTCGCGGCGCCGGCGGCGATGTCGCCGCCCAGATAGTTCGGGTTGTAGGCCTGCATGTCGCGGGCGGTCATCGAGGAGGCGCCGATCACGCGGTCGCGGAACCCGGGGGCGAAGCGCTCGATCTGGTCGGTGATCGCCTCCTGCTGGTCGGCGGGCGAGTACCGGGGGACGTGCGTGTACGCCCAGAGGACGTGCTTGCCCTCGGGCGCCCGGGTCGGATCGACGATCGAGGGCTGCGCCACCAGCACGTAGGGGCTGCGGCTGTGCCGGCCGCGCTTCACGTCGCGCTCGGCGGCCGCGATCTCGGCGCGGCTGCCGCCCACGTGCAGCGTGCCCGCGCCGGCGAGCTCGGGGTTCGTCCACGGCACCGGCCCGTCGAGGGCGAAGTCGACCTTGGCCACGCCGTTGCCGTAGCGGAAGCGCTGGAGGGCCGCCGCGTACGCCGGGGGCAGCCGGTCCCCCGCCATCGCGAGCAGCGCCGTCGGCGTGCCGTCGACGAGCACGGCGCGGGCCGGGGGCAGCTCGGAGAGGGAGGTCACCTCGACGCCGGTCTCGATGGTGCCGCCGTGCGCCCGGAGGTCGTCGGCGAGCGCGTCGACGATCGACTGGCTGCCTCCGATCGGCACCGGCCAGCCGCGCGCGTGGGCGTAGGCGCCGAGCGCCAGGGCGGCCGCGGCCGTCGACGGGCTCGGCATCGGGCGGATCGAGTGCGCGGCGACCCCGGAGAACATCGCCGGGGCGACGTCCTCGCGGAAGCGCAGGTTCCACACCGGGGTGCCCTGCTCGAGCACCCGCAGCCCGAAGCGGATCAGCACGCTCGGGTCCGTCGGGATCCGCAGAAGCGCGTCGTTGGTGAAGCCCGCGACGCGGTCGGCCCGCTCGGAGAGAGGTCCCATCAGGGCGCGCCACGCCGCTCCGTCGCGCCCCAGCGCCTCAACCGTGCGGTCGAGGTCGCGGTAGGCGATGCCCGCGCGGCCGCCGTCGAGCGGATGCGCGTACGAGATCTCGGGGACGACCAGCTCGATGCGCCGGTCGAGCCCGAAGGCGCGGAAGAAGCCGGACGCGAGCGCCATCGGGTGCACCGCCGAGCAGACGTCGTGGTGGAAGCCGGGCAGCGTCAGCTCCGCCGTGCGCGCGCCGCCGCCGATCGTCTCGTTGCGCTCGAGCACGGTGACCGAGAGCCCGGCCCGCGCGAACGTGACCGCGGCGGCGAGGCCGTTGGGCCCCGCCCCGATGACGACGGCGTCGACCACGGTCACTTCCTCCGCAGGGCCGAGACGACGCCCGCGGCGCCGGCGGCGAGGGCCGCGGCGGCCCCCGCGTAGCTCAGGGCGCGGTGGCGGATCATCCAGATCTGGGGCGTCATGGTGTGCGCGCGGTCGCTGAAGAGGCCGCGGGCGCCGTGATCGCCGGGGACCGGCTCGTAAACGTTGTTCGGCAGCATCGGCTCCGTCTTGTCGGGGGCCTGCTGACCGTCGAAGGCGCTGCGGGCGAGGTACCAGTCCATGAAGCGCCCGGCGAAGCGGTCGCCGAGGATGGTGCCCGCGGTCGGCTCGCCGACCCAGGTGCGGCGGCGCGGCTTGTCGGCCACGTCGGCGATCGCGATCGCGCCCACCTCGGGCTCGTAGATCGGCGGCACGGGCTGCGGGTGGTGCGGCAGCTGCGACTTCACCCAGTTGAACTGGATGGTGTTGAGCGCCGGCATGTCGACCTCGGACAGGCGCACGCGGCTCTTCGCGTGCAGCAGCTCCGCGGTGACGGCCTCGGTGAAGCCTCGGGCGCCGAACTTGGAGGCGCAGTACGCGGCCTGCAGCGGGATGCCCCGGTGCGCGAGGGCGGAGCCGACCTGGATGACGTGCCCGCGGTCGCGCGGGGTCATCCGGGAGAGGGCTGCGCGGGTGCCGTTGACGAAGCCGAAGAAGTTGACGCCCACGGCGCGCTCGAAGTCGGCGGGCTCGGTCGAGAGGAACTCGCCGAAGACGCCGACCATCGCGTCGTTGACCCACAGCTCGATCGGGCCGAGCTCGGCCTCGACCCGGTCGGCCGCCGACTCGACGGCCTCGCGGTCGGCCACGTCGGTCGGGATGCCCAGCCCGCGCCGGCCCTTCTGCTCGATCTCGGCGACCGTGGCCGCCAGTCCGTCCTCGCCGCGCGCCAGCACGGCGACGTCCCAGCCGCGGGAGGCGAGCTCGCGGACCGTGGCGCGTCCGAGCCCGGCCGTGCCGCCCGTGACGACGGCGACTCCGCGGCTCATGCGCGGGCCTCGCGGGAGGAGGTCTCGAGGCGGGGGTGCTGCGTCATGGTGCGGGCTCCTTCGTGAGGGCGCGGTGTGCGTCGGGAGTCCCACGCTAGGCGGGAGCGGCGGCGCGGCGCGCGGGGTTGCGCCCGATCGGTGGAGAGCTCGGTGGATCCGCGCCCGGGGAGGAGAATCGCTCCCGACAGCTCCCGGCTCTCCTCCAGAGACCGCCGCCAGACTGACGCCCGCCCGAGCACCCTCCGACCGGATCGACGCATGACCTCTCTCCTCGACCTGAGCCTCGTCTCCGGCCCCCTCGTCGTCGCCGTCTACGTGCTCGCGATCGGAGCGCTCCTCCTCCTGCTCGCCGCCCACGTCCGCGCTCCCCGCCGCGGGCGCTCCCGGCGCGGCGGGATCGCCGTCGCGGTCCTCCTCCTGGGCCTGATCGGCGGCGCCGCCCTGGCCGCCCTCGTCGACGGGCCCGACGGCCCGTTCGGCGTCGACTTCACGCCGGTCACCCGGGTCGCGATCGGCCTGGGGATCGGCGGGCTGGGCGTCGCGCTGGTCGTCCTCGGCCATGCGATCGCCCGCCGGCGCGTGCGGGGGGTGCTCGCGTCGCTCGCCGCCGGAGTGCTCGTCGTCGCGGCGGCCGCGATGACCGTCAACATCGACTTCGGCCAGTACCCCACGGTGCGCAGCGCGCTCGGGATCAGCGCGTACTCCGACTCCTCCGTGCCGGTCGCCGCCGCGGACGGACCGCACTCGGACCTCGCGACCTGGACCGCCCCGGCCGGGATGCCCGCCGTCGGCTCGGTCTCGACGGTCGCCATCCCCGCCACCGCGTCGGGCTTCCCGGCCCGCGACGCCGTCGTCTACCTCCCGCCCGCGGCCCTCACCGCGACCCCGCCGCTGCTGCCGGTGATGATCATGCTCTCGGGGCAGCCGGGGTCGCCCTCCGATCCCCTCTCGACCGAGAAGTTCCAGCAGACCCTCGACGCCTACGCCGCCGCGCACGCCGGCCTCGCGCCGATCGTCGTGTCGCCCGACCAGCTGGGCGATCCCGACAGGAACCCGATGTGCGTCGACTCGCCGCTCGGGAAGTCGGCCACCTACCTCACCGTCGACGTCCCGAACTGGATCCGCGCCAACCTGCCGGTGCTCGGCGACGCGCAGCACTGGGCGATCGGCGGCCTCTCGCAGGGCGGGACCTGCTCGATCCAGCTCGGCGCCGGCCACCCGTCGCTCTTCGGCAACATCGTCGACGCCTCGGGCGAGCTCGCGCCGACCCTCGGCAGCGAGGCGGCGACGGTCGCGCAGGGGTTCGGCGGAGACCAGGCCGCCTACGAGGCCGCGAAGCCGGTGAACGTCCTCGCGGAGAACGCCCCCTACACCGGCACCGTCGCGATCTTCGGCGTCGGCGCCGAGGACACCTCGTTCCTCCCCGGGGCGAAGACCGTCTACGCCGCGGCCGTCGCCGCCGGCATGAGCGCCACCTACCTCGAGGTGCCGGACAGCGCCCACGACGTCACGGCGTGGTCGGCGACCTTCGACAAGGGCCTCGAGATCCTCGCCGACCGCTGGAAGCTCGTCCCCGCCTCCTGAGCGGCTCCGGGCCTCAGGCGCTCTCGACCAGCCGGACCGCCGCCTCGATCCCGCCGCTCCACGGCGCTCCGTGGCCCGGCACCACCCAGCGCGCCCCGGTGGGCAGGAGCGCCCGGAGCGACGCGAGCGCCTGCTCCGGCTCGTCGGTGAAGGGCGCGGGCTGCGGACCCGTGCGGCCGGTGAGCACGTGGCGGGTGGTCAGCCCGTCGCCGACGAAGACCGCGTCGGCCAGCGGCACGTGCACGGCGATGCTCCCCGGGGAGTGACCCGGGAGCGCGATCACGCGGGGAGCGCCCGGCAGGTCGAGCGTCTGCCCGTCGTGCACTTCGACGACCTCGGTGAGCGGCGGGACCTTCGCGATGCCCTTCCGCAGCGCGTAGGCCGCGAAGCCGAGGAGCGGCAGGACGCGCAGCCGCGGTGTCGCGGTCCTCGGCTTCGCCCCGCCCTTCGCCCGCTCGGCGTCGGCGGCGTGCACGTGGACCGGCACGCCGTGGTCGCGGCGCAGGCGCTCGGCGAAGCCCACGTGGTCGGAGTCGCCGTGGGTCAGCACGACGCCGCGCACGTCGTCGAGGGTGCGGCCCATCGCGCGCAGCTCGGCCAGGAGCTCCGGCCAGAGACCGGGCAGGCCGGCGTCGATGAGCGTGACGCCCTCGTCGGTGTGGACGAGGTGGACGGCGACGATGTCGGTGCCGATGCGGCGCAGGTGGGGTCCGAGTTCCATGATGGCTACGCTAGTTAGCCATCATGGCTACTGTCAATAGCTATACTCGGTCCATGCCCACTCCCGACCGCACCTCTCTCGAGGCGATCGTGCGCGCCGCCGGCGAGCTCCTCGAGCGCGACGGGCTCGCCGGAGTCACGATGCAGGCCGTCGCGCAGAGCGTCGGAGTCCGCGCCCCCTCCCTCTACAAGCGCGTCGAGGGGCGCGAGACGCTGATCCGCCTCGTCGCCGCGGACGCCCTGACCGTGCTCGCCGACCGCCTCGCCGACGCCCCGGACGCCGCCGCGCTCGCCGACCGCCTCCGCGCCTTCGGCCACGAGCGGCCGGCCGCGTTCCTCCTCGTGATGGCTCCCGCTCCCGGCACGCCCGTCGCCGCCCAGGAGTACCGCGACGCGGCGAGCGCCCGCCTGCTGGACCTCACCGCGCAGCTGGCGGGCGAGGAGGACGCCCTCGAGGCGGCGCGCACGCTGACCGCCTGGGCGACGGGGTTCATCGGCATGGAGATCACCGGCGCCTTCACCCTCGGCGGCGACGTGGAGAGCGCCTGGCGCTTCGGGCTGGGGCGGATCGTCTCCGCGCTCGCTCCGGCCGCGTCGCGCTGAGCGCCACCGCTCAGGCCCGGCGGAGCGCCGCCTCGTCCTCGAGGAACCGCGGACGGCACGCGACGATCCCGCTGACCAGCAGCACCGCCACTCCGGCGAACAGCAGCGCGTACGCGCCGCTCCAGTCCCCCTGCGCCTCGTAGAGCACGCCGATCAGCAGCGGACCGAGGCAGGCGAGCCCGTAGCCGAGCCCCTGCGTGGCGCCGGAGAGGGTCGAGGAGCCGGTGGTCGTCCGCGTCCGCGCGTTCACGAGCGTCAGCGTCATCGGGAACGTGCTGACGCCGAGCCCGAGGCAGACCACCCACGCCACGGCTCCCTCCAGCGGAGCGACGACGAGGCCGGCGTAGCCGACCGCGAGCAGCGCGCAGCACACCACCACAACCACGACCGGGTTGCGCATGCCCAGCGTCAGCGGCGGCACCACGAACGCGGCGGCGAGGCCGAACACCGAGAACAGCGCCAGCAGCGCCCCGCCCTGCGCCGGATCCGCGCCCGCGTCGACGAGGATCGTCGGCAGCCAGGTGATGATCCCGTAGGTGTGCAGACCGGTCATCCCGAGCATCAGCACCATCGCCCAGAGCAGCGGCGTGCGCCAGGCCCCGTCCACGCGGCCGCCGGCGGCGGCCGGAGCCGCCCCGCCTCCTCCGCGGGCCGCGAGCGCCGCCCAGAGCAGGCACGCCGCGGCCGTCATCACGGCCCAGATCCCGATCGCCCAGCGCCACCCCGCCGTCGAGGCCAGCGGCACCGCGACCAGCGGAGCGACGAACTGGCCCACCTGCAGCAGCGCCAGGTAGAGCGAGCTGACCGTCTTGATCCGCTCGGCGAAGTACCGCTTCACGATCGGCACGATGAGCACGTTCGTGGTGCCCACGCCCGCGAAGGCGACGACGGTCGAGAGCACCAGAGCGACCGGGCTCGGGCTGAGCGCGCGGAGGGCGATGCCCAGTGTGGTCACCAGCGTCGCGATCGCGAGCGTGCGCTCCAGGCCGATCCGGCGCGAGACGGCCGCGGCGACGAAGCCGAAGACGGCGAAGGAGGCGGTGACGATCGTCCCCAGCGCCCCGTAGAGCGAGGGCCCGAAGCCGAGATCGGCGCCGATCGTGTCGAGCAGCGGGCTGAAGCCGGTGACGGCGGTGCGGAGGTTCAGCGCGGTGATCGCGATGGCGGCGAGGGCCAGGAGGGCGGTGGCGCGGAGCGTCGGTGCTGCGGTCATGGAGTCCCCGATAGATAGGATGATGGGATGAATCCTGGCGAGTCTAGCCCCGCGGCGCCGTTCCAGCGCGAGAGCGTGATCGACCACGTCACGGCGCTGTTCCACGAGGAGATCCGCTCCGAGCGCTGGGCCGTCGGCGAGCGGATCCCGGTGGAGGCCGAGCTCGCCCGCTGGACCGGCGCCGGCCGCAACTCCGTCCGCGAGGCCGTCCAGGCCCTCGTGCAGGCGGGCCTCGTGCGGCGGGAGCAGGGGCGCGGCACGTTCGTCACCGCGCGCTCGCAGCTCGCCGAATCGCTGCGCCGCCGCATCCCGAGCGCCGCCCGCCGGGAGGGCCTCGAGCTGCGGTTCGCGATCGACGGGGCGACGGCCGCGCTGGCGGCCGAGCGCCGCACCGGGGAGGACGTCGCCTCCCTCCGCGCCCTGCTGGCCCGCCGGGCCCGCTCGTGGGAGGCGCCGGAGCTCGCCGAGCGGATCGCCGCGGACACCGCGCTGCACCGGGCCGTCGTCGTCGCGACCCACAACGACCTGTTCGTCGAGCTCTACGACGGCCTCACCGGCATGTTCGAGTCGGTGCTGGAGGAGGACGTCGTCGGCGAGGAGGACGTGCACGCCCGGCAGCACGCCGAGCTGGTCGAGGCGATCGCCGCGGGCGACGCCGAGGGGGCGCGGCGCCGGATCGAGGAGCTGCTCGCGCCGCTGCTGGCCGAGGCGCAGCACGACGTCTGAGGGGAATCCTCCGCGGCCGGCGGCGGACGGCACGCGCTCGCGGCCGGTTCCGTGCCGCCCGCCGAGTGGGATCAGCCCCTCGGACGACGGGTCGACCAGAGCGCCCACGCCACCAGCAGCGGCTGGAACGCGAGGCGCACGGCGCGCTTGCGGTCGGTGTCGAGGCCGAAGGCGCTCGTCCGCGTCACCCACTGCGAGACGTTGCCCGGGAAGATCGCGGTGAAGAAGGCGGCGGCCGCGGCTCCGACCAGCGGCGCCCGGCGGCGCGCGAGCACCAGGGAGGCGCCCAGGCCGATCTCCACCACGCCCGAGGCGAGCACGACCGCGTCCTTGTCCAGCGGCACCCACTCGGGCACCTGCGCCTGGAACTCCTCCCGCTTGCGGGTGAGGTGGCTCACCCCCGCGAAGAGGAGGGCGGAGCCGAGGAGCACCTTGGCGCCGGTGCGGAGGAGGGACGGGGAGGAGGATGACATGCCCTCCATCGTTCCCGATGCGGGCCGCCGCCGCCGCCGTGGCGCGGCCACTGCGCACGAACGTGCCGGTGTCGGAGGCGGCGCCTAGTCTGATCGCGTGACTGACCGCATCCTCGTCCTCACCACCGGTGGCACCGTCGACAAGGAGTACTCGCTCGCGGGCGAGCTCGAGATCGGCGCCCCGATGGTGCCGCGCCTGCTCGCCCCGGTGCTCACCACGCTCGAGTTCCGCGTCGAGGAGGTCCTCGCCAAGGACAGCCTCGAGCTCGACGACGCCGATCGGGCCCTCATCCGCGAGCGGGTGCTCGCCGCCGAGGAGGATCGGATCGTCCTCACCCACGGCACCGACACGATGACCGCGACGGCCGAGGCCCTCGGCGTCGTCCGCGATCGGGTGGTCGTCCTCACCGGCGCGATGCAGCCCGCACGGATGCTCGACAGCGATGCCGCGTTCAACCTCGGCACCGCGGTGGCCGCCGTGCAGCTGCTGCCGCCGGGCGTCTACCTCGCGATGAGCGGGCGGGTGCTGCCCGCCGGCTCCGTGGTGAAGGACCGGTCGATCGGGGTGTTCCTCCCGGCCTGAGCCGGACCAGGATCGAGGGGCGCCCGCGGACGGGCTCCCGGCCGGACCGGCGTCAGGCCTCGGCGAGCTCCGCGGTGCAGGCCGCGCAGAGCCCGAAGACGTCCACGACGTGGTGCGCGTCCGTGAAGCCGTTCTGCGACGCGACCGAGCGCGCCCACTCCTCGACCTCGTCGGCCGCGATCTCGACCGTCAGCCCGCAGCGGCGGCAGATCAGGTGGTGGTGGTGCGTGCCCGGCGTGCAGGCGCGGTAGAGACTCTCGCCCTCGGGCGACTGCAGCGAGTCGGCCTCGCCCTCCACGGCCAGGTCCGAGAGCGCGCGGTAGACCGTCGCGAGCCCGATCGGCGAGCCGGAGGCGTGCAGCGCACTGTGCAGGCCCTGGGCGCTGACGAAGTCCTCGCGACGCCCGAGAGCCTCGCGCACCGCCTCGCGCTGCCACGTGTTGCGCTTGACCACTGGACCACCTCCACTCCGCACGACCCGGGCCACGCTACCGCCCCCCGCCGACGGCGAGCCGGGAGCGCCGGACGCCCTTGCGGCCGATGATCCGGCAGACCGCGTAGATCGCGAACGAGATCGTCGTCACGTAGGGGCTGATCGGGATCGATCCGCCCAGCGCGAGCAGGATGCCGCCCACCAGCGCGCCGACGGCGAAGAGCACGCTCAGCAGCGGCACGACCACCGGCGAGGCGGAGAGGCGCAGTGCCGCGGCCGCCGGCGTCACCAGGATCGCGAGCACGAGCAGCGAGCCGACGATCTGCACCGAGACGGCGACCGCGAGGCCGAGCAGGAGCATGAACGCGATCGAGAGCGCCCGGGTGGGGATGCCGCGCGCGGCCGCCACGTCGGCGTCGACGCTCGCGAAGGTGAGGGGGCGCCAGATCAGCGCGAGACCGACGAGGACGACCACCGAGATGCCGATCAGCCACCCGAGCTGCGGGTCGTCGACCGCGACGATCTGCCCGGTGAGCAGGCCGAACTTGTTCGCGCTGCGGCCCGGGTAGAGGGCCAGGCAGAGGATGCCGATGCCGAGTCCGAAGGGCATCAGCACCGCGATGATCGAGTTGCGGTCGCGGGCGCGCGAGCCGAGCACGCCGATCAGGACCGCCGCGATCAGCGATCCGACGATCGATCCCTCGACGACGCCGACGCCCAGCAGCAGCCCCGCGGAGGCCCCCGCGAACGAGAGCTCGCTGATGCCGTGGACCGCGAACGCCATGTCGCGCGACATCACGAAGACGCCGATGAGCCCGCCGACCACTCCGAGGACCGCGCCGGCGATCACAGAGTTCATCAGGAGCGACAGCAGCGCTCCGTAGTCCGAGAAGTCGAAGATCTGCGACCAGACGTCCGTCACGACTGCCCCTCCTCGTGCTCGTGCACGTGCGAGTGGTCGGGGGCGCCGACCACGATGACCCGGCCCCGGGCGCGGATCACGTCGACGGGTGCGTCGTAGAGCTCGCTGAGCACCTCCGAGCGCAGGACCTCGTCGGGGGTGCCGATCCGGAACCGGCCGCCGGCGAGGTAGAGCACGCGGTCCACCATGCCGAGCACCGGATTCACGTCGTGCGTGACGAAGAGGACGCCGAGGTTCCGCTCGCGGCGGTGCCGGTCGATCAGCTCGCTGACCGCCCGCTGGTGGGCGAGGTCGAGCGCGATCAGCGGCTCGTCGCAGAGCAGCAGCGCCGGGTCGCCCGCGAGCGCCTGGCCGACGCGGACGCGCTGCTGCTCGCCGCCGGACAGGCTGCCGATGGGGGCGTCGGCGAAGGCGGTGGCGCCGACGGCCTCGAGCAGCGCGTCGACGGCCGCGCGCCGGGAGCGGGAGGGCAGGGGCAGGCCGAACCGGTGGCCGTCGATCCCGAGCCCGAGCAGATCGCGGGCGCGCAGCGGAGTGCCCTCGTCGGCGAGCTTCTGCTGCGGGATGTAGCCGATGCGCCGGTTGCCGCGGTGCACGGGCTCGCCGAGCACCTGCAGCTCCCCCGCGCTCAGCTGCTGCTGGCCGAGCACCGCGCGCAGGAGGCTCGTCTTGCCGGAGCCGTTCGCGCCGAGCACCGCGACGAACTCGCCGGCGCGCACGTCGAGGTCGACGCCGCTCCACAGCTCGCGGTCGCCGAAGCGAAGGCCGGCGCCGCGCAGCCGCAGCACGGACGCCGAAGGGCCCGCCTCCGGGGAGACGGGCCTGGTCGGGGAGTCGTGGCTCACTGGGAGAGGGCTCCCTCGATCGCGTCGAGGTTGGCGGTCATCCAGCCGGTGTAGTCGTCGCCCTCGGGCAGCGTCTCGGTGACGGGGACGGCCGGGATTCCGGCGGCCTTCGCGGCGTCGAGCACCGCGTCCGTCTGCGCGCCCTCGGTCTGCTCGTTGTAGATCAGCGCGTCGACGGCCTCGCCGGAGAACAGCGCCAGCGTCTCCTGGAGCGTGGTCGCGGGGACGTCGGTGCCCTCCTCGACCGCCTCGCTGAAGGCCTCGGGAGTCGCGTCGGTCAGGCCGAGCGCATCGGTCATGTACAGCGGGACGGGCTCGGTGATCGCGATGGAGCGGCCGGAGAGCGCGCCCTTCAGCTCGCCCTCGCGGGCGATCAGAGCGTCGAGCCCCTCGTCGAGGGTGGCGAGATTGGCGGAGTAGGCGGAGGCGTTGTCGGGGTCGAGCGCGGCGAGCTCGTCGCCGATCCGCCCCGCGACCTCCTTCATCACCGAGAGGTCGTACCAGACGTGCTCGTTGAACTCCGCGTGCTCGTGCCCGCCCTCCGACTCCTCCTCCTCCGCGTGGTCGTGGACGTCCTCCAGGCCGGCGATCACGGTGGCCGTGATGACGGGGGCCTCGGTGCCGGCCGCGCTGATCATGGTGTCGAGGAAGTGGTCGTAGCCGCCGCCGTTCTCGATCACGAGGGTCGCGCCGGACACCGCGAGCTGATCGCGGGCGGTGGCCTCGTACTCGTGCGGGTCCTTGTCCGGGCTGTCGATGATGCTGGTCACCTCGACCAGGTCGCCGCCGATGCTCGAGACGAGGTCGCCGTAGACGTTCGTCGACGCGACGACCTTCACGGGTCCGCCCGCGGCGGCGGCGGAGGAGCTGTCGGAGGCGCTGCCCGCTCCGGAGCAGCCGCTCAGGGCGAGCGCGGTGCCGCCGAGGAGGGCGGTGAGGGCGAGGAGGCGGGTCTTCACGGTGAGCCGATCTGGGTCAGGGGCCGGGCGGGTGCCCCCACGCTAACGGCTATTGATAACGATTGTCAAAATCGTGCAGAGGCGCCCGCCGGTCATCCGCGGACACACGCGGACACGGGGCGACACGCGCCTCGCTCCGGACACCTCGCCCCTGGCACAGTCGCTGCACACCGCCCCCGACGAGACGAGGACACCGTGACCACCACCGCACCCACGACCGCCGGCGCCGACGCCGCGACGACGATCGGCGCCGCCGCCGAGCACTGGTCGGCCGCACCCCGGCCCGACTCCCCTGACGCCTGGCTCGTCCGCGCCGAGGAGGTCGCCGCCGTGCTCGCGACCGACGCCCTCGAGCGCGACCGCGCCGGCGCCGCCCCCTTCGCCGAGGTCGCCCTGTTCAAGGCGGCCGGCCTCGTCACGCTGCTCGGGCCCGCCGAGCACGGCGGCGGTGCCCAGGAGTGGACCACCGCCCTCCGCGTCGTCCGCACCGTCGCGCGCGGCGACGGCTCGATCGGCCAGCTGCTCGGCTACCACTACCTCTGGGCCTGGGCGGCCCGCCTCGTGGGGACCCCTGAGCAGATCATCGCGGTCGAGCAGCTCGCGACCGAGGGGGACCTCCTCTACGGAGGCGCGGTGAACCCGCGCGACTCCGACCTCACCGTGCGGGAGGAGGGCGACGAGCTGGTCTTCACCGGCCGCAAGTCGTTCTCGACCGGCGGCGTGGTCAGCGACCTGACCGTGCTCGAGGGGGTGCTCGAGGGGACGGACACCCACCTCTTCGCGATCGTCCCCACCGCTCAGGAGGGGATCGTCTTCGGCCGCGACTGGGACAGCCTCGGCCAGCGGCTCACCGAGTCCGGCTCCGTCGAGATCCGCGGCGTCCGCGTGCCGTGGGCGGCCGCGGCCGGCTTCGTCGACAGGGTCTACCGTCCGCTCGTCTACAACACCCTCAACGTGCCCGTCATCCAGCAGGTCTTCGCCGAGTTCTACCTCGGCATCGCGCAGGGAGCTCTCGAGCGCGCGGCGCAGTACACCCGCGAGCGCACCCGGGCCTGGCCGTACGGCGGCGACGACAAGGAGCGCGCCGGCGACGAGTGGTACGTGCTCGAGGGATACGGCGACCTGCAGTCCCGGCTCTGGGCCGACGAGGCGCTGATCGACGCGACGGGGGCCGCGCTCTCGGCCGCGCTGCACGCTCCGCGCGAGGAGCTGACGCCTCGGCGCCGCG
This sequence comes from Rathayibacter sp. VKM Ac-2762, assembly GCF_009866585.1. Classification (NCBI taxonomy): domain Bacteria; kingdom Bacillati; phylum Actinomycetota; class Actinomycetes; order Micrococcales; family Microbacteriaceae; genus Rathayibacter; species Rathayibacter sp. VKM Ac-2762. Next base: position 3,177,740 of record NZ_CP047419.1, on the reverse strand, counting down.
GCGAGATCGCCGTGCGGATCGCCGCGGCCAAGGCGCGGATCGTGGAGGACGGCCTCGCGACGGCGACCCGCGTCTTCGAGCTGACCGGCGCCCGCGCCTCCGCGAGCTCGGTCGGACTCGACCTCTACTGGCGGAACCTCCGCACCCACTCCCTGCACGATCCGCTGCCCTACAAGCGCCGCGAGGTCGGCGTCTTCGCCCTGCTCGACACCGTCCCCGAGCCCAGCTGGTACACCTGATCGGCCGCGGGGCGCGTCCTGCTCCGGCGGCGCGCCCCGCCCGCACGCCGCCCCGGCGTCGATCCGCGACAGGCCGGAGCGGAGCCCCGGGGTAGCGTGAGGGCCGAGCGGAGGGAGGACCGTGGCCGTCACGCTGCACGACGTCGCCCGCGCCGCCGACGTCTCGATCAAGACCGTCTCGAATGTGATCAACGACTATCCGCACGTGCGCCCGGCCACCCGCTCCCGGGTGCAGGCGGCCATCGCGCAGCTGGGCTACCGCCCCAACCTCTCCGCGCGGAGCCTGCGCCGCGGCCGCACCGGCGTGATCGGCCTCGCCCTGCCGGAGCTGAGCCTCCCCTACTTCGCCGAGCTCGCCGACAGCGTGATGCGCGCCGCCGACGAGCGCGGCCTGACGGTGCTGATCGAGCAGACCGGCGGCGACCCCGAGCGCGAGCGGAGCGTCCTGGCGAGCGAGCGCCGGCAGCTCACCGACGGCCTGCTCTTCAGCCCGCTGGGCCTCGCCGACGAGGACGCACTCGCGGTCGGCTTCCCCCTGGTGCTGCTCGGCGAGCGGATCTTCACCGGGCTGGTCGACCACGTCACCATGCAGAACACCGCGGCGGCGCACGCGGCCACCGCGCACCTGCTCGCCTCCGGAAGGCGCCGGATCGTGGTGCTCGGGACGCACCCCGACGCCGCGGTCAGCTCGGCGTCGCTCCGCCTCGAGGGCTACCGCGCCGCGCTCGCCGAGGCCGGCATCGCCTACGACGAGCGGATGATCGGCGTCTCTGGCCCGTGGCGGCGCTCCGGCGGCGCCGAGGCGATGCGCCGCGTGCTCGCCTCCGGGCTCGACTTCGACGCCGTGTTCGCACTCAACGACACCCTCGCGCTCGGCGCGGTCCGCGCGCTCCAGGAGGCGGGGGTCCGCGTGCCCGAGGAGGTGGCGGTGATCGGCTTCGACGACATCGACGAGGCGGGCTACTCCTCCCCCAGCCTCTCCACCGTGGACTCGGGGCGCGACGAGATCGCGCGCACCGCGGTCGAGGTGCTGCAGGCCCGGATCGAGGGCACCCGCACCGGCCCCGGGACGCTCCACGAGGCGGCGTTCACCGTGGTCGCCCGGGAGTCGACCGCGGGCCGGCCGATCGCGGAGGACCCGCCGGTCGGCCGGGCGTCGGCCGGGGCCTAGGCGCAGGTCCCGCTGCCGCAGATCTCGCGGCGGATCCACGCTCCCGCGTCCGCGACGGCCAGCTCGCCGCGGCGGAGGAGCCGACTCCACTCCACGGCCCGCGTCGTCAGCCGGTCGTCGGCCGAGCCGCGGACGTCGCCGCCGACGGTCCGGAGGAACAGGTGCGCGAGCGGGCCGCCGAGGTACAGCGTGGCGCCCGCGACGCCGGCGAAGTGGCGGGCCTGGCCGCGGGTGCCGTCGTCGTAGGGGCGGCGGAAGCCCTTCCCCCGGACCCGGTTGCGGCCGCCGTGCGCCAGGTCGAGAGCGCCGAGCGGGGCGCTGCGGATGCCGGCGACGTCCTTCGCGACGGCCGCGAGGAACGCGCGCGGGCGGGGATGCGACGCCGCGAGGGCGTCGGCGCGGTCGGCGAGCTCGGAGCAGGCGTCGGTGACGGCATCGGAGGAGGGCACCCGCCCAGTCGAGCACAGGTGCGCTGAGCGGCGGCGGGGAGACGCGACGCCCGAAGAGGTCTGCCGCCGTCGGCAGCGGCGAGCAGCGAGGCAGGAGGGGGCCGGTGCCGCTCTTGACAGCGGCCGAGCCGGGGCGGACCATCGTGTACAACGTTAGAAAGACCGCTCGCCGCCGAGCCGCTGCGGGAGCCCGAAGCCCGAAAGGCCCTCATGACCGACGCCCCCGCCGCCACCGCGCGCATCAGCCTCGACCCCGCCGCGGTCGTCGCCCCCGTCACTCCGCGCCTCTTCGGCTCGTTCGTCGAGCACCTCGGCCGCTGCGTGTACGACGGCATCTACGAGCCCGGCCACCCCGCCTCGAACGAGGACGGGTTCCGCCTCGACGTGGTCGAGCTGGTCAAGGAGCTGGGCACCACGACGATCCGCTACCCCGGCGGCAACTTCGTCTCGGGCTACCGCTGGGAGGACGGCGTCGGCCCGCGCTCCGAGCGCCCCCGCCGCCGCGACCTGGCCTGGCACTCGCTGGAGACCAACGAGGTCGGGCTGGACGACTTCGCGAAGTGGGCGGAGCTGACCGGCAGCGAGATCATGTACGCCGTCAACCTCGGCACCCGCGGCGTCCTCGAGGCGCTCGACGTCCTCGAGTACGCCAACGGACCGGCCGGCACCGCTCTCGCCGACCAGCGCATCGCCAACGGCGGGACCGAGCCCTACGACATCCGCATGTGGTGCCTCGGGAACGAGATGGACGGCCCCTGGCAGGTCGGCCACATGAGCGCCGACGACTACGGCAAGCTCGCCTCCCGCACCGCCAAGGCCCTCAAGATCGCCGACCCCTCGCTCGAGCTGGTCGTCTGCGGCTCGTCGAGCTCGTCGATGCCGACCTTCGGCGAGTGGGAGCGCGTGGTCCTCGAGCACGCGTACGACGACGTCGAGTACGTCTCGTGCCACGCCTACTACCAGGAGTACGACGGAGACCTCGGCTCCTTCCTCGCCTCCTCCCTCGACATGGAGTACTTCATCGCGACCGTCGCGGCGACCGTGGACCACGTGAAGTTCAAGCTCAAGAAAACGAAGGACATCAAGCTCTCCTTCGACGAGTGGAACGTCTGGTACCTCGAGGAGTGGCAGGCCAAGGAGAAGGCCGACGCCGAGGGCGACCAGAGCACCCGCGAGTGGGCCTACGCCCCGCGCCTGCTCGAGGACGTCTACTCCGTCGCCGACGCCGTCGTCCTCGGCAACCTGATGATCACGCTGCTGAAGAACTCCGACCGGGTCACCTCCGCCTCCCTCGCGCAGCTCGTCAACGTGATCGCGCCGATCATGACCGAGCCGGGCGGAGCCGCCTGGCGCCAGACCACGTTCTTCCCGTTCTCGACCACTGCACGCCTGGCCTCCGGCTCGGTGCTGCGCCCCCGGATCGACGCGGGGACTTACTCGACCGCCCGCCACGGCGACGCTCCGCTCATCGACTCCGTCGCCACCGTCGACGAGGGCCGCGCGGCCGTCTTCCTGGTGAACCGGTCGCAGACGGAGCCGATCGAGGTCACCGTCGACGTCAGCGGCCTCGGAGTCTCGAGCATCGCGGAGGCGCTGGCCCTGTTCGACGAGGACCCCTACGCGAAGAACACGCGTGACGACCAGAACCGCGTGCGCCTGCGCGAGGCCCCGGCGACGCTCGAGGACGGCGTGCTGACGCTGACCCTCCCGCCCGTCTCGTGGACGGCGGTCGCGCTCACGGCGTAGCGACGTCCGACCCGCGGGACCGCGTCCGGCCTCCCGGAGCCGCGCGGACCCGCGGGCCCCGTCGGGAACCGTCCCGGCTCAGGCCGCGGGCCACTGCACGGGCACCGGCAGGCGGCGGCGCTCGGGAGGGGCGTCGCGTCGGGCGAGGCGCTCGATGAGCAGCTCCGCGGCCGCCCGGCCCAGCTGCTCGCCGTCCACGTCGACCGCCGGCACCCCCACCAGCCCGAGCGCGTCGACGATCGACCGCTCCGAGCTCACCACGAGCCGCTCCGGGAGGCCGCCGGAGGCGAGCAGCGCGTACTGCACCCCGAGCCCGAGGGCGGTCGCGTAGGGCACGACCGCCGTCGCTCCGGACTCGCGCACCGCGGCCGCGGCCGAGACGCCGGCCGCGAAGGTGGCCGGGAAGGACCCGAGCACCGTGAGCTCCGCTCCTCCGCTCGCCGCAGCCTCGTGCACGGCCGCGGTGCGCTGCCTGTCCTGCCACGAGCCCTCCGGCCCGCCGAGGTAGAGCACGCGCTCGTGCCCGTCGGCGGCGAAGCGCGCCACCAGCGACCCGAACGCGGCGGCCGTGTCGGCGACGACGGAGGCGAGACCGTCGACCTCGCGGTCCACCAGCACGGTCGGCTTGTGCGATCCAGCCGCCACCAGCAGCTCGTCCCCGCCGCGGGGAGCGACGACGATGAAGCCGTCGACCTGCCGCGAGAGCCGGTCGAACGCGCCGAGCTCGCGCACGGCCTCGAGCGGGTGCACGGCGACGGTCAGCTGCAGGCCGTCCTCGTCGGCGCGGCGCTGCGCCCCTCCGATGATCGGGGTGAAGAAGGCGTTGTCGAGCGTGGGGACGACCAGGGCCACGACGCCGGTGCGGCCGCGGGCGAGCTGGCGCGCGGCGGAGTTCGGGATGAAGCCGAGCTTGGCCGCCGCGGTCAGCACGCGGGCGGCCGTCTCGGGCGAGACGACCTCCGGGCGCGAGAGCGTGCGCGAGGCGGTGGCCTTCGAGACGCCGGCGAGGGCGGCGACGTCGGCGAGCGTGGCCATCCGACTCCTCCCTGCGGTCCTCCCGCGATCATAGGGGCCCGCCTGCAACCGGTCGCACCGGCGGCGCGAAGCGGTCCCGGATTCTGAAACACGGAATTTACACGGGCGACGCAGACCGGGTACCGCCGCACCCGTAGGGTCGATGCAACCGGTTACATCCGCAGCCGGCCACCGCTCGCCCCGGAAGGAGCAACCCGTGAGGACACGATCCGCTCCCCTCCTGCTCCTGCCGGGACTCGGGTTCCTGCTGCTGTTCTTCGTGGTCCCGTCGCTCGTGATGCTGTTCGCGCCGCCCGGCGCCACCGCCGCCGACGTGATCGCGAGAGTCGGCCAGATGCTGACCGACCCGTACGAGCTGCGGATCATCGGCCGCACCGTCGGCATCGGCCTCGTCGTCACGCTGATCTGCGTCGTCCTCGGCTTCCCGATCGCCTACCTGCTGGCCCGCTCCACCTCGCGCTGGGCGGGCGTGCTGCTGGCCCTCGCGATCTTCCCGCTGCTGCTCAGCAACGTGGTGCGCACCTTCGGCTGGCTCGTGGTCCTCGGCTCGAACGGCGCGATCGGGCAGCTCCTCGTCGCCACCGGCCTGGTCGACGAGGCGCCCCAGCTGCTCTACACCGAGCTGGCGATCGTGCTCGGCCTCACGCAGCTGTTCCTCCCGCTCGCGATCATCTCCTGCTACTCCGCCGTCTCGCAGGTGGACGCCGGGCTCGACGACGCCGCCCGCGGCCTCGGCGCGAGCCCGACCCGGACCTTCTGGGACGTCGTGGTGCCGCTCTCGCTCCCCGGCGTCGTCGTCGCGGCGACCCTCGTCTTCGCGGGATCCGTGACCGCGTACACGACTCCGTACCTGCTCGGCGGGTCCTCGCAGCGGATGCTGAGCACGCAGCTGTTCTCGTACTCCAGCGTGACGATCGACTGGGCGGGAGCGTCGGCCACGGCGATCGTGATGACGATCCTGGTCTTCCTCGTCTCCGGGCTCTCCTCGCTCGTCGCCCGCCGGGGGGCCGTCTCGTGAGGACCCGCCGCCCCGTCGCCGCGACCCTGGCCGTCGCCGGCTACGTGATCATGATCGTGCCGATCCTGTTCGTCGTCGCCACGGCGTTCACGGCCGGATCCACTCTGCGCTTCCCGCCGGAGGGCTTCTCGTTCCGCTGGTTCGGCGAAGCGCTCTCGTACGACCCGTTCCTCGAGTCGCTCGCCACCAGCGCTCAGCTCGCCGTCCTCTCGACGGCGATCGCGCTCCTGCTCGGGATCCCGGCGACCCTCGCCATCCACCGCGGGCGCATCCCGGGGAAGGGGATCGTCGAGGGGCTCTTCCTCTCGCCGCTGATCGTGCCCGAGCTCGTCGTCGGGCTGGCCCTCTTCCAGCAGCTCGTCGTGACGCTCAAGGTCGACAACGCCGCCGTGCTCCTCGTCGGCCACACCGCGCTCCTGCTCCCCTACGCGGTGCGCGTCACCGGCGCCTCGCTCGCCACCAGCGACCCGGCGCTGGAGGAGGCCGCCCGCGGACTCGGGGCCGGACCGCTGCGCACCTTCTTCACGATCACGCTGCCGATCCTGCGCCCCGGCGTCTTCTCGGCCGCCCTGCTCGGCTTCGTGACGTCCTTCAACAACGTCCCCCTGTCGCTCCTGCTGCAGAGCCGCGACGCCAGGACCCTGCCCGTCACGATGCTCGACTACGTGCAGCAGAGCTACGACCCGATGGTCGCGGCCACCTCCACCCTCATCCTCGCGGCGACCGTCGTCATCGCGTTCCTCGCCGAGCGCAGCGTCGGCTTCGCCCAGATCTTCGGAGGCATCAACCGATGAGCGCCGCAGCGGAATTCGTCAACGTCAGCCAGGTCTTCGGGGACTTCACCGCCGTCGACCGCATCGATCTCGCGATCCCCGCGGGGCGGCTGACCACCCTGCTCGGCCCCAGCGGCTGCGGCAAGACCACCTCGCTCCGGATGCTCGCGGGCTACTCGGCCCCCAGCTCCGGCCGCATCCTCATCGACGGCCTGGACAGCACGAAGCTGCCCCCGGAGAAGCGCGGGCTCGGCATGGTGTTCCAGTCGTACGCGCTCTTCCCGCACCTCAGCGTCGCCGAGAACGTCGGCTACGGGCTGAAGCTGCGCGGAGTCGGGCGGGCGGAGCGGCAGGCCCGGGTCGTGGAGAGCCTCGAGATGGTGGGCCTGGCGCACCTCGCCGCCAGCAGGCCGAGGAAGCTCTCCGGCGGCCAGCAGCAGCGGGTCGCGCTCGCCCGGGCCATCGCGATCCGGCCGAGGCTGCTCCTGCTCGACGAGCCGCTGTCGAACCTCGACGCCCGGCTGCGCGTGCAGATGCGCTCCGAGATCCGCCGCATCCAGGCGGAGACCGGGCTGACCGTGGTGCTCGTCACCCACGACCAGGACGAGGCGCTCGAGATGAGCGACGAGATGGTCCTGATGCGCGCCGGGCGGATCATGCAGCAGGGCGCCCCGAGCGCCGTCTTCGGCTCCCCCGCGAACCGCTTCGTCGCCGACTTCCTCGGCTACGAGAACTTCCTCGTCCTCGCGGACGGGTCGCTCGCGACGGTCCGGCCCGAGCACCTCGCGGTGTCGGCGACGGCCCCCGCCTCGCCCGGGCTCGCGCTCGACGGCGTGGTCGTCGACGTCGCCTATCGCGGCGTCGACGTGCTGGTCACGGTGGCCGCGACCGACCCCTCCGGCGCCCCGGTGCGCCTGGTGTCGGACGTCCGGGCCGACGGATCGGCCGCGCTCTCCCCCGGCGACGCCGTCGTGGTCTCGGCGCCGGCCGCGCGGCTGGTGCCGCTCGCCGCCGACGTCCCGGCCTGATCCGCGGTCCTCCCACCCCTCGCTCCTCCCACCCCGCACCGCCCGCTCCCTCCGCCCCGCAGCGCTCTCCTCCTCCACCGCCCCTCGAAAGGACCCGCCATGTCCCGCACCACCGCCCGGCGCACGCTCGCCCTCACCGCGGGGGCCGTCATCGGCGCCCTCGCCCTGGCCGGCTGCTCCGGCTCCGGCTCCTCCGACGAGTCCGACGCGCAGTCGCTCGTGGTCAGCACCTTCCCCTTCGGCGTGGAGGAGTTCCAGGAGGCCGTGATCGACCCGTTCACCGAGGCCACCGGCATCGAGGTCGAGGTCGAGACCGGCTCCAACTCCGACCGCCTCTCGCAGCTCCAGCTGGCCGGCGGGGACGACCCCGGCGTCGACGTGATGCTCATCAGCGACTACTACGCCGCGCTGGGCCAGAAGGACGACCTGTTCCAGCAGGTCGACGCGGCCTCGGTGCCCGCGCTCGCCGACGTCGCCGCCTTCGCCACCGAGGAGTCCTACCTCGGCCCCGCCTACAGCTACCAGCTCAACGGCACGCTCTACTCGACCGACGCCCTCACCGCCGACCAGGCGGCTCAGTGGTCGGTCTACTCCGACCCCGCGAACGCCGGGAAAGTCGCGCTGCCCGACATCTCCGTCACCGCGGGCCAGCTGATGGTCAGCGGAGTCGCCGCGACCGAGGGCTCCGGCCCGTACGACATCGACGCGGCCCTCAGCACCCTCGCCGACTGGGCCCCCGGAGTGCTCCAGTTCTACAGCTCCTCCACTGAGGTCACAAACCTGCTCACGCAGGGCGAGATCGTCGCCGCCGACGCCCTCAGCGGCTTCGCCACCGACCTGGTGGCCTCCGGCGAGCCGATCGGGTGGACCCCGCCCGCGACCGGCCGCTACATGGCGACCAACCGCGCGATGATCCCGACGGGAGCCGCGAACGTCGACGCCGCCGAGCAGTTCATCGACTACCTGCTCTCGGTCGAGGCGCAGACCTCCTCCGCCGCGATCGTCGGCGACCTTCCCGTGAACCTCTCCGCCGAGGTGCCCGACACCATCACGGCCGTCGTCGGCGACATCGCGGCCGACCCGACCGCCGCCGGCTACTCCACCCTCGACCCCGCCGAGCTCGTCCCCACCCGCTCGGAGTGGGTCGACCGCTTCGCCCGCGAGGTCACCGCCCAGTAGCGGCCCGCCCCGTGCGCGACGCCCGCGCACGGGGCCCCGACCGTCCGATCCCGCACCTCCGGAGACCGCCATGAGCACCACCCCCACCGCCGCCGTGCCCGACGAGTGGATCCGCCGGATCCCGAAGGCCGACCTGCACTGCCACCTCATCGGGACCGTGCGGCCCGCGACCTTCGCCGAGCTCGCCAGCCGCGAGGGCCTCGCCCTGCCGGCCGAGCCGGAGCGGATCTTCGCCGACATCAACTCGCTGCCCCCGGACCCGGCGCTCTACCGGGACACCGTGATCCCGGTGCCCCAGGGCCGCTCCGCCGACGAGCCCGCGGTGTCGTACTCGCTCTTCCAGGTCTCGGACTGGGTGGTGCAGCTGCTCCGCACTCCGGAGGACCTGACCCGGATCGTGCACGAGGCGTTCGAGGACGCCCACCGCACGAGCGGCACCCGCCACCTGGAGCTGTTCTTCGACGCCGTCCCGGAGCACCTCGCCGGGCTCGGCTACCGCGGCAGCGTCGAGGCCTACGCCGAGGGCATCCGGATGGCCGAGCGCGACTTCGGCATGACGGGGCGGATGATCGCCGGCATCGACCGCAGCCGCAGCGGGGAGGAGGCGCTCGAGCTGGTCCGCGAGGTCGTCCGCCACCCCCACGAGTACGTGGCGGGGATCGGGCTCGACAACCTCGAGACGGCGGGTCCGCCCGAGCGCTTCGCCGACGCCTACCGCCTCGCCGGGGAGGCCGGCCTGGGCCGGACCGCCCACTCCTCCGAGCACGCCCCGACCGCGGCCAACACGACGACCTGCCTCGATCTGCTGGGCTGCGACCGGATCGACCACGGCTACTTCGTCCTCGAGGACCCCGCCGTCGTCGAGCGCGTCCGCGAGCAGGGCGTGGTGTTCACCGTCGCCTCGACGACCTCGCGCCGCTCCTGGCGGCCCTGGCGGCGCGCGTCCATCCGGGCGATGCTCGACGCGGGACTGCGGGTCGTGCCGTGCTCCGACGATCCCGGGATGTTCCCGACCACGCTCGCCGACGAGTACCGCCTCGCCGCCGGCCCGATCGGCGCGACCGCCGCGCAGCTGCGCGCGATGGCGCTCACCGGAGCGGAGGCCTCCTGGCTGCCCGCCGATGAGAAGGAGAGTCTGCGCGCGTCGTTCGCCGCGGAGCTGGACGCGCTGGACGCGGAGTTCGGGCTCGTCTGAGGCCCGGGACGCGACGGGCTCCCCGCCCTGACAGAGTGGACGGATGAGCCCCCTTTCCGATCCCCTGGCCTTCGACCTCGAGGCGCTGCGCCGGGAGGTGCTGCCGGACGACGGGGGCGAGGTCGACGACAGCATCCCCGCGCTCGCGGATGCCGACCCGGGACTCTGCGCGATCGCGCTCGTCCTGCCCGACGGGTCCGTCCGCGCGAGCGCCGACGCGGAGGCGCGGTTCAGCATCCAGTCGGCCGTGAAGCCGTTCCTGTTCGCGCTCGCGCTCCTCGACACCGGCGGTGACGCGCTCGACCGCGTCGGCATCGAGCCCACCGGCGAGGCCTTCGACGCCCTCAAGCTCGAGAGCGGCACCGGGCGCCCGCCGAACCCGATGGTCAACGCGGGAGCGCTGCTGACCGCCGCCCTGGTCGACGGGGGCGACGCCGACGGCCGGAGCGAGCGGATCCTCCGCGGCCTCTCCGCCTTCGCCGGCCGCCCGCTCTCCGTCGACGAGAGCGTCGCCGCCGACGAGCACCTCCTCGGCGACCGGAACCACGCCCTCGCGCACCTGATGCGCGCGGAGGGCACCCTGCACCGCAGCGCCGACGACGCCGTCTCCGCGTACGCCCGGGCGTGCGCCGTGCTGGTCGACGTCCGCGACCTGGCCGCGATGGGCGCGACGCTCGCGTTCGGCGGCGTGCACCCGGGGACCGGCGAGCGGGTCGTGCCGGCGTCGGTCGCGCGCGACGTGGTCGCGGTCATGGCGACGTGCGGCGTCTACGACGGCTCGGGCCGCTGGATGCGCGCGGTCGGCGTGCCCGCCAAGTCGAGCGTCTCGGGCGCCCTCGTCCTCTCCGCTCCCGGTCGCCTCGGCGCCGCCGTCGTCAGCCCGCCGCTGGACCCCCAGGGCACCAGCGTCCGCGGCGCCCGTGTCGCCGCCCGCCTGAGCGACGCCCTCGCCCTGCACTCCTTCGCCGTCTCCCCCCGCTGACCGCTGCCGTTCCCCCGCTCTCCCCGCTCCCGCCGGCGCAGCCGCGGCCCGTGCCTCACGCCGTCGCGGGCGCCCACCGCACCCTCAGCGGAGACCACCCGCCCTCCCTCGACAGCGAAGGGCCGAGCCGCATCCGTGCACGCTCGCCCTCAGGGCCGAGCCACGTCAGCGCACGCTCGCCCGCAGGGCCGAGCTGACCGCCGAATCGCGTTCCAGCGATTCGCCGTAGCGGTACGCTCCCCGCTCCACGAAACGCCCCACCTCGTACAACCGACCGCGGAGCCGATGACGACGAAGGAGGAATCCGCTCGATCGAGCACCGCCGAGCTCACCGCCGAATCGCGTTCCAGCGATTCGCCGTAGCGGTACGCTCCCCGCTCCACGACACGCCCCCACCTCGTACAGCCGACCGCGGAGCCGATGACGACGAAGGAGGAATCCGCTCAGTCGAGCAGCAGCGCCGGTTCCTCCAGCACGCTGGCGACGTCGGCGACGAAGCGGCTGACGACGTCGCCGTCGACGACGCGGTGGTCGAAGGAGCCGCCGACCGTGGTGACGAAGCGGGGGCGGACCTCGCCGTCGACGACCCAGGGCTTCTGCTTGATCGTGCCGAGGGCGATGATCGCGACTTCGCCGGGGTTGAGGATGGGGGTGCCCGTGTCCATCCCGAACACGCCGATGTTGGTGATGGTGATGGTGCCGTTCTGCATGTCGGCGGCGGTGGTCTTGCCGTCGCGGGCGTCGAGGGTGAGCTTCTCGAGGGCCTGCGCCAGTTCGAGGAGGCTCATCGACTGGGCGTCCTTGACGTTGGGGACGAGCAGTCCGCGCGGGGTGGCCGCGGCGATGCCGAGGTTGACGTAGTGGCGGACGACGATCTCGGTGTCGGTCCAGGCGGAGTTGACGGTGGGGTTGCGGCGGACGGCCCAGATGATGGCCTTGGCCATGATGAGCAGCGGCGAGACCTTGACGCCGGCGAAGTCGGGCGAGTTCTTGAGGCGCTTGACGAACTCCATGGTGCGGGTCGCGTCGACGTCGACGAAGACGCTGACGTGGGGCGCGGTGAACGCGCTCGTCGACATCGCGGCGGCGATCGCCTTGCGGACGCCGCGCACGGGGATGCGCTCCTCGCGGTCGTCGCCCCAGGCGGGGGTCTGGATGTTGCGGAAGACGCTGGCCTGGGAGGCGTGGCGGATGACGTCGTCGCGGGTGACCTCGCCGGCGAGGCCGGTGGCCTGCACCTCGAGGAGGTCGACGTCGAGGTCCTTCGCGAGCTTGCGGATCGGCGGCTTCGCGATGACGGGGAGCGCGGCGGCGGCCGGCACGGAGGCGGGCCGGGCCGGGGCCGTCGGGCGGGCGGCAGGCGCGCGGCCGGAGCGGTGGCGCCCGGTCGGCGGCGGCGGGTCTGACGTGTCCGCCGGCGGTGCCGTAGCCGACGAGCGCGGCTCCGGAGCCCTCGCCCGGCTCGGTGGTGGAGGGGGCGGGCGGAGCGGCGGCCTGCGCGGGGTGGGCCGGGATCGCGGGCACCTCGGAGCCGATCGAGCCGGCTCCGGCCTGGACGGTGATGATCGCGGTGCCGACGTCGACCGTCTGGCCCTCGTCGACGAGCACGTCGACCACGGTGCCGCTGAACGGCGAGGGGAGCTCGACGAGCGACTTGGCGGTCTCGATCTCGACGAGGACCTGGTTGACGGCCACCTCGTCGCCGACCTTGACCTTCCAGGCCACGATCTCGGCCTCGGTGAGGCCCTCGCCGACGTCGGGGAGGAGGAACTGCTCTGTCATCGGGGGGACTCCTGTGGGCTCGTGCGGGCGGATGTCGCGCGCGTCAGTACGCGAGCGAGCGGTCGACGGCCTCGAGCACGCGGTCGACGTCGGGGAGGAAGAGCTTCTCGACCTTGGCGGGCGGGAAGGGGGTGTCGAAGCCGGCGACCCGGAGGACCGGCGCCTCCAGCGAGAAGAAGGCGCGCTCGGTGACGGTCGCCGCGATCTCGGAGCCGAGGCTCACGTTCGCGGACGCCTCCTGCGCGACGACGAGCCGGCCGGTCCTGCGGACAGACGCGAGCAGCGGCTCCCAGTCGATCGGGGAGAGCGAGCGCAGGTCGACGACCTCGACGCTCGTGCCCTCCTCGCCCGCGAGCTCGGCGGCCTGGAGGAGGACCGCGACCATCGGGCCCCAGCCGACCAGCGTGACCTCGGTGCCCTGGCGGACGACGCGGCTGGCGTGCAGCGGCGCGGCGGAACCGCTGAGGTCGACGTCGCCCTTGGGCCAGTAGCGGCTCTTGGGCTCGAAGAACATGACGGGGTCGTCCGAGGCGATGGCCTCCTGGATCATCCAGTAGGCGTCGTTGGGAGTCGACGGGCTGACCGCGCGCAGGCCCGCGGTGTGCGCGAAGTACGCCTCGTTGCTCTCCTGGTGGTGCTCGACCGCTCCGATGTGCCCGCCGTAGGGCACGCGGATGACGACGGGCATGGTGATCGCGCCCTCGTGGCGGTTGGTCATCTTGGCCAGCTGCGAGGTGATCTGGTCGAACGCCGGGTAGATGAACCCGTCGAACTGGATCTCGCAGACCGGGCGGAAGCCGCGCATCGCGAGCCCGATCGCGGTGCCGACGATGCCGGACTCGGCGAGCGGCGTGTCGAGCACGCGCTTCGCCCCGAACTCGGCGTGCAGGCCCTCGGTGATGCGGAAGACGCCGCCCAGGGGGCCGATGTCCTCGCCCATCAGGAGGACTCGGTCGTCCTGCGTCATCGCGCGGCGGAGGCCGGCGTTGAGCGCCTTGGCCATGGACATGGACTCGAGCTGCGACCCGGTGAGGGGCGGCTGCGCGGCCGTCGTGCTGGTGTCGATCGTCATCACTCGCCTCCGAACGATTCTTCGTAGCGCTGCAGCCACGCCTTTTGCTCCTCGACGAGCACGTGCGGCTCCGAGTAGACGTGGTCGAACATGACGCCCGTGGGCGGGACCTCGAGGGCGAGGAGGCGGCGGCGGATGTCGGACGCGAAGTCCTTCGCCTCCTCGTCGACCTCGTCGAAGAAGGACTGCTCCACGCCCTCGCTCCGCAGGAACGCGGCGAAGCGGGTGATCGGGTCCTTCGCGACCCACGAGGCGAGCTCGTCGTCGGTGCGGTACTTCGTCGGGTCGTCGCTCGAGGTGTGCGCGCCGATCCGGTAGGTCAGCGCCTCGATGAACTGGGGACCGCCGCCGGAGCGCGCGTCCTGCAGGTGCTTGGCGGTGACCGCGTAGCTCGCGAGCACGTCGTTGCCGTCGATCTGCACGCCGGGGATGCCGAAGCCGGAGGAGCGGAGGTAGAGGGGGCTGCGCGACTGCGTGGCCACGGGGACCGAGATCGCGTAGTGGTTGTTCTGGAGGAAGAAGACCTCGGGAGCCTGGTAGCTCGCGGCGAAGACCATCGCCTCGCTGACGTCGCCCTGGCTGGAGGCGCCGTCGCCGAAGTAGACGACGACGGCCGCGTCCTTCTCGGGGTCGCCCGTGCCGGTCGCTCCGTCGAGGGTGAGGCCCATCGCGTAGCCGGTCGCGTGCAGGGCCTGCGAGCCGAGCACCAGCGTGTAGAGGTGGAAGTTCCCGTTCGTCGGGTCGGTCGGGTCCCAGCCGCCGTGCGTCGTGCCGCGTAGGAGCGCGAGGACGCCGAGCAGGTCGATGCCGCGGATCTTGCCGACGACGTGCTCGCGGTAGGAGGGGAACACGTGGTCCTGCGGGCGCATCGCGAACGCGGAGCCGACCTGCGCCGCCTCCTGCCCGTGGCTCGGGACCCACAGTCCGAGCTGGCCCTGGCGCTGCAGGTTCGCGGCCTCGGTGTCGAAGCGGCGGACCACCGCCATCTCGCGGTAGAAGGAGCGGTGCTGCGCCTCGTCCACCCCGTCGAGGTAGGAGGCGTACTGCTCGGCCGCGGGGGTCGGCGAGAACCGCCCGTCCGCGGAGAGGAACTGGACAGTCGGCGACTCCGTGCTGGTGGCTACCACCCGACTAACCTATCCGTCTCGCGGGGTGGCCCTCGGGGAGGGAAGCCACAATCTCGGCCGCCGCGCTGAGGAGCTTGTCGACAGAGCGCGCCTCGCCGACGGAGACGCGGATCCCCTCCGGCGGGAACGCGCGGACCACGACCCCGGCGCGCTCGAAGACCTCGGCCGCCCGCGCCGTGTCCTCGCGGGTGTCGAACCAGAGGAAGTTCGCCTGCGACTCCGGGATCGTCCAGCCCTGGTCGAGCAGCGCCCGCCAGAGGTCGTCGCGGAGGCGGGTGATGCGGTGGACGCGCTCGAAGAGCTCCTCGCGGTGCTCGAGGGAGGCGACCGCCGCGGTCTCGGCGAACCGGGTGACCGAGAGCGGGATGGCGGTGGAGCGGGCGGCGTCGAGGATCCGCGCGTGGCCGATCGCGTAGCCGACGCGGAGGCCGGCGAGGCCGTACGCCTTGGAGAAGGTGCGAGCGATCACGAGGTTCGGGTAGCGGCCGAGCAGGCGGGTGCCGTCCACGGCCCGCTCGTCGTCGACGAACTCGGCGTACGCCTCGTCGAGGAGCACGAGGACGTCTCCCGGGACGCGCTCGAGGAGCGCCTCGACGTCGTCGGCGGTCGCGACGGTGCCGGTGGGGTTGTTGGGGCTGCAGACGATCAGCAGGCGGGTGCGCTCGGTGACGGCCTGAGCCATGGCGTCGAGGTCGTGGGTGTCGTCGGCGCGGAGCGGCACGCGCACGCTGGTGGCGCCCGCGGTCGTGACGAGCGAGGGGTACGCCTCGAACGAGCGCCAGGCGTAGACGACCTCGTCGCCCGGGCCCGCCGCCGCGGTGATGAGCTGGGCGATGACCGCGACGGAGCCGGCTCCGACGATCACCTCCTCGATCGGGACGCCGTACTCCGCGGCGAGCGCCGTGCGCAGGGCGGTCGCCGCCGCGTCCGGGTACCGGTTGAAGTCGTCCACCTCGCGGACCCGCGCGAGCACGGAGGGCAGCGGGTCGAACGGGTTCTCGTTGGAGGAGAGCTTGAAGGCGTCGGCGGCGGCCGCGCGGCCCTGCTTGTAGGCGGGGAGCGCCAGGATCTCGGGGCGGAGGCGGACGGGAGGCTCCTGCTGGTCGGTCACCCGCCCCATGCTAGGCGGCGCGGCGGCGGGCGCCCCGCCGTTCCGCGCGCGCCGTCCCCCGCCCTCGACGGGCGTGCGCCGGCCCCCCTTCCCACCGGTCGAGCGCCGCCGGTGCGGCCCGGAGGTGCGGCCGACCCGGGTCTCGGATGCGCGAACCGCCCCGCTGACCGGCGCCCACGGCGGCCGTCCCCCGATTAGGGTGCAGTGATGCGGAGTCGAGGGCGAGCCGAGCGGCGCGGGGGTGCGCGCCCGCTCCTCCGGGGCGCCACGGCCGCGATCGCCCTGCTCGTCGCCGCCGGCGTGCTCACCGGATGCACGCCCGCCGCGGAGGGCACGCAGGCGACCCCGACTCTCCGGGAGACGTCCATCGACGTCGCCGCTCCCCCGGCCTACACCGCCGCGCGCGAGGCCGGCCTCGCGCTGCGGGACGACTCGCTCGCGCTCCTCACCGCGACCGACGGCACCGTCGCGGGCGCGGCCCGCACCGATCTGCTGGTGGCGATCGGATCCCTGAACGCAGCGCTCGAGGGAGTCTCGGCCGACGCCATCACCACCGCGACGACCGCGGCCGGGGAGCAGCGGACGGCGCTGGCCGAGCGCGTGCTCGGGCTCGCCACGTCGACCCTCGCCTCCGGTCGCGGATCGACGTCCCGGCGGGCGGTGCTGACCGACGCGGTCGAGCAGCTCCGGAGCGCTCTCGCCTCGGGAGCCGCGGTCGCTCCGCTGGCCGTCGCCGTGATCGAGGCGCGCGAGCCGCTCGTCCCGGAGCCGGGCAGCGGATTCGCTCCTCCCCCGCGCCCCGCGCCTCCCGCAGCTCCCCGGCCGACCAGTGCGCCCGAGCCGACCCAGGAGCCGACGCCCGATCCCCCGGCTCCGGAGCCGGCTCCCGCGCCCGCTCCCGAGCCGACCGTGGCCCCGCAGCCGACGGCGGAGCCCCTGCCGCAGCCCGAGCCCACCGCGGTGCTCCCTCCGCGGACCTGCGCCGACGACCCCCGCCTCTGCACTCCTGCGCCCGAGCCGACCATCGGCGGGCCCCTCACCTGAGCCCCGGCTCGCGGCCCGCCCCGCCTGCGGGGATAGTGGAGGCATGAGCAGACTCCTCCTCGGCCTCCTGACCAACGCCGTCGCGATCTGGCTCACGACCCTGGTCGTGGCGGGCGTGCGCGTCGACCCGTACGAGGAGGGCCCCGCCGCGGCGGTCCTCACGTACCTGCTGGTCGCGGTGATCTTCGGCGTCGTCAACGCCGTCGTCGGCGGAGTGGTGCGGGTGGTCGCGTTCCCCCTGTACGTGCTGACGCTCGGCCTGGTCTCGTTCCTCGTCAACGGCCTCCTGCTGCTGCTGACCGCCTGGATCAGCGGCCTCTTCGGCTTCGGCCTCGTCGTGGACGGCTTCTGGTGGGGCGTGCTCGGCGCCCTCGTGCTCGCCCTGGTGAACTGGTTCATCGGCCTCCTCCTGCGCCCCTTCCTCCGCCGCCGTCAGGACTGACACCGCGGGCTCGGCAGCCAGCATCGGCCGCGCCGCCGCCGCCCGGGAGGCCGCGCGCGCCATCGGTGGACGGCGGCCGCGATCGGCCTGCTGTGGAGGAGCCGCGGTGCGCCATGATGGGCGGGTGACCCCCGACTCCCCTGCGCCCTCGGCCTTCGCCGTGTGCTTCGTCTGCACCGGCAACATCTGCCGGTCGCCGATGGCCGAGGTGGTGCTGCGCTCCCTGGCGGAGCAGGCGGGGCTCGGCTCCGCGATCGAGATCAGCTCGGCCGGCACCGGCGAGTGGCACCTCGGCGAGCACGCCGACAGCCGCGCCCTCGCGGCGCTGGAGCGGCACGGCTTCGACGGGGGCCGCCACCGCGCCCAGCTCTTCGACCCGTCCCGCTTCGCCGAGTTCGACCTGGTCGTCGCGCTCGACCACGGGCACGAGCGCGCGCTGCGCTCCTGGGCGCGCACCGAGGTCGACCGGCAGAAGATCCGCCGCCTGCTCGACTTCGAGCCCGGCCTCTCCCCGCAGGGCGACGTCCCCGACCCCTACTATTCCGATGCGGCGGCGTTCGACTCGGTGCTCGCGCTCATCGAGCGCGCCTGCCGGGCCCTCTTCGCCCAGATCGAACCAGGACTGCGCGGCAACCGCTCGGTCCGCCCCGACTCCACCGACGCGCGCGCCGCCCTCGCGCAGGACACCTGAGAACCGGAAGGCACCACCGCATGACCTCGCTCCCCACCCAGCCGCTGAGCCCTCTCGACGGCCGCTACAGCGGTGCCGTCTCGTCGCTCGGCGAGTACCTCTCGGAGGCGGGGCTGAACCGCGCGCGGGTGCACGTCGAGGTCGAGTGGCTGCTGGCGCTGACCGACCGCCGCCTCTTCGGCTCCGAGCCCGTCGACGCGGCGACCGCCGAGGAGCTGCGCCGCCGCGCCCGCGACTTCGGCCAGCCCGAGATCGACGAGCTGGCCGCCCTCGAGGCCCGCACCCGCCACGACGTGAAGGCCGTGGAGTACCTCGTCCGCCAGTGGCTCGAGGAGCTGGGACTGCAGCGCATCGCCGAGCTCACCCACTTCGCCGCCACCAGCGAGGACATCAACAACCTCTCCTACGCGATCGTGGTCCGCCAGGCCGTCGGCGAGATCTGGCTGCCGAAGCTGCGCTCGGTCGTCGCGTCGCTCCGGGAGCTGGCCGTCCGCTACCGCGACGAGTCGATGCTCAGCCGCACCCACGGCCAGCCCGCGACCCCGACCACGATGGGCAAGGAGTTCGCCGTCTACGCGTACCGGCTCGAGCGGGTCGTCGCGCAGATCGAGGCGACGGAGTACCTGGGCAAGTTCAGCGGAGCGACGGGCACGTTCGCCGCGCACCTCGCCGCCGACCCCGGCACCGACTGGCCCGCCCTCGCGGAGGAGTTCGTCACCTCCCTCGGCCTCGTCTTCAACCCGCTGACCACCCAGATCGAGTCGCACGACTGGCAGGCCGAGCTCTACGGCAGGGCCGCGCACGCGAACCGCATCCTGCACAACATCTGCACCGATGTCTGGACCTACATCTCGCTCGGCTACTTCCGGCAGATCCCCCAGGCCGGGGCGACCGGCTCGTCCACGATGCCGCACAAGATCAACCCGATCCGCTTCGAGAACGCCGAGGCGAACCTCGAGCTCTCCAGCGCCCTGCTCGACTCGCTCGCGCAGACCCTGGTCACCTCGCGCCTCCAGCGCGACCTCACCGACTCGACCACGCAGCGCAACATCGGCGTCGCGTTCGGCCACTCCCTCCTCGCCCTCGACAACATCGCCCGCGGCCTGCTCGAGATCGACCTCGACCCGACCGCCCTCGCCGCCGACCTCGACGGCAACTGGGAGGTGCTGGCCGAGGCGATCCAGACGGTGATCCGCGCAGAGGTGGCGGCCGGCCGCTCCTCGATCACCGACCCGTACGCGCTGCTGAAGGACCTGACCCGCGGCAAGCGCCTCGGTGCCGACGACCTCGCCGTCTTCGTGCAGGGTCTCGACATCGGCGACGGGGCGAAGGAGCGCCTGCTGGCGCTGACGCCGGGCGGCTACACGGGCCTCGCCTCGTCGCTGGTCGACCGTCTGAGCTGATCCGCCGGGCAGCGAGCGCGCGGATGCCGCCGTCCTCGAGCGCGAGCACTCGGACTCCTGCGTGCTCGCGGCGGCGCGGTCGACGGCGGCGCGATGTCGGGGGTCGCACCTAGCGTCGGCGGCATGGCAGCGT
Organism: Rathayibacter sp. VKM Ac-2762; assembly: GCF_009866585.1. Lineage (NCBI taxonomy): Bacteria > Bacillati > Actinomycetota > Actinomycetes > Micrococcales > Microbacteriaceae > Rathayibacter > Rathayibacter sp. VKM Ac-2762. The sequence continues at coordinate 3,158,120 of NZ_CP047419.1, read as the reverse complement.
GCGCGATCGGAGGGTGCGCCTCCTCGGCCGAGACGGGCGCCCCCCTCGCGCTCTGCGCGGCGCACCTCGGGCTCGCGCACGACTGGGTCGCCCGCGAGGACGGGGTGATCGACGCCCTGCCCTCGCCGTGCGCGGCGTGCGGGTCCCGCCTGGGCGTCCGGCTCCCCTCCGCCTGGCTCTGCGCCGCCTGCGAGTGGCGGCTCGGCGACGCACCCGACGGCGAGCTCCCGCCGCCCCGGGTCGACGTCGTCTACTACATCCGCTTCGGCGAGCGGATCAAGATCGGCACCAGCGGCAATCCCCGGCAGCGCCTCCACCGGCTCCGGCACGAGGAGCTCCTCGCGTTCGAGCGCGGCGGGCGGGCGCTCGAGCAGCATCGGCACGCCCAGTTCGCCGACGAGCGCCTGGAGCGCACCGAGTGGTTCGCGCGCAGCCCTGCGCTCGACGCCCACATCGAGACCGTGCGCGCCGGGGAGCCCGACCCCTGGGCCCTGCACCGCCGCTGGCGCAGCGAGGCGCTGGCCCTGCGGCTCTGACGCGTCGGCTGCGAGCGGTCGGCTGCGACTCGACCGCTCCGACTCGCCGGCTCCTACTCGACGGTTCCCGCTCGCCGGCACTGCGTCGGCGGGTCCCGTTCCGCCGAGCCGGACACCGGCACGGAGCGACGGGGAGGGAGCGACGGGGACGGATCCCGGAGGACCGTCCCGCAGCCGCCGCGCGACTCGGTCAGCGCCCCCAGGCGTCGACGAGCAGCGGACCGCGGACATCGCGGAGCCGGTCGACGAGGCGGTCCGCCAGCGCGGCCGTGACCCCCGTGGCGACCAGGTCGTGGGGGCCGAGCGGCAGCAGCTTCCCCGTGCGGATGCGCACCACCTCCCATCCGGCGGAGCGGAGCGCGCGGTCCTTCCGCCGGTCGGCCTCCTCGCGGTGCCCGACGTGCTCGAGTCCGTGACGGCCGGTGGAGTCGTACTCGATCGCGACGCGCAGCTCGCCGAGCACCAGGTCGGGCCACGCCTCGCAGTGCTCGAAGAACGGCCGCGCGAGACGCACCGCCGTGTGGGCCGGGTCGAAGACGAGGCGCTCGGCGAGGAGTGCCCGGAGCCGGGCCTCGACGGCGGAGGCGGGAGGAGGCGCGCACCGGCTCGCGAAGGGCTCGCCGACGGGGAGGTCCGGCGTCTTCGGGCACACGCGGGCGGGCCGGGGTCGGGAGCGCGCCGGGCGGGCGGCGGGGTCGGCGGACGGGACCGCGGCCGGAACGGCGGAGGCAGCGGCGGGAGGGGCGGACGGGAGCGCGGCCGGAACGGCGGCAGTTGGAGGGGTGGATCGAGCGGACGGAGGAGTCGACGACGCGGCGGGCGCGGATCCGCTCGAGCCGGTCGAGAACACGGACGTCGGGAGCCCCCGCGCGATCACGGCGGGCGGCGCCAGGAGGACGAAGGAGCCGTCGTCGGGGGCGGCCGTCGGCGCGAGCACCTCGGCGAGCCGGCCGCCGATCATCGGCGCGGCCCGGGGCAGGCGCGGCGAGGCGAGCTCGGCGCAGTCGGGGCACCAGGAGGAGCGGCGCCGCTCCCGGCCGGGACGGTGGCGCTGCTCCTCGGGGGTGGCGACGAAGACGTGTCCGGCGTCGCAGAGCCAGCACAGGTACACGTCGGCCGCGGGCGGGATCTGGCTGAGCACGATGCCCTCGTTGTACTCGGGCCGGTACTGCCGCACCAGGACGGGGTAGGACGCCCAGGCCTCCCGGTAGGTGCCGACCGCGTAGGGGACGTCGGCGCCGCGCGAGAACCGCCGCCTCTGCCACCATCGCCCGATCGCCTCCGCCACCCTCCGCACGCTACGCGCGACCACCGACGCGGAAGCGGCGCCCGCGTGCGCAGGCGGGATCTCGAGACGCCCTGCGGGCTGCTCCATCAGCATGCGCGGCGGAAGGGACTATCCGCCCGCGCGGCGTGCTCCCGGCCGGCTGGGGACGGCGGAGCCGTCCCTCGCCTAGTGTGCGGAGTCCTGCTCGTCGATGTCCGCGATCTCGGCCTCGTCGGGCTTGAAGGTCAGCGAGAACATGGCGATCGCGACGAGCACGACGATGAAGGCGACGCCGAACGAGATGAGCGCGACGACCGGCTCGCGGGTCGAGAGCATGACGACCAGGCCGACGAAGGCCGCCATCACCGCGGAGAAGCCGATGAGCTCGAGCGGGCGCAGGCGGTCCTTGCGGGTCGGCTGGAACGTGCGGGGCGTGAACTCGCCGGGTTCGCGCGGCGGGGCGGAGTCGGCCGCCGAGGCGCGGTCGGCGGGAGAGGCGGGGTCGGGCTGCTGGCCTTCGGCGGTCATCGGTCTCCTCCGGAGGTCGGTGTCGTGGGGGCGACGGGATCGTGTCCGGTGGCTGCGTCGGCGCCGGCGGCCCATTTGAGCGAGAACGCCGCGATGGCGAGGAACACGGCGACCATCACGGCGTAGGCGCCGAGGAGGCCGACGGTGACGACGGGGTGGGGCGGGAGGAGTCCGAAGGCGGCGCCGAGGAGCATCGTGCCGACGCCGACGATCACGGAGTCGCGGGCGGCGAGGCCCTGACCGCGGCGGCCGCTCGAGAACTCGAGGAAGCCGGAGAGCAGCGCCCAGCCGGCCACGAGGGCGACGAAGGAGAGCAGGTTGGCGACCGGGAGCGCGACGAGCGCCGCGACTCCGGCGACCAGGGTGAGCACCGCGGAGCCGAGGGCGAGCGGGCGGGCCCGGCCGCTCCAGCTGCGGAGCCCGAGGGCGAGCGAGACGGCGCCGGTCGCGATCGCGAAGCCGCCGAAGACGGCGAGGCCGAAGGCGGGCCCGTGGTCGGGAGAGAAGGTGACGACGCAGCCGGCGACCGCCGCGATCACGGCGCGCGCGAGGGGCAGGGTCCACAGGCGGCGGTCGGAGTCGGCGGCGATGGCCACGGTCGAGCCTCTCTGGGATGGAGGGAGAAGGCGTCCGGGAGCGGACGGCTGGGCGCGCGACGGCACGGCGACGCGGACTCCACCGATTTTACGCTCCCGCGGCTCCGCCCAGGCCCGGAGCGGGGCCCGGGGCGCGATCCGGGGCGAAGTCGCAGGCGGCTCAGCCGAGCCAGACCTCCTCCACCCGCGGGAACACGGCGTCGGCGGAGAAGCGCTCACGGAAGCGCGCCCCGGCCTTCTCGACGACCTCGGCCCGGGCGTCCTCGTCGGTGATGAGCTCGGTCAGCGCGGCGGCGAGGCCCTCCACGTCTCCGGGCGCGACCACGCGGCCGCAGCCGTCGCCGAGGACCTCGGGGATGCCGCCGACCGCGGTCGAGACGACGGCCGCGTCGCGGGCGAGTGCCTCGAGGATGAAGATCGGCATCGCCTCGTCGCGCGAGGGCAGGACGGCGATGGACGCCTCGTCGAGCAGGGCGAGCAGGCGGGCGTTCTCGAGCGAGCCGAGGAACTCGATCCCCGGGACGCCGCGATCGACGACCTCCGGCTCGCGGATCGGACCGGCGACCAGCAGGCGCCAGCCCTCCTTGCCCTCGACCTGCGCCCACGCCTTCTGCAGCACGTCGACGCCCTTGCGGTGGCTGACGACGCCGCCGAAGACGACGGTGCGGGTCTTCTCGCGCGGGGTGCCCTGCTCGAGCGCGTTCGGCACGAGGTGCACACGCTCGGCGGGGACGTAGCGGCGGCAGATCGCCGAGGTCTCCTCCGAGAGCGAGATGATCTCGTCCGCGCTGCGCAGCACGTCCTTCACCAGGCGCGGGTGCGCGGCGGTGAAGGCGGCGAACTCGCTGCCGTGCAGGTGGGCGACCGTGCGCAGGCCCAGGCGGTGCGCGAGGCGGAGGAGGGACCCCTCGCGGAGGAACGAGCCGCGCTCCGAGAGGTGGACGACGATCACGGCGCCGGGCTCCCGGCGCGCGATCGCGACGATGCGGGCGGCGGCGCCGGCGGCCAGGCGGGCCGCGGCGACGTGCTCGCCCGGAGCGGTGCGGGAGGAGATCACCCGGACGTCCGAGCGCTCGAACGGCCAGCGCAGGTACCCGTTGACGACCTGCGTCATGCCTCCGGGAACCTCTCCGCTGCGGCCGACGTGGTACACCCGCGTCCTCGGGCCGGCAGTGGCTGCCGCGGCGGCCGGGCGGCTGCGGGGCGGCACGGCGAGCAGCGCCTGGATGTCGTCGCGGACGCCGCGGAGGCGTCCGCGGGCGACGAGCAGCTTCTCGAGCAGCTCGCTCCGGCGGGCGACCACGGCGGAGAACGTCTCGACGCCGGCGGCCGGGGTCGTCCGGGACATGTCGACCGTGACGTCGTGGATCCCGATGGTCTCGAAGTGGCGCGAGGCCTTCGTCGATCCGTCCATCTGCAGGCTCACCGGGGCGGCGCCCTCGGTGAACGCCATGATGATCACGTGCAGCCGGTCGCTCATCGCGACGCGGGCCGTGCGGTAGAGCTCGCGCAGCAGGATCTCGTGCTCGTCGTGGGTGTGCGCCGGATCCCAGTCGAGGATGTCCGCGTCGAGGTCGGCGGCGAGACGGCGGGAGCGCTCGGCGTCGACGGCGACCTGCGTGACCACGACGATGTCGAGGTCCTCGCGCTCGGCGAAGCCCTTGATCGCGGCCAGCCACTCCTGCTCGGGGTAGGGGCGGGCGTCCACCTCGTGGTCCTCGCGGAGGGACAGGACCAGCACGCGCCGCTCCTCGTCGGGCTGCGCGGCGAACGCGGTCAGCTCCGCGTCGCTCGAGCCCTCGCCGTAGCCGAGGTCGGGCATGGCGGCGCCGACGCGCATGTAGCCGGCGGTCTTGTCGTCGCGCCAGCGGGTGTAGCTCGAGAGCGCCATCGAGGGCCACATGATCGCGCGGGGCAGCGGGGCGAAGTTGCGGGTGCCCACGCCGGCGCGGATCACGCGGCCGCCGCCGAGGCGCACGAGGGCGATGCCCGGGAGCATCACGAGGTGCTCCTTCATCCCGATCAGGGTCAGCTGGATCTCTCCCGGCTTGAACACCGAGTTCGCCCGGCCGGCCAGGGCCTCGCGGGCGAGCGCCGCGTACCAGCGCAGGAGCGAGCGGTACACCGTGTCGTCCGGGCCCAGGCGCAGGCCGTCGTCGTAGCCCCACGGCGAGTGGCCCACGTAGACGTGGAGCGGACCCGACTCGCGGAGCCAGTCGAGGAGCTGGCGGCGCAGGATGATGTCGCCGATGTTCTCGTACTGGCCGCGGCCGACGGCGAAGATCGATCGGGCAGGTGTCACGGGCGGGCCTTTCGGAGGGGTTCGCGTGGGGGTGACCGGTGCGGAGCGGGGAGCGTCGCGGGTCTCCCCGGTCGATCCTCCTGCCGCGCTGCCGTCGTGGGCCGGGCCGGCCGGGCTCCGCAGGAGCGGGCTCGGGGCCGATGGCGCCCCGGGCAGACTAGCGCAGGCGGGCTCGTCGGCTCGAGGAGGAGTGCTCGCGTCAACAGCCGTTGGTGACCAGGAAGGCCTTGAGGAACGCGCCCGTCTGGTAGACGTACTGGTTCACCAGGTAGTCCAGGCCCATCGGCTCCCCCGAGGGCACCATCGAGAGCTCGCCGGAGTAGCAGCGCTCGATGATCATCTCGGCGCGCACGAGGTGGGAGGCGTTGGTGATCACGATGACGTGATCCCAGCCGTACTGCTCGGCCATGTCGCGCAGCTGCCGGGCCTCCCCCTGGGTCGTGAGCGGGTCGGCGGAGTAGCAGAGGACGTCGCCGCCGGGCTCGTTGCACTTCTTGTACTTCTTGGCCTCGTAGGGAGCGTTCATCTCGCCGGGGCCGACCGAGAGCACCATCGTGTCCGTCGCCCCGGAGGTGATGATCCGGCGGGCGAACTCGACGCGTGCCCTCGTGGACGGGCCGAGCACGAAGACCGCGTCCGCCTGCTCGGGGATCGGGTCGATCGGGGGCGTGACGTAGAGCGGGATCCCGGCGCCGAAGAGGGCGAGGATCACGAGGGGGACGAGCAGGAGCCGTCCGATCACGGTGCGAGCGCGGACCCGGTGGCGTCTCGGGCGCTCCCTGGACGGCGGGGTGGACGGGCGGTCGCCGGTCGCGGTCGTGGCCGTGTCCATCGCGTCCTCCCTCTCGTCGGGACCGCCGCTCGCCCGCGGCGGGTGATCCGCGACGCGGGTGCGACGGCGATCACCAGTGGAGAGCCCATCATCGCAGTGTTTCGGCGCGGGGTCGGCCCGGTGAACGCCCGGTCAATTCTCTCGCCCAGCGGCCCGGCCCGGGGCCGTGTCCAGAGTCGCCGGGTAGGGTCGCCGTTCCTCGACCGAGCAGAACTCCCCCTCGTCCATTCCGCGGACGGGCATTCCCGGAGTCTCCTCCCGATCCGACATCCGCCCTCCGATCCGTCGTCGACAGCGCGTGTGACCGTTCCGTGTACACGCATGCGCGGCGGTTCGCCAGTCCTTCAGCGGAATCGCTGATACAAGCCCGACCACCACGCCCGAATGGGGTACTACAACCTGAATCCGTCTCATCCAGCCATCAGTCGCAAGGCCCGTCTATAGCGTCGGGAGGACCAGCACCACCCCCTTGAGCAGCCCCCTCGAACCGCCCCCGACGCCCCCTCGAAGACCCGGAGCCGATCGTGAATCCTCAGACGACGCCAGACCCGACCCGCCCTCGCCGACGACGCGCACGCCTCTCCCTCACCACCGCTCTGATCGCCGCTCTCGGCATCCTGGTCGCCCCCCTCACGGCGCCCGCCGCCTCCGCGGCCACTCTCGACCCGGGCGCCGGGCAGAGCACGCGGATCCAGGAGACGAACTCCTCGCTGACCTACAGCGGCTCGTGGCGCACGATGACGGGCGGCGACAGCGGCGGCGGGATCAAGTTCCTCAACAGCACCGGCTCCGTCTCGTTCAGCTTCCGCGGCACCGGCTTCAGCTGGGTCAGCCGCACCACCGCCTCCGCCGGCATCGCCACCGTCACGGTCGACGGCGCGAGCACCTCGGTCGACCGGTACACGAAGACCACGGCGTACCAGGTCCCGGTGTTCACCAAGAAGGACCTCGCCGACACCGTCCACACGGTCAAGATCGCCTGGAGCGGCAAGGCCAACAGCTCCGCGAGCGACAAGAACCTCGTCATCGACGCGTTCGACATCACCCGCGCGACTCCCGCCACCGAGGAGCCGACCGACGAGACCGGCGGCGGCGAGGACGACGGCCCCGTGCTCGACCCCTCCGGAGCGACCAGCCTCCTCGTGCAGGAGACCGACCCCGCGCTGCAGTACACCGGCTCGTGGAGATCGATGGCCGGCGGCGACAGCGGAGGCGGGATGAAGTACCTGACCTCCGCCGGATCGGTGAAGTTCACCTTCGTCGGCACGTCGTGGCGCTGGATCAGCCGGAAGACCTCCTCCTCCGGCATCGCCGCGGTCTCGGTCGACGGCGGACCCGTCACCAAGGTCGACCGCTACAGCTCGACCGCGCAGTACCAGGTGCCGGTCTACGAGACGACCGACCTCGCCGAGGGCACGCACACCGTGACCATCTCCTACACGGGGACGAAGAACTCCAAGTCGACCGACAAGAACCTGATCATCGACGCGTTCGTCCTCGCCGAGGACGGCCTCGCGACCGACGCCGTGGAGCTCTCCCCCCTGACCGACGGCTACACCGTCGCCTGGGACGCGCCCTTCAGCTCGCGGGTCGTCTCGTACGACGTGCACCGCTCGAACGAGGACGGCTCCGGCGACACGGTCGTCGGCACCGTCGCCGACCCGGTGCGCCAGTACCGCGACGAGACCGCCGAGGCGGGACGCGCCTACACGTACACCGTCACGGCGACCGACGACGCTGGCCGCGACTCGCGGCTGAAGGAGTCGGCCACCACCTCGGCCGACATCCTCGCCTCCCGCGCCTCGCTGCTCGCGGCCTTCGACTGCCCCGCCGCCACCAAGACGGTGTCGACCTCGGCGCAGCTCGTCACGGCCCTGACCAACCCCTCCTCCGGCGACGTCATCCGCCTGGCCGACGGCGTCTACACCGGCAAGTTCGCCCTCCGCGGCACCGCCGCCCAGCCCGGCTCGATCTGGATCTGCGGCTCGCCCAACGCGGTCCTCACCTCCGGATCCACCTCGAGCGGCACCGCGCTCATCCTGAACACGGTGAGCGACGTGCACCTCGTGGGCTTCTCGGTCCGCAGCTCCTTCCAGGGCATCCAGGTGCTCGCCAGCAAGGGCGTCCAGATGGCCGGCCTGACGGTGAGCGAGATCGGCTACGAGGCGGTCCACTTCCGCAACCAGACCACCGACTCCCTGATCGTCGGCAGCACCATCCGCCGCACCGGCATCGTCTCCGCCAAGTACGGCGAGGGCGTCTACGTCGGCACCTCCGACCGCAACTGGTGCGAGTACAACAGCTGCAACCCTGACCGCACGGCCCGCATCGCGGTCGTGGACAACGCGATCAGCGACACCGGCGCCGAGCCGATCGAGGCCAAGGAGGGCACCCTCGACGGCGACATCATCGGGAACACGGTCCTCGGCGGATCTCGGCTCGCCTCGGACGTCGTCTCGCTGATCCTGGTCTCGGGCAACAGCTGGCTGGCCGCGGGCAACTCCGCCGCGGGCACCACCACCTACGGCTACCAGGTGATCACCCGCGCCGACGGCTCGGGCAACGACAACACCATCAGCGGCAACCTCGCGCTGAAGACCAGCAACGCGGTGGTCTACCTCCACCAGCCGTCCAACTGGTCCACCAGCGGCAACACGCTGAGCTGCTCCAACTCCGGGAAGGACCTGATCGGGAACGTGGCCTGCACGCCGTGACCTGATCCGCTCCCCGCGCGCAGAACCGCCGCCGTCGTCCCCTCGACGGCGGCGGTTCTGCGTGTGCCCGCCTCCCGCCGACCACGCGCGGACGGCCGGGGTCGCGCGCGATGACCGCGACCACCGAGGGCTCGCGAGGGCGCGGGCGGGCGCTCGGTGCCCGTGGGCCGCGGGAGGGGGCCGAGCGGACGGGGACGGGATCAGGGCCCGGCTGACGCGCCCGCACCACTCCAGCACGCAGAAGTGGGCGGAGTCGCGCGCGAGTACCGCGACTTCCGCGGACTCGACCGGTGAGCGGGCTCGCGGGAGCCGAAGCGGGGTCTGGTCCGGCCACGGTGGGCGCTGGAGAGACTGGAGGGCGGACGGGGCCGGCCAGGCCTCGCAGAACCCGCACGGGCCCGCCCCGGAGAGCCCGCGGGCCCAGCACGGGGACGCCGCCTCCTCTCGAATCCGCGGAAGTCGGCGTGCTCGCGCGCGACTACCGCGACTCGTGCGGACTCGCGGGGTGAGCGGGCTCGCGGGGGACGGAGAAGGGCCCGTCCGGCCGCGGTGGGCGCCGGAGAGACTGGGAGGGCGGACGGACCGGCCAGGCCTCGCAGAGCCCGCACGGGCCCGCCCCGGACAAGCGGCGCGGTCCCCGGACGCGGAAGAGCGCACCGCGGCCGGGGCCGGGGTGCGCTCTCCGCAGCGTGCGAGGACGCGATCAGACGATCGCGGGGGCCTTCTGCAGCTTATGGCGGGCCAGGACGACCGCGCCGACCACGGGGGTGCCGGCGGTCTCGATCCAGTGGACGTCGGCGGCGGCCTGGGGCGAGTCGACCTTGCCCTCGATCAGGACGAGGACGGCGCCGTCGGCCACGCCGCGGAAGGTCGGCGACTGCTCGGTCGCGCCGAGGGTGCCGGTGACGATCAGGACGATGTCGTAGACCTTCTCGAGCTCCTCGACCAGCGCGCGGAGGGCGTCGGTCGGCATCGGCGTGCCGGCCTGGGCGCCGCCCGCGGGGAGCAGGTCGACGCGGTCGGTCGAGCGCTTGATGATCGCGTCGTCGAGCGAGGCGGCTCCGGCGAGCACCTCGCGCAGGCCCGGGCGTCCGCCCGAGGCGGAAGCGAGAGCCGAGCCCTCGGCGGTGCCGTCCACGATCACGACGGACGAGCCGAGCACGGCCAGCGCCTTGGCGAGCAGCACCGCGCTGGCGGTGTGCGGGGTCTTCTCGGACGCCGGGGCGATCGCGAAGGAGGAGTACGAGCGGGTGCGCGCGATGGCGGAGAGCTCGAACGCGACGGCCGAGTAGCGGGCCGGGATCTCGGTCGAGTTCAGCATCTCGTCGAGCTTGGTGGCCTTGACCGGGACGATGCCCAGCAGCGGCCGGTCGATCGCGGAGCGGACGTCGTCGCCGCTGCGGAGGCGGCGGTCGAGGGCGGTCATCACGATCGCCACTCCAACGCCGACCACGGCGCCGCCGAGGATGCCGAGCGCGAGCAGGACGAGGATGCCACCGGTGACCGGCAGCTCCGGCGGGAGCGCCTGGCTGAGCACCTGGAGCTGGATCTGCGGGACGGCGACGCCGTTCGTGGTGGTCGCCGGATCGGCGCCCTTCACGGCCGCGTCGAGCTGGGCGGCGACCGCGTTGGCGATGACCGCGGCCTGCTCGGGCGAGGGGTCGGTGGCCGAGATCGTGATGACCACGGACTCCGGCTCGGCGAGGACGGTCACGCGCTTGGCGAAGTCCTCGATGGGCTCGTCGATGCCGAGGCCGTCGATGACGCCCTGCAGGACGGTGTCCGAGGTGCCGAGGGCGACGGAGGTGACCGTGGCCTGGGAGGCGGCGCTGTTGGCCGCGACCCGGTCCGCGGTCGAGAGGACTCCGGACGAGGAGACCGCGACGTACACGCGTGCGTCCGCCTTGTACTGCGGGAGGAGGACGGCGTTGAGTACCAGGGCCGCCACGGCGCCGAGCAGAGCGAAGGCGACGATGTAGACCCACCTCCGGCCGATGCCGGCGAACAGTCCGTTCAAGGTCATGGTGTGTGGTGTCCCTTTCGTCGACTGCACCGGAGTGCAGGGGGTCTGACTGTAGCGTCGTGATGTGTCGTCCGCGTTGCGCGGACCCGGCCGCGAGGTTTCGCGCGGGAGCGGTGGATCAGAGGTGGGCCTGCAGGAAGGCGAGGATCGCCTTCTTGTTGTTCGGGGTGTTGTTCTGGAGCCCGTGGTGGCCGGAGCCGTCCACGCCGACCTCGGACGCCACTCCGGCGTCCTGCAGGGCGACCTGCATCGCGTCGGCCTGCTCGACCGGGACGAGCTCGTCCTCGGAGGTCAGCCAGATCTGCGGGGCGTCCGTGGAGTCGACCGAGGTGATCGGCGACGCGGGGATGCTCTGCGGGCAGGTCGTCGAGTCGATCTCGTCGCAGTCCAGGTAGGAGAGGATCTGCTCCTTCGCCTCGGGCACCGGCGTGCCCAGCGACATCCCGGTCTCGGTCATGTCCGCGACCGCCGAGAAGGCGACGACCGTCTTGACCCGCGAGCCCTCGGTGAGGGAGCCCTCGCCGAGCGTGCCCATGGTCGCTCCGATGATCGCTCCGGCGGAGCTGCCCATCACGCCGATGCGGGCGGGGTCGAGGCCGAAGCGCGTGACCTGCGCGGGCTCGCGCAGCCACTCCACGGCGGCCTGCGCGTCCTCGATCTGGCCGGGGTACCGGCTGTCCTGGAGGAGGCGGTAGTCGACGGAGACCGAGACGAAGCCGCGCTCGGCGTAGTACTCGCAGAGCTCGGTCATCCCGCCCTCGTCGCGGGCGCCGTCGACGAACCCTCCGCCGTGCAGCATCAGCAGCGCGGGGCGGTCGGTGCCGCCCGCGGTGGGGAGGCAGGCGTCGGCCTTCAGCGAGACGCCGTCGACCGAGCGGTACTCGATCGCCTTCTCCGTCGTGAAGCCGTCGGGCGTGCGGACGGGCTCGGGCTGCGAGGAGCAGCCGGCCAGCCCGAGGGCGACGGCCACGACGGCCGCCAGGACTCCGGCTCTGCGTGCTCGTGTCGTCTTCACTCGTGGGACTCCGCTCTCTTCTTCTCGTGACTGGGGGAGGTGCCGGGCTCATCGGCCGGGACCGCGGCGGGATCGGAGACGACTCCGGGGCCGCGCGCAGGGACGGGCACGGGCTTGCGCCGCTTGCCGGGGCCGCCGAGGGCGGCCGGGGGGACGTAGATCCACTTGACCTTCGAGAGGTAGCGGGTCACGAAGAGCGAGAGGACGACCGCGAGCACCATCACGACCAGCAGCAGCGGCACCTCGAAGCCGCCGATCTCGGAGCGGTCCTCGGGGAGGATCACCCGCAGGATCGTGATGGCGATCACGATGAAGTAGAGGTGCAGCAGGTAGATGTGCAGGCTGCGCTCGCCGCAGATCGTGAAGAAGTTCAGGAATCGCACTCGTGAGAGGGCCCGCGACACGAGGATGCCCATCGCGACGGCGGCCATCTGGCCGGCGAGGGCGAGGAACGGCACCCAGCGGATCGGGAAGAGGAAGAGCACCGCGCTCAGCACGACGAAGACCGGAGTGACGTAGAGGAACGCGCGGCTCCCCTTCTGCTCGACGAAGTCGATGATCCTCTTCGAGTAGAGCGTGCCCACCAGGAAGAAGACGAACAGGGCGCCGATGCGGTTCCAGCCCACGTTGGTCGTGTTGAGGAGACCGGTGGTGAACATCGTCCCCATCACCGCGGCGAGGGCGACCTGCACGCGGTGGTCGACCTTGCGCAGGAGCCACGCGCCGAGCGTGAAGAGGACGAGGCCGTAGATGAACCAGTAGCTGCTGCTGGGCCAGAAGAACAGCAGGAGCAGGTTGAGCGGGTCGGTCGCGGGGAGCTCGCCGAGTCCGCCGTTCGCGAGCGGCACGACCAGGTAGAAGGCCATGCGGATCACGGACCAGACCACGTAGAGCCAGAGCAGCGGGTACAGCCTGCGGCGCCAGAGGTCGCCGAAGCTCCAGGTGCGGATGCGCGAGCCGAAGAGACCGGACACCAGGAAGAAGAGGGGCATCGGGAACAGCTCGAACACGACCTTGATGCGGCCGAGAGTGTTCTCGACCCCGATGTCGCCGAGGTACAACGACGTGTGGTAGTACACGACCATCAGGATGGCGGCACCCTTGGCGAAATCCACCCATTCGCGTCGGGCCCCGCCCGCAGGCTTCAGCAGCTTCATTCTCTCCCCCTTGTGCCCGGTCGTACCGCTCGTGAATTCCATCCGAGGTGAACAAGGCTCAGAGAAGGACGCAGGCTCGGTCGCAGAATGCGACCGAGGATCAAGACTAAGGGTGTATCGTCCGCGCCGCACATTCGACGGAATAGTGACGAGGACTCGATTGCCGGGAAGCGCACTCCGGCCTCTCCGCGCACCGGGGAGACGACGGTCACCGGCGTCCGTTCCCGGCGCTCATCGCCGCTCGGTAGAGCGCGGGCGCCGCGGCGGCGAGCCCGAAGAGGACGGAGCGCTTGAGGTCGCGCCGGCGCACGAGCGCGACCAGGTGCCGGAGTCCCGCCTCGTCGTGCGCGGCCCGCCAGAGCCGGTCCGCCTCCTCGGGACTGTGCGCGCCCGAGGTGGCGTCCTTGAAGCGGGAGAGCAGGGAGAAGCGCGCGCGGTAGTAGGAGTAGTCCTGCGAGTCGAGGATGCGCGGGTCGAGCCCGCGGGCCGTCCGCTCGATCACGGCGGCGAGCCCGGCGAGCGAGTCGGCGCGCTTCGCGCCCGAGCGGATGATCGAGCCGGAGCGGAGGCGGTACTCGTAGACGGAGTCGGGGACGACGACGACCTCGTCGGCCGCGGCGAGCAGCTGCGCGACCTGCGCCTGGTCCGAGTGCTGGCGGATCCGCGTGAACTCGATGCCGTCGAACAGCTCGCGGCGGAACAGCTTGTTCCAGAGGTGCCCGGTCAGCTCCCCGACCAGGAGCGCGGTGAAGGCGCCCCGGCCCGAGAGCGCGAGCGGGCCGCGCAGGGAGCCGACGGGCGTGGATCCGGTGGCGTCGACCGTGACCGCCTGGGCGACCACCACGTCGGCGCGGCCCGCCTCCCCCGCCGAGAGCATGGCCTCGACCGCGGTCTCCGGCCACTCGTCGTCGGCGTCGACCAGCCAGACCCACTCGCCGGCGGCCTCGCCGACGGCGCGCTCGCGAGCGGCGGCGACGCCCTGGTTCTCGTCCTGGCGCAGGTAGCGGATCCGCTCGTGCTCCTCGGCGAACGCGCGGCCGATCGCCTCGGTCCCGTCGGTCGAGGCGTCGTCGACCACGAGGATCTCGAGCTCGGCGTGGGTCTGCCGCAGCAGGCGCTCCAGGGCGGAGGCGAGGTGCGCCTCCTCCTGGTGCGCCGGGACCACCACCGAGACGAGGGTCACTTCTGCCCCACGACCCGGCGGAGCACCGTCTCGAGGTCGCGGCCGCTGGACTCCAGCGAGAAGCGGTCGAGCCAGCGGTCGATGCCGGTGATCTCGAGCTCGCTCGCGCGGATCAGCGCGTCGGCGAGGTCGGAGGCGGAGGGGGTGAGCGCGAGCTCGCCGGTCAGGCCGGGGACGATCGCGTCCGCGACTCCGAGCGCCCCGGACACGGCGACCGAGGGGACGCCGGCGGCGGCCGCCTCGACCAGCACGTTGCCGAAGCCCTCGCGCAGCGACGGGAGCAGCACGACGGCGTTCTCGTCGAAGTGGTGGAACCAGTCCTCGACCCAGCCCATGTCCTGGAAGTCCACGCCGCGCGCGGTCGCCTCCGCCTTCATGCTGCCGAGCAGCGGGCCGCCGCCGAAGGAGACGACCTTCGCGGGGATGCCGCGGCGCTCCAGCTCCTCGGCCGCGAGGATCGCGAGCTCGGGGCGCTTCTGGACGACGAGGCGGCAGGGCAGCACGATCTGCAGGCCCGCCGCGGTGCCGGGGGTGCGCGAGACCTGGCGGGAGCGGTCGACCTTGGCGGTCGCCGGGTTCGGCACGACGGTGCAGCGCTCGCCCGAGACGCCGAAGCCGGCGACGAGCTCGCCCGCGACGGGATGCGAGATCGCGATGACGTGGTCGGCGCGGCGGTAGAGCGTCTTGGCGAGCCCGAGCTGCACCTTCTGGGTCCTCGAGAAGCCCGGGATGCCGAGCGAGACGAGGTTGCGCTCGCTCACGATGGTCTTCGGGCGGTCCGCCTTCGCGGTCATCTCGGCCGAGGCCAGGAGCACGATGTTCGGGTAGCCCTGCAGGGCGACCGCGACGTCGGGGGTGCGGCGGCGGAACAGCTCCTTGAGCATCCGCGCCTTGCCGACGTGGCCCTTGCCCTCGCCGATGCGGTGCAGCACCGCGCCCTCGGGGAGGTACTCGTCGGTGCCCTTCACCGAGGTGGTGACGACGTCGACGTGGTGGCCCTGCTCGAGGAGCCAGCCCATCCAGGTGCGGGCGACGAACTCGGCCCCGCCGCCGTGCAGCGACGTGACGACGAACATGATCCGCATGCGCGGTCCCTTCTCCTGCGCCGCGCTCATCGCACGACCTCCGCGCCGAGGCCGCGGGTGTTGAGCGCCGAGAGGCGGCGCACCTCGGGCATGGCCGCGTCGATGGTGGCGCGCACGCCGCCGTCGCCCGGTTCCGCGAGGATGCGGTCGATCACCGGGAGGACGCGGTCGGCGAAGCCGGGGACCGGCTCGACGCACAGCTGCGGCAGGCCGATGAGGCGCATGATGCCCTCGACCTTGCCCTGGGTGGCGAGGGTGATCGCGGGGACGCCGAGCGAGAGCGACATGATCGCGAGGTGCATGCGGCCGGTGACGGTCAGCAGGGCGTCCTCGGCGAGGCCGCGGATCTCGGCGGGCATGAGCACGCGGTCGACGACGGTGACGCCCTCGGATCCCACGCGCTCGGCGACCGCGCGGACGGCCACCTTGTCGTCGCCGATGGGGCGGGAGACGTGCGGGAGGAGCACGACGTGCACGCCGGCGGCGCGGAGGCGGTCGACGATGCGCTCGTACTCCGGCACCTGGTCGACCATGCCGGCGACGAGGGCGCTCGCGTTCACGAGCGCGAAGGGGACGCCCTCGGGCAGCCCCAGCCCCTCGCGGAAGCTGCGGTCGCGGGTGCGCGCCGAGAAGACGATGTCCGTGACCTCCTCGACGCGCTGCACGCCGATGCTCCGGGCGCGCTCCGCCGAGAGCGGGTCGCGGAGCATCGGGACGACGCCGGCGCGGGAGGCGGCGATCAGGGAGCGGCGGGCGGCGAGGCGGGCCGCCGCGTTCCAGGAGAAGCCGAGGATGCGCGTGGGCACCCCTGCCTCGGCGGCCGCCTGCGCGAGCAGGGAGCGGCGGACCGAGCCGCGGAGGCTGTACTTGCCGTCCATCATGTCGGCACCGACGACCGAGACCGAGCGGGCGCGGCGGATCAGCGCGGCGTAGGCGCGGAGGTCGGCGGCGTGCGCGTCGCCCACTCCGTAGACCAGGTGCGGGAGCTCGACGACCTCGACCCGGTCGGCCTGCTCCTCGGGGATCACGACGTCGCCGGCGTAGCGCTGGACGACCACGACAGGACCGGTGGTGTTCTCGAGGAACGCCTCCAGCATCGCCTGGTCGCCGATGTTGCCGCTGCCGGGAGCGGCGATCACGAGGTGCGACTCGGGCTCGGGTCGGAGGTCCGCGAGGGCGGCGCGGAGCACCGCCGCGTCGCGGCGGGCGGGCAGGCGGGTCGTCGTGACGAAGTCCTTCTTCCAGGACTTGACGACGCCGAGCTTGAGTTTCATCGATCTCTTTCGGTGGGGGGAACGGCGGCGGGAGGCCGCTCGGAGTCGGGGGTGCCGGCCGTGACGGCTCCGTCGACCAGCGCGCTGTCACCGGTGGGGCTGGTGGCGTCGACCGTGGCCGGGGCGGGAGCGGCGGCCGGGCGGCTGCGGCGGAAGTGGCGGCGCAGGTCGGCGAGGCCGAGGATCTGGCGGCGGAACGCGGGGAGGATCAGCATCCAGAGCCCGACTCCGACCAGGACGGCGGCACCGCCCACGAGGAGGCGGAGGACGGGCTGGTCGGCGGCGATCCAGACGGTGGAGAAGGAGGAGCCGACCGTGATCGAGCCGAACGCGATGCCGCTGCGGAGGCCGTTGGTGAACATCTCGCGGGCGGGGGCGTCGGAGGTGCGGCCGATCCAGATCAGCGCGATCGGCCAGGTGAGGGCGAGCGAGCCGGCGTACGCGACCGCGACGCCCGTCACTCCCCAGTTGGAGCCGAGCAGGATCAGGACGACCATCAGCGGGCGGGTCGCCAGGCTGTACCAGACGCTCTGGCGCACGAGGCCCTTGGAGAGGAACACCCACCAGGAGCAGTAGGCCGTGGCCTGGAAGAACCCGGCCACGAGCAGGATCTGGAAGATCGGGACCGAGGCGAGCCAGCGCTCCCCCAGCAGGATCCGGATGACCGAGTCGGACTGGGAGCCGAGGACGGCGAGCACGAGGCCCATCACCGTCAGCATCGCCGACTGGCCGAAGAGGATGAACGTGCGGAACCGCTCGCGCTCGTCCTGCAGCTTGGAGAGCACGGGCAGGGCGACGCGCTGCGCCGGGGCGTTCAGCTGCTGCAGCGGCAGCATCATCAGCTGGAACGCGCGGTTGTAGAGGCCCAGGTCGACCGGGCCGAAGCGCGCGCCGATGATGACGGAGTCGACGTTCTTGCTCGCGTAGGTCAGCGCCTGGGTCGCGAAGACGCCGCCTCCGTAGCGGAGGAAGTGGCCCATCGCCTCGCCGCGGCGGTAGCGGCCGGGACGCCAGCCCGTGATGAAGACCAGCATCAGCACGCCGATGAGCGGCTGCACGACCTGGCTCGCGGCCAGCGCCCAGTAGCCGGCGCCGCCGAGCGCCATCAGCACGCCGACCACGAGGCCCAGCACCTGGCCGACGATGTCGACCAGGGTGAGCTTCACGAAGCGGAGGTGCCGGGCGAGGTCGGCGCGGAACTGCGTCGAGATCCCGTTGAGGAGGAACGTCGAGGAGAGCACGACGGTCAGCAGCTGGAGCCGGTCGTCGCCGTAGAGGGCGGCGATCGGCCACGAGGCCGCGATGACCAGCAGGGTGAGGGTGAGGCCGATGCCCGCGTTCATCCAGAACAGGTTGCTCTTCTGGCCCGGCGTGATCTCCTTCGCCTGGATGGCGGCGGAGGAGAGGCCGAAGTCGCGGAAGATCTCGCCGATGCCGATGATCGCCGTGACCATCGCGAGCAGGCCGTAGTCGGCCGGCGCGAGCAGGCGCGCGAGGACGACGATGCTGCCCAGCTGGACGGCGATGCGGATCGCCTGCCCGCCGATCGTGACGGCGGCGCCGCGGCTCGCGGAGCGGCCGAGGCTCGGAGACGGCTTCTGCGTGGTCCCGGTCATCGGGTCGAGCCCTTCTTGGTGGCGATCGCGCCCTCGTAGGCCTTCTTGAGCTGGAGTCCGAGCACGTCCCAGTCGCGACCGGAGAGAGCGGGGAGCCCCTCCGGCGGACGGGTGCGCGTGCGCTCGAGGGCGGAGGTGATCAGCTCGGGCGTGAGATCGCCGTCGTACTCGATCACCCAGTCGCTGCCGACCTCCTCGGCCAGGGCCGTGTTGGTGGGCGTGCGCGGCACCAGGATCGGCCGGCCGAGCGAGAGGGCGACCAGGATCGAGCCGGAGTTGTGCATCTCGCGGTAGGGCAGGACGATCAGCTCGGCCCGGCCGATCTCGTCGACCATCTCGGCGTCGTCGACCCGGCGGAGCGTGGTGCGCACCCGGGTGTCGCGGGCGGCCCGCTCCTCGACCAGCTCGCGCTGGCCCGTGCTGGGGCTGCCGACCACGTGCAGGGAGAGGGAGTCGTTCTCCACGCCGCGGAACACGTCCATCAGCTCGACGACGCCCTTGTACGGGCGGATGATGCCGAAGTAGAGGACGCGGCCGTGCTCGCGCTCGGGCAGCGGGTGCTGGGCGAACTGGTCGCGGTAGTGGCCGTGCAGCACGGTGACGGCGGGCGCCCGGCCGGGAGTGACGGTCGTGGGGTTCAGGCGGACGAACAGGTCGGTCGCGCGGTCGATCCGGGCCAGCGAGCGGCGCTCGGCGGCGGGACCGAGCTCGTGCGGGTGCAGGTTGTGCACCGTGCGCACGAGCGGGATGCGCTGGAGCGCGAGGCGCACCAGCAGCACGTCGAGGGCGCGGCGGCGGAGGAAGCGGTGCAGCGGGCTGCGGCCGCGGATCATCAGCTCGGGCCAGTGCACGTGCAGCACGTCGTAGTCGGCGAGCAGGGCGCTGCGCCAGGAGAAGAACAGCAGCTCGACGCCGGGGGCGAGGCCGTCGACGATCGAGTCGACGTACTGCGTGGTCGAGTCCGGGGGCGCGAGCGACTGCTGGACGACGAGCGCGGCCGGCGACGAGTCGTTCCTGCGCGAGCGGCGGCTCACCGCTCGCCCCGCATCCCGACGGCCATCGGCGCGTCGAAGATCCGCGCCCCGAGGGGCTGGCGCATCCGGATGCCCTTCGAGAAGTCGGGGACGTGCACCGGGTTCAGGCAGATGATGACGAGGAAGCCCAGGAGCAGGTGGCTGGGGCGGACCGCGTCGATGGCGTTGTAGCCGGCGAGGCAGACCATGAAGCCGAGCAGGCCGGCCGCGGGGCCGACGTCGCGACGGCTGAGCGTGGCGCCGAACATCGCGGCCACCATGATCACGAAGAACAGCAGGCCGGGGATGCCGACGCTGATCAGCAGCTGCAGGAACGAGTTCTCGATGACCACGTCCGAGAACCGCCTGCCGCTGATGCCGGACGTCGCCGCTCCGGAGCCGAGCCAGTGCGTGAGCTCGGCCGCCTTCAGCGACACGGTCACCGCGAGGTCGCGGGCGCCGGCCGAGATGGAGGCGTCGAGGTTGTTGTTGCGGGCGGTGACGGGCTCGAAGTTCAGGACTCCGACGCCCGCGATGAGGCCGGCGATCAGGATCGAGCCGGGCCGGAGCAGCGAGCGGTCCGGGTTGAGGAAGCCGACGGCGACGAGCGCGACGACGACCGCGACGGCGATGGCCGCCATCGGTCCGCGCGAGACGGTCGCGACGACACCGCCCGAGGCCAGGATGCCCAGCAGCAGGTCCGACTTGCGGGAGCCCTGGAGCCAGGAGCCGAAGGCGAGTCCGGCGCCCACGGTGAGGAAGGTGCCGGCGAGCAGCGGGTGTCCGAAGGTGATCTCGGCGCGGTAGAGCGACCAGTGCTGGTCCTGCTCGTAGCCGAGGGCGCCGTAGACGGCACCGAGGATCGGGGAGCTCTGCGCGACCAGCTCGAGGGCGGCGTAGAGGGCGAGCAGCCCGGAGAGGATCACCCACGTCTTGCGCAGCAGCACGGCCTCGCGCTGGGCGTCGAAGACGAGCATCGGCACGCCCACGCAGATCGCGAAGCTGAACAGCCACGAGACGCCCTCGCTCGCGAAGGAGCCGCGCACCGTCGCGACGGCCGACCAGAGCATGAGGGCGATGAACGCGAGGATCACCACGGCCCGCCACGGGGAGAGCACGAGCTCGCGGGTCCACGCCTTGACGGGGGCGCGCCACAGCTCGGGAGCGAGCCCGCGCCGGATCGCCCAGATCACGAGGATGACCGCCCAGAGCGTCATGCGGAACGTCAGGGTCGAGGGGGTGAGCGGCGTCGGGACGAGCGCGAAGAACGCGAGCGCCATCGCCGGCAGCCAGTGCGCGGGGACCCTCAGCAGCACGTAGGCGCCGACGATGCCGCCGACTCCGGCGGCGATCACCAGGAGGCCGGTGGCCGGCTCCCGGGTCGAGAAGATGTACCCCATCCCGAGGACGATCACCAGGGCGACCGAGAAGAGCGCGCCGACGAGGAGTCGTCGCGGGAGGATGTCGATCACGTCAGGGAGTCCTTCTGGCGTCGGAGCGGAGTGGTGGAGGAGGGGGCGGGCGGTGCGGCGCTCACGGGAGTGGTCCCGTCGGCCTCGATGAGGATCGCGATGCCCTCGCGAGCCGCCTCTCGGCGGCTGGGACGCCTGCGATGCCGTGCCCTCCTCCTCCACTGCTCGACCCTGGCGCCGACCCCCGGGGAGGAGGGGTCGCGTCGGTCCTGCCGCGGATCAGGCGGGGCCCTCCTGGAGCCAGCGGCGGAAGGTCTCGACCGAGTCCTTGTTGGTGGTGGTCGGGACGATGTGGCCGCCCTGGTAGCCGTCGCTGCTGTGGTACGCGATCGTCGCCTCCTTGGCGACGGGCAGCGCCAGGCGGCGGAGACGTCCGCCGTGGAGCTCGGCGGGAGCGAGCTGGTCGGCCGTGCCGGCGCTGACGCGCAGGCGGATGCCCTTCCACGCGTCCTGCGGCAGCCGGGCGGGGTTGGTCGCGCGCATCAGCGCCCGGTCTCCGCCGTACACCGCGAGGACGCGGTTCGGCTGGGTGTCGTCGCGCGCCGCGAGGTCCTCGACGTCGAAGACGCTGCTGGCGTGGTACGCCCCGTAGATGTTCGGCACCATCTTCTTCGCGTAGGCCCAGCACATCATCGCTCCGCCACCGGAGTTCGAACGGAGGAAGCTCGCGCGGACGTTCCAGAGGCTCTGCACCCAGGCCGTGGCCGCCGTCTGCACGGCGAGCGCGGTGGGGTTGGTGTAGTTGCTCGGGCCGCCGAAGTCGGGGCTGATGCTGACGAAGCCCAGGTCGACGAGCGGATCCGCCGAGTAGCTGTACGCGTTGTCGAGAGCTTTGTAGCTGCTGCCGCTGGCGTGGTAGAACCAGGCGACCGGCACCGAGGAGCCTGAATTCGGCTTCGCCGAGTGCGGGACGAAGAGACGGGTGGAGTCGTTGCCGATCTTGACGTCGATGATCTCGTACGGCTTCCTGCCGTTCCTCGAGATCGCGGTGTCGAGGCGCGAGACCTCGCCCGGGAGCCTCGGGATCACGCTGTAGTTCGGCGCGGCGAGCGCCGGGGTCGCTACGAGAGCGGAGGCGGTCGCGGCGGCTCCGACAGCGGAGGCGGCGAGCAGGAGGCGGCGCGAGAGGCCGCGCGGGGTGTCAGTCATATCGAGAATCCTTCGGAGCTTTCGCCATCAGTGTCGAGTCGGCCGACCATTCCGAATTCGACGCACATGAAGTGACGTCCGGCCCCCCAACCCATTCGAGAGTGTACGGGCCGCGGATGACGCGTGGATGTCGTTCTCATCACGTCTGGTCGCTCGGGCGGGGATCAGCGGGAGGAGGGGAAGAGACGGCGGGAGAGGCCCGAGGACTTCTCGGCCGTCTCATGCACCACGAAGGGCACGGCGGAATCGGCGGAGACGACCCGCCTCGCCGCGGCGAGTTCGAGCGTCTCGCGGGAGAGGCCCTCGATGTCGACGGTGACCGCGAGGCCGGAGTCGGCCAGGCGCGTGGCGATCTGCACCTGGTGGTCGTCGACGTGCTCGCCGAACGAGGCGCGGCGCGGGACCAGGATCGGCACCCGGCCCTGCTCGATGGCGCTGAGCGCGGTGCCCACTCCCCCGTGCGCGATGACGACGTCGGCCGCCTTCATCGCGGCGTTGAGCTCGTCGTGCGGCACGGAGTGGCGGCCGTCGATCCCGAGCCCGGAGACGTCGTTCGCTCCGGTCTGCCAGAGCACCTCCACGCCCTCGAGCAGCGGCGCGAGCGCGGCGAAGAAGCGGGGGAACGGGTAGCCGTCCTGCGTGCCGACCGAGACCACGGCGCGGCGGATCGGCTGCGGGACGACGTCCTCGACGCGGTAGGTGTCGAAGATCGAGCCGCCGAAGCTCCAGCGGTCGTCGGCCCAGGAGCGGTACTGGGTGTAGGTCGAGACGGCGGGGACCCGGGCGAGGATCCGACCGGTCATCGACGGGCCGAGCACGCGGGCGGCGCTCTCGATGTAGTGCGCGGGGATGCCGCGCGAGGCCGCGAGCGGCAGGAAGGAGAGGGCGGGGCTGGCGCCGGTGCTGAAGACGGCGTCGAAGGACCCGCGGGCCAGCAGGGAGCGGCCGATCATCGCGTTGCGGAGCACCGGCACCACGGCGCGGGGCGGCGGATCGGCGAGGTGGGTCACGCGCCGGTCGGCGAGGAGGGTTCGGCTGAGGGCGCTGTCGACGGTCGCCCAGTGCTGCTCCTCCGGGTCGACTCCGAGGAGCCCCGAGAGGGCGAACATCTCCTTGAGATGCCCGCCGCCGGAGCAGACGAAGAGATACGAAGCCATACGCGCCTTCACTGGTGATGATCGAGATAACAGGCGTGTGGATGATCGATCGTCCGCCGAGAACGACCCCCCGGTCCCTGGTGCAGAAGTCGCCCGATCATAGCAGGGAGGGTCTCCGAGGGGCACTTCTCTGAGAGAACTGTTCACCTCGCCGGAAAGCGATAGGGGCTCATTCGACAGGCGATATCCGCTCACTTCTCCGGAGGGTGGAGAGCGATATCCGCTCGATTCGAGGATGGCCGGGAACGTCGCTCGGCACCCCGATAGCGGACCGGCCGATTCCCGTCGATCACCTGCACCGCACGGGCGGCGCGCGTAGCGTCGGACCACCGGCGCAGAGGCCGGTCGACCCAGGAGGAGCGCCATGAGCGACAACGAGCAGAACAGCCCCGTGATGGACGGAGCCGAGGACGCCAGCAACGACGAGAAGCTCGGCGGCCTGATCGACCAGGTCGAGCACGACCACGGAGCCGAGGGCGCCGGCGCGATGGCCGACGCGCTCCGCGACCGCGCCGACGAGACCGACACCGAGATCGCCGAGGAGTCGGACGCGTCCGGCCCGGTCGAGGACAGCGGCACCGCCCAGGTCTGAGCGACGGGGCCCGGAGGACGACCCCGGGCCCCGCTCCCTGATCGCTGGGGAGAGCGGTGGGCCCTCCGGATCGCTCGTCAGAGCGGCCCGGCGAGCGCCGCCCGATGTGCACCGGAGCGGCCCGGCGAGCGCCGCCCCACCCCCAAAGCTGTGTTTGACGGTGCGGGAGCCGCCGGACACCATGGCCGCATGTCCTCTCTCGACGAGCTGCGCGCCACCGCGCATCCGATCCGCCTCCGCCTGCTGTCCCTGGTGACGGGAGCGGCGATGAGCGCCGCGGAGGCCGCCCGCGAGCTGCAGCTGTCACAGGCGACGGCGAGCTACCACTTCCGCGTGCTGGAGCGCGCCGGGCTCGTGGCCGTCGTCGAGACCGTGCGCCTGCGGGGCGGCGAGGCGAAGCGGTACCGGCACGAGGCCTCCGGAAGGCCCTTCGACGTGACCGCGTCAGTGGACGCCGGGCCGGAGGAGGAGCGGGACCTGCACCTCGAGGCCCTGATCGAGGAGCTCCGGCGGCGCTCGTCGAGCCGGGCGGACGGTCCTCAGCTCTCGACGGACGCGGAGCTCTGGGTCGACCCCGAGGTCTGGCGGCGGGTGGTGCGGCACGTCGGGGAGGCGTCCGCGCTGCTGCACGCGGCGGCCCGGCCGCCGAGGACGCCCGGTACCGCGCCGGTGTCGATGACGACCGCGATGTTCCCGCTCCGCCGGCCGTGACCCGCGACGGGCGCGGGCCGCTGGCGCACGGTCCTCTCGCGCACGGCCCCTTCCGCTGGCTCCTCGCCGCCCGCACGACCGGGGTCCTCGGCAACGCCGTCGCTCCGATCGCCCTGGCCTTCGCCGTGCTGGACCTGACGGGCTCGCCGACGGACCTCGGACTCGTCGTCGCCGCGCGCTCCCTCGCCAACGTCGCCGTCCTGCTGCTCGGCGGCGTCCTCGCCGACCGGCTCCCCCGCTCCGTGATCCTCGTCGGCACCTCGCTCGCGGCGGCAGCCACTCAGGCCGCGGTCGCCGTGACGGTGATCACGGGGACGGCGACCGTCGCGGCCCTGGTCGTGCTCAGCGTGCTCAACGGCGCCGTCGCGGCGATGAGCCTGCCCGCCGCGGCCGCCCTCGTCCCCGAGACGGTGCCGGTCGGCGAGCTCCGCCCGGCCAACGCCCTGCTCCGCCTGGGCCTGAACGGCGGGAGCATCGTCGGCGCCTCGGCCGGGGCCGCGCTCGTCGCACTGGTGGGTCCCGGGTGGGGGCTGGCGGTCGACGCCGCGGGCTTCGCCCTGGCCGCGGTCCTCTACTCCCGTGTGCGGCTGCCGCGGACGGTCCGCTCGGGCCCGGGCGCCTCCGTCCTCGCCGACCTCCGCGAGGGGTGGCGGGAGTTCACGAGCCGGCGCTGGGTGTGGATCGTCGTGGCGCAGTTCACCGCCGTCAACGCCGCGTTCGTCGGCGCGACCACGGTCCTCGGCCCGGTCGTCGCCGACCGGTCCTTCGGCCGAGCGGCGTGGGGACTCGTGATCGCCGCGCAGACCGTCGGCCTGGTGATCGGGGCCGTGATCGCGCTGCGCTGGCGGCCCCGCCGTGCGCTCGGGGCGGGCGTCGCCCTCATGGCGGTGACGGCCGTCCCGGTCGCCGCCCTCGGAGCCGTCCCGGCGCTCCCCGCCCTCCTCCTCGCCTTCGCCCTCGGCGGAGTCGCCCTCGAGATCTTCGCCATCGCCTGGGACCAGACGCTGCAGACCCACGTCCCCCGCGAGGCGCTCGCCCGGGTCTACTCCTACGACATGGTCGGCTCCTTCCTCGCCGTGCCGCTCGGGGAGGCGCTCGTGGGCCCGCTCGCCGACCTCGTCGGGCTCGACCGCACCCTGCTCGGCTGCGCCGCGGTCGTCCTCGTCGCCTCGCTCCTCGCGGCCTCCAGCAGGAGCGTCCGCGGGGTGGGCACGGACCACCCGCGGCCGGAGACGCTCTAACGCGTCCCGGGAGGTGCGGGTGAGGGGGCGAGCGGTCGGAGGTGCCGGAGGATCGCGGCCGCGACCGCCCCGGGGGCCTCGCGCTGCACGAAGTGGCCGACGCCGTCGAGCTCGATCAGCTCCCGGCCTGCGGAGAAGTACCGGCCGTTCGCCCGTGCGAGGGCGGGCGTCTCGCAGCCGTCGGCCGTCCCGAGGAGGAAGGTCGTCGGCGCGTCGATGCGCGGCCAGGCGTCGAGGGCCTCCTGCGCGGCGCGGTACACGGCCCGGCCGGGCGCCTCCCCGGCGCCGTGCCGGTAGTAGTCGACGACCGTGTCGGCGAAGCCGCTGGTCGCCGTCGCCGCGAGGACCTCCTCCAGGGCCTCCGGCGGGAGGGAGCCCGGAGGCGACCACTCCCGCCAGGCCCAGCGGACGAGCTGCGCCGGGTCGCCCCGGAACGCCTCCGCTCCCGCGGCCGTGCAGAGCCAGTAGCGGTACCAGGCCGCGGCGGCGTCGTCGAGGACCTCGCCGCCGCTCAGCTCGCTCGACGGTCCGTACGCGGTGGCGAGGGTGACCAGTGCGCCGACCCGCTCGGGCGCGAGCGCCGCGACGGCGTGAGCGGTCCGCGCTCCCCAGTCGTGGCCGACGAGCACGACAGGCCCGAGGTCGAGCGCCTCGAGGAGATCGAGCAGGTCGGTGGCCAGCGCGGCCACCTGCCCGGACCGCGCCCCGGGGTCGACGACACGGGTCCGCCCGACCCCGCGCAGGAAGGGGCGCACCACCCGGAGTCCGGGGGGAAGCAGCTCCAGGACGCCGTCCCAGGTGGCGGGGACGTCGGGGAAGCCGTGCACGAGCACGAGCGGAGTGCCGTCCTCCGGTCCCTCGTCGAGGTAGTGGACGTCGGTGAAGCGCGTGGACAGGACGCGCGCACCCGTCCCCTCCTGCTCCGGCCCGTCCGAACGGGAGTGCCGCGGCCCGCTCACGGGCGGTAGAGGGAGTCGACGGGGACCTCGCGGCTCGAGCCGTCCCGGGTGGTGATCGTGACCGTGCCGGCGGGCCCGGCGGCGAGACCGTCGGACGAGGGCCACCAGGCGGTCCAGGAGCCGCCCTCGAGGGTCGCGACGACCGGCTCGACGCCGGCCTCGTTCAGCACCACCGATTCCACGTCCGCGCCCGCGAAGCCGACCGCGTAGATCAGAGCGGCGTCCCCCTCTCCGAAGGTGCCGGCCGAGCTGAGCTGGACGGCGTCCGCGGCGAGGGGGCCGGCCGGTGCGGCGTCCGCCACCTCCCACATCCCCGCGCCGTTCCCGGCGCTGAGGCAGTAGTAGAGGGAGTCGTCGAAGCGGTAGATCATCGAGGCGGCGTCGCCGCGCGCGTCGAGGTGCGAGATTTCCGCCGGCCCGGCCTCGCCGTTGGGGCTCTGCAGGTTCGTCGCACACCACTGCGTCGCCGACTGCCCGAGCTCGGAGCTCGGCAGGATGCGCTCGGGGATCGCGGTCCAGGAGGCGAGCACCGCGCGGTTCAGCCCGACGGAGCCGGTGCCGGGGATGAGACCCGGGACCACGACGATCACCGCGGCTGCGGCTGCGGCGGCCAGGAGCACGGTCGCCGCGCCGGCGACGGCCCAGTCGCGGGGGCGGAAGAAACGGGGAGCGGCCGCGTCCTCGCTGACCAGGATCTCGCCGAGGAGCGCGTCCCGACGTGCGGCCTCGGCAGCGGTGAGGGGGATGCGGGGCTCGGCGTCGTGCGCGCGGAGCAGGTCGAGGAGCTGGTCGGTCATGAGAGGGTCCGTTCTGCCGTGCCGGAGAGGAGGGTGGAGTCGAGGGGGGCGAGCAGCGCCGCCAGCCGCCGCTTCGCGCGGGTGAGCCGCATCGCGTAGGCGGCCCGGGAGCAGCCGAGCACCTGCGCCGCCTCGGCCTGCGGGAGGTCCTCCCACACGTGGAGGGCCAGAGCCTCCTGCTCGGCGAGGGGCAGCCGCTTCCACGCGCTCGCCAGGTCGAGGCGGTCGCCGACCGACGGGTCGGCCTGCTCCTCCGGAGCAAGGGTCCCGACCCGCACGGCCAGCGCCTGCCGGCGGTTCTCGCCGCGGGCGGCGTTGAGGATCACGTGCCGGGCCGTGCCGAACAGCCAGGGCCGCACGTTCTCCGGCAGGTCCTGCCGGCGACGCCAGGCGGCGAGGAAGGTCTCGCCGACGATGTCGTCGACCGTCGCGGCGGGAGCGCGGCGGCGGACGAAGCGGAGCAGGTCGTCGTAGTGGGCGCGGTACAGCTCGGAGAAGTCGTCTCGGGAGCGGATGCTCATGGTTCCCCTTTCGCGGAGTCACAGGTACATGTCCGGCTGCGGCGGCGATGCAACATCCGTGTCGGCGGGAGTCCCGATGGGGCGGTGGCCGCGGCGTCCTGCGCGGCGCTCCGTGTCCGGGCAGGATCCACCGCGCGGGGCAGGTCCTGCAAGCGGCAGGCGGCGATCCGCGTCGACCGCACGCCGGAGAGGAGGGACCCTCGGCGGGTGGCGGGCTGTCGGAGGGAGCAGCGGACGCGCGGTCATCCCCGAGGCGCACCGGACGCGACTCCCGGACGACGCACCGGACTCCTCCGGCCCGGGACTCTGGCAGAACGCCGCCGAGCCTCTGCTCCCGGCGCCCGTCCCGCCCAAGGAGACCCTCGTGAACCGCGCCCTCGCCCTCGCCGCCGCCTCAGCCCTCGTCGTCGCCGCCGCCGACCAGCGCGCCGCTGACGCCCGATGACCGGCTCCGGGAAGCCGGCCGGCGATCAGGCTCCGCTCCGCCTCACGCTCGTGCACGTCGACTTCTGGTCGGCCGTCAAGCTCTCGTTCCTTCTCGGCCTCGCGCTCGCGGTGCTCGGCCTCGCCGCCGTCCTGGTCGCCCATCCGCTGCTCGTGCACTCGGAGCTCTTCACCCAGGCCGACACGCTCCTCGGGCAGGTCGTCGGCGATCAGGTCGACCTCGACGCGATCCTCTCGCTGCCGAACGTGCTGGGCTTCGCGCTCGTCGGAGCCGTGCTGAACACCGTCGTCGCCACCGCCCTGGGCGGGGTGGGGGCGCTGCTCTTCGGATCCGCCGCCGCCCTCGCGGGCGGGCTCCCGGTCGGCCTCGCCCGGCAGTGAGGGGCTCCGCTCCGACTAGGCCGCGAGCCCTCCCTCGGGAACAGGGGACGGACGGTCGTCACCGAGGAGCGGCGCCTGCTCGGGCTCGGCGGCGACGACCATGTCGCGCCCGGACGCGGGGGTGAGGAGCTCGCGCAGCCAGAGGCGGTTCACGGCGTGCAGCCGGGGATGATCGAAGCGGTACTCCAGCACCGCGTTCGGCTGCACGAGGATCGCGTGCGAGCGCGACTCCGACTCCTGCAGCGTCCTCCAGGTCAAGCGGAACGGCTGTCCCTGCTCCATCCGCGCGCGCACCACGATCCGCACGTGCGCGAGCGTCCGGTCCTCGAACTCGATCCGGCGCCGCCAGGCGCCGAAGATCAGCACTCCCACAGGGGCTCTCCTCATCGTGTCGGTCGAGCAGCCCGCAGAACGGCGGGGGCGGCGGGCGCGAGGCTCGCAGGGCCGGACCGCCATCGGACGGTCCGGTCGTGGGGACCGGAGTAGAGGTGGGTCCGAGGCTGGTCCCTTCCCGGAGGTGTGCGGACGGAGTGCGCTCCCGCGTCAGTCGGCGAAGATCGCGCCGACCGGCTCGCGCTTCTCGGCCTGGAAGCGGTCCTCGGCGCGGCCGAGAGCCCAGTAGGCCGAGAGCGAGAGCGCCCGGCGCTCCACGCCCCACTCGTCCTGCAGGAGGGCGCGCAGCTGCTTCATCGCGGTGCGCTCGCCGTGCGCGAAGACCTCGAGCACGCCCTCGGGCCTCCGCTCGGCCCGGACGGCCGCGACCAGCGCCCGGCCGGCCTCGAGACCGCCGCGGTGCAGCCAGCGCACCTCCACTCCGGCCGGAGCGGGAAGATCGAGCTCGTCGGCGGCCGAGTCGACCTCGATCAGGACCAGGCCGCGCGCGTGCGCGGACATCCCCTCGAGGGCGGAGGCGATCGCCGGCAGAGCGGAGTCGTCGCCGAGCAGCAGGTGCACGGCCTCGGGGTCGGCGCTCGGCGACCAGGCGCCACCGGGCGCGGAGAGAGCGATCCGGTCGCCGGGAGCCGCGGCGAGCGCCCACGGCCCCGCCACCCCTTCATCGCCGTGCACGACGAAGTCGACGGCGATCGAGCGCCGCTCGAGGTCGACCGAGCGGACGGTGTAGGTGCGGCGCACGGGCAGCTGCTCGGGGGCGACGCTCGCCCGGAGCGCGTCGAGGTCGAAGGGCGGCTGGAGGTCGGAGCCGCGCGGCGGGAGCAGGAGCTTCGCGTAGCGGTCGGTCGCGGCGAGGCGCTCGGGGTCGGACTCGGCGAGGAACGCGTCGAGCCCGTCGCCGCCGAGGTGCACGCGGACGAGGTGGCCGGTGAGGCGCTCGGTCCGCAGCACGGTGAGCACGTGCTGGCTGCGGGCACGGCGCGGGCGGTCGGGGGACGGGGCGGCGTCGGTCATCCGTCCAGCATGCCCGGTCGTGCTCGGTGCGGGCCGAGTGCGGGCCGCTCGCGGGCGGGTGGGCGCCGAGGGGTCACGAACGGTCGCTTCGGGAGGACGGAAGGAGCCGTTCGTGACGCATCGGAGCAGGCCGACGCGAGGCCGGCAGGTCGCGGCGGCGCCGAGCGCGAGGCGGCGGCGGGGGCGCGCGTGCGGACGAGCGGGCGCCGAGGGGTCACGACCGGTTGCTTCCGACGGGCGGAGGGGACCGTTCTCGACGCATCGGAGCGGGCCGGGGGCACGGCCGGGACATCCCGGCGCCGAGCGCGAGGCGGCGGCGCGGGCGCGCGTACGGACGAACGGGCGACGAGGGGTCACGAACGGTCGCTTCGGGAGGACGGAAGGAGCCGTTCGTGGCGCATCGGAGCAGGCCGGGGCGAGGCCGGGGCATCGCGGCGGGGATCCGCGCGAGGCGGCGGCACGGGCGGGCGTGCGGACGAGCGGGCACCGAGGGGTCACGAACGGTCGCTTCGGGAGGACGGAAGGAGCCGTTCGTGACGCATCGGAGCAGGCCGGGGCGAGGCCGGGGCATCGCGGCGGGGATCCGGGCGAGGACGGGGCATCGCGGCGGGGATCCGCGCGGGGCGGCGGCACGGGCGGGCGCTGATCCGTCGCTCACGGCCCGCGGAGGAGCGCAGGACGGGCCGTCCGCGACGGATCGGAGCGGGCCGGACGCGGCCGGGCGCCGCATGCGGAGCGAGCGCGGGCCTGCCGGACGGCGTCGGGCGTCGATCCGTCACGAAAGGCCCGTGCGGGAGGACGGAACGGGCCGTCAGCGACGGATCGGAGCGGGCGGCCGGAGGCCCGGGCCGACGGAGCGGAGCGGACAGCAGCGCACGTGGGCGGGGCGGGCGGCGCCGCGGCCGGTCAGCGACGGCTGGGAGCGGGCGGCCGGAGGCCCCGGCCGACGGAGGGGAGCGGACAGCAGCGCACGTGGGCGGAGCGGGCGGCGCCGCGGCCGACGGCCCGGCGGACTGCCCAGCGGACGGGCGGTGGCGCGAGGTGCGCTCGCGCGGGGCGCGGCGGCGGGGGCGCGCCTACTCTCGCGGGATGACTGCGACGGCTCCGCGACTCCGGCACGACCGACTGGTCGCCCCCGACGTGCTGCGCGGAGTGGCGGTGGCGGCCATGCTCGTCGCGCACGCGATGCCGCTCGTGCCGAGCGCGCGCACGGGGGTCGTCGGGTTCCTGGCGTGGAACGTCAACGATCTCGCGTCGCCGCTGTTCGCGCTGGTGATGGGGATGTCGGCGGCCCTGGTGCTCGCGCGGCCCGGTGCCTCGCCAGGGCGGGTGCTGCTGCGGAACGCGATCCGCGGCGCGGTGCTCGTGGCACTCGGCGTCTGGCTCGAGACCTGGGGCAGCTGGATCGCGATCGTGCTGCAGTACCTCGGCGTCGTGCTCGTGCTCGGCACGCCGCTGCTGCTCCTCCGCTCCCGGACGATCGCCGCGCTGGCCGCCGTGCTCGCGCTCGCCGCCGGGCCCGTGAACGCCGCGGTCGCCGCCGCCGCACCCGGCTCTCCGCTCGCCCTCTGGCTCTTCACCGGGCCGAGCTACCGCGCGACCAACCTGCTCCCCTTCTTCCTCCTCGGCGCCCTGCTGCTGCGGCACGGCGCGCAGCGCGACCGGCTGCTGCCGGTGCTCGCGGCGGTCGCGGTCGTCGCGTATCCGGTGCGGCCGCTGGTCGCGCTCCTGCTCGGCGTGGAGTCGCCCTCCGGCAGCCTCCCGGACACCCTGCACGACCTCGGGCTCGTGCTCCTGGCCTACGTCACGGTGGTGCTGCTGACCACGTCGCGCTCCACCGCTGTCCAGCGGCTGCTGGTGCCGCTCCGGGCGATCGGCACGCTCGCGCTCTCGGTCTACGTGCTGCAGGTGGCGCTCGTCGCAGCGCTCGCGCGGGAGGGCCTCGGCTACTCCGCCGACACTCCGCTCGCCGCTCTCGCCCTCGTGCTCGGGCTGTGCGCGGCCGCCGTGCTGTGGTGGCGGTTCCTCGGCGCCGGCCCCGTCGAGCGGCTGACGGCGCGGCTCACCGGGCTCGTGCCGCGCTGAGCCGCCCGGCGGCCCGGACGAAGCCCGCGGCGAGGACCTGAATCCGCGGCGAGGACCTGAGCCCGCTGCGGCCCGCGGCGAGCTCGCCTGAGCTCACAAGGTCCGCGGCGACCCCGGCTGATCCCTCAGAGCCCGGCAGCCCGCACACGGGCGCAGGCCGCGGGCGTCCCCTCCCTCAGCGCGCGAGCGCCGACGCCTCCTTCGCGAGGGCCGGGCCGTGCGCCGCGAGCACCAGGTCCCGAACCGCGGTGGCCGGGAGCGACGCGGCTCCGGCCGGCAGCAGGTCCGCGTCCGAGGCCAGCACGAGCGGGGTGTCCGCCGACGAGGACGGCAGCCTCCCGTGCGTGCCGCGCACGAGCGACGCGTCCAGGGGCACCAGGTTCATCGCGTAGCGCAGCCCCAGGGCCTTCTTGGCCAGGTTGCCCGCCGCCTTCGCCTTCACCAGCGGGTCGGCCGGATCGAAGAAGAGCTCGGCCGGGTCGTAGCCGGGCTTGCGGTGGATGTCGACGCCGCGGGCGAAGTCGGGCGCGCGGTCGTCGTCGAGCCAGTAGTAGTAGGTGAACCACGCCCCCGGCCGGGCGACCACGACGAACTCGCCCGAGCGCTCGTGGTCGAGGCCGTAGCGGGCCTGCGCCTCCCGGTCGAGCACCTCGTCGACGCCGTCGAGCCCCTCGAGGATCGAGCGCACCCGCGGCAGGTCCGCCGCGTCCTGCACGTAGACGTGCGCGACCTGGTGGTCGGCGACGGCGAACGCGCGCGACGTCCACGGGTCCAGCTGCTCGCGGCCGTCCTGCACGTAGACCTCGAGCAGGCCCTCGCGGCGGAGCGCCCGGTTCACGTCGACCGGAGTGTCGGCGTCGGCGATCCCGTACTCGGCGACCACGATCACCGACGCGCCCAGAGCCTCCGCGTCGTCGAGCAGCGGAGCGAGCACCACGTCGAGCTCCGACGCGGCCCGGCGCGCCTCGGGCGAGTCCGGTCCGAAGCGCTGGAGGTCGTAGTCGAGGTGGGGCAGGTACGCCGTGGTCAGCTCGGGCGGGCCGGAGCCGTCGCCCGCCAGCACGTGCCGGGTCGCGTCGACCATCCACTGGGTCGAGCGGAGCGACGCGGTCGGCCCCCAGTACTGGAACAGCGGGAAGGCGCCGAAGCGCGAGACCAGCTCGTCGTGCAGCGCCGGCGGGCGCACGTACGCGTCCGGCGACTTGCGGCCGTCGGCGTGGTAGATCGGGCGCGGAGTGACGGTGACGTCGGTCGTCGCCCCCATCGCGTACCACCAGCCGATGTTGGCCGCGCGGTACGGCTCCCCGCTCAGCCGGCGCGCGGTCTCCCAGACCTTCTCTCCCGTGACCAGGCGGTTGTGCTGGCGCCACAGGTGCACCTCGCCGAGGTCGCGGAAGTACCAGCCGTTGCCGACGATCCCGTGCTGCGCGGGCATCGAGCCGGTGAGCATGGTCGACTGCACGCTGCAGGTGACCGCGGGCAGGACCGTGTCCAGCGGCAGGCGCCCGCCCGCGCGGGCCAGCCGAGAGAGGCGGGGCATGTCGGCGAGCGCCGTCGAGGTCAGCCCGACCACGTCGAGCAGCAGCACGGGCCTCACAGCGCCGCCGCCTGCGGGAGGAGGGGCGCCAGCAGCGCCTCTCGGGAGGCGGGCGTGAGCAGGTGCGCGGCCGCCCAGGCGAGCTCGGCGCCGATGCCCGTCGAGAGGTCGCTCGGGGCGTCGGCGAGCACCGACCAGGTGTAGGTCTCGACGTCGAGGTGGATCTCGTCGTACGGCCAGGCGGCGTCGACCGCCGAGACCGCCTCCGCCAGGACGGCCGTGGTGGCCGAGAGCGGCGCCTCCGGCCGGTGGTGCAGCGGCACGTGGAAGTGCACGCGCCACGGGCCGGTGCCGGGGAGCGTGTCCAGCGCCTCGGGCAGGTCGTCGACGCGGAGCACGCCGTCGATCCCGTTCTCGCGGGTCTGGTGCAGGTAGCGCTTCTCGACGAACGGGGTGAGCGCGTCGCGGCCCGAGGGGTCCTCCAGGTGGAGCGCGGCCGAGGCCTGCACCTTGACCACGCGCAGGCCCGCGTCGCGGATGCGGCGGACGGCCGAGACCGGGTCGGCGAAGGAGACGGCGAGGTGGCAGGTGTCGAGGCACACGCCCACGTACGCCGGGTCGACCACTCCGATCCGCGGGTGCAGCCAGTCGACGACGTCGTCCACGGTGTCGAGGATGCAGCCGGGCTCGGGCTCGATCGCCAGGCGGATCGCGTGGCCGGTGGAGCGGCGCAGGTCGCGCAGCTCCTCGACGAGCCGGGCGAGGTTCCGGCAGGCGGCCTCGTCCTGCTCCCGCCCCCAGCCCTCGCGCCAGCCCAGCGGCAGCGTCGAGATGCTGCCGTCGGCGCCGGCGGGCAGCAGGTCGGCCAGGATCCGCGCGCAGTCGATCGTGTACTGCAGGCGCTCCGGCGTGGTCCAGTCGGGGCGGTAGACGTCGAGCTTCACGACCTCGGCGTGGAACGCGGCGTACGGGAAGGCGTTGAGCGTGCGCACCTCCAGGCCGTTGCGCTGCAGGGCCGCGCGGAGGACGGCGCGGTCCTCGGCGCTGGCGACCAGGCGGGCCGCGAGGTCGCGCGGGATCCACAGGCCGACTCCGACCAGGGCGAGCCCGGCGGCCACGCGCGCGGGTCCGGCGTAGACGTCGAGCTGGCGGACGACTCCGGCCAGGTCCTCGGCGGGATGGACGTTGGTGCAGTAGGAGAGGTGCATCACACGACCTCCGCCACGCGCGGGGCGCCCCGGAGCACGGAGTTGCCCTCGAAGGTGCGGCCGGCCGACTCCTGCACGTCGAAGCCCGCGACGGGCGAGAGGTCCAGGCGTCCGCTCTGCCCGTAGAACTCGACCGGGTTCTGCCAGAGCAGCCGGTCGACGTCGCCCGCGCTGAAGCCGGCGACGAGGAGGAGGCGGCCGGTCTTCGCGGTCGTGAGCGGGTCGGAGCGGCCCCAGTCGGCGGCGGAGTTGACCAGCACGCGGTCCAGCCCGATCCGCTCGACCAGCGTCACCAGGCGGGTCTCGTCCATCTTCGTGTCGGGGTAGATGGAGAAGCCCATCCAGCAGCCGGAGTCGCGGACCGCGTCGACGGTGACCTCGTTGAGGTGGTCGACGAGGACCCGCCCGGGCTCGAGCCCCGAGTCGGCGACGACCTCGAGGGTGCGGCGGGTGCCCGACTCCTTGTCGCGGTGCGGGGTGTGCACCATCGCGGGGAGGCCGTGCTCGCCGGCGAGCTCGAGCTGCTGGCGGAAGACCTGGTCCTCCTCGGGGGTGAGCGAGTCGTAGCCGGTCTCACCGACGGCGACGACGCCGTCCTTGGCGAGGTAGCGGTCGAGCTCGGGCAGGACGGCCCGGCAGCGCGGGTCGTTCGCCTCCTTCGGGTTGAGCCCGATGGTGCAGTGGTGGCGGATGCCGAACTGCGCGGCGCGGAAGCGCTCCCAGCCGATCAGGGCGTCGAAGTAGTCCGTGAACGAGCCGACGTTCGTGCGCGGCTGGCCGAGCCAGAAGGAGGGTTCGACGACCGCGCGGACGCCGGCGTCGAACATCGCCTGGTAGTCGTCGGTGGTGCGGGAGGTCATGTGGATGTGCGGGTCGAAGATGCGCATCGTCGCGCCTTTCTCATCGGTGGTGGTGCCCCGCGGTCGGGGCGGCGTTCGGGGGCGGTCAGCTCGGCAGGAGCACCGCCAGATCGTCCGGGAGCGGGCGCCCGGCCGCGCGGCGCTCGTCCGCGAAGCGGCCGGCCATCGCGCGCAGCTCGGCGTCGCTGCGCTCCTCCAGCCCGGCGACCGCCGCGAGCGGGACGCCGAGGAAGACGAGCTTGAGCACCCCGTGCCGCCAGGCGTGCGCGTCGAGGTGGCGGCGGGCGAAGGAGCCCATCGCCGCGGCGACGAGCCGGGTGTCGTTGGCGCGCAGGGCGTCGGCGGTCAGCTCGAGGCCGGCGAGGGTCGTCGCCGGTCCCGGGTCGCCGAGGGCGTTCAGCCCGGCCAGAACTCCGCGGCGCTCGGCGCCGTCCCCGCCGCGGTAGAGGCGGAGGAGGAGAGCGGCCAGGTCGTCGTCGCCGAGCGCCAGCGCCGCGGCCTGCACCAGGGCGGCGCGGGCCGCGTCGTCGTGCGTGCCGTGGACGAGGCCGTGCGGGTCCTCGGCGGGCCGGAGCGGCTCGCGTCCGGCCTCGCGGCCCGCGGCGGGGAAGAAGCGCTCGATCCGCGACGGGCGCTCGAGGACGGCGGCGCGGGCGGCCGCGGTCCACGGGTGCTCGGCGTGCGAGGAGGCGCCGCCGAGCGCCTCCTCCATCGCCGCGAGGCTCGCCACGGCCAGGCGGGGCGCGTCGTGCGAGTGCCGGGGCAGCTCGACGGCGGCGATCCCGCGGTAGCCGATCTCGGCGAGGGTCGCGAAGGCGGCCGCGAGGTCGAGCGATCCGGTGCCGAGCTCGAGGTGCTCGTGCCGCTCCGGGAGCATGTCGTCGACCTGCACGTTCAGGAGCAGGTCCCCGGCGCTGCGGAGGGCTCCGACCACGCCGTCCGGCTCCACCACGACGCAGTGGCCGAGGTCGACCGTCAGCCCGACCGACTCCGGGTCGCCGAGCTCGCGGCGCAGCAGCAGCGCGTCGGCGACCGTCTCCACCAGCATCCCCGGCTCGGGCTCGACGGCCAGCCGCACGCCGTGGCGCTCGGCCGTCGCGACGACGCCGCGCATGCGCTCGACGAGCAGCCGCCAGGCAGCGGCCGCATCGGCGCCCGCCGGCACGACCCCCGACCAGAGGGAGACGGCGTCGGCGCCCAGCAGCGCGGCGATCTCGATCGCGCGCTCGAGGAAGCGGACGCGGGGGCCGGCCTCCTCGTCGACCAGCGTGGGGCGGTGCTTCGCGAACGGGTCGAGCAGGTACCGCGCGCCCGTCTCGACGACCACGCGCAGGCCCAGCTCGTCGAGCCGCGACCGGAGCGCCAGCGTCCGCTCGCGCCAGTCGGCCGCGAAGGGATCGAGGTGCGGGTGCCCGAGGGTGAGCGCGACGGCGCGGTACCCCGCGGCGTGGATCACCGTGAGCGCGTCGTCGAGGGTGTGATCGGCGAAGCCGTTGGTGCCGTAGCCGAGGACGGGTCCGGTGGCGCTCATGTGATGTCCGCCGTCCGCGGGCGGCGGAGCAGGAGGGAGCCGAGCGCGTCGAGCGCGAGCAGCGCCGCGCCCAGCTCGGGACGCTTCAGACCGGCGAGCGCGGCCTGCAGCGGGATCATCCCGGTGATGCCCGCGCGGGTGGCCGTCCGCGCGGCCGCGGCCGTCGGCGTCCGCACGGCCTGCAGCTGCGCGGTGAGCACGAGCAGGAGCCAGCGCCCGAGGCCCGCGGCGACGACCGCGGCAGGGGCGGCCCGGCGCTCGGCCAGAGCGCCGGCCGCGGTGGACCAGCGCGATCGCCGCGGTGCCGGCCGAGACCGCTCCCGCCGCGACCGGAGTGGTGCCGTGCACCTCGCCGCGCGAGAGCACGGTGACGCCGAGCGTGTGCGCGGCCACGGCGGCGGAGGCGGGGGCCGCCGCGCGCACGCCGTCGACGCCCGCGCCGAGCAGCACGTCGAGACCGCGGCAGGCCGCCATCACGACCGGGCCCAGCGGAGTCGGCTTCGCGAGCAGGTCGTACGACCAGATCCCGGCCGCGAGCGGCAGCGAGAGCGCGAGCGAGCGCCGCCCGTCCACGACGGCCGCCACGACGATCCCCGCCGCGGTCAGCGCGGCCGCCGTGCCCAGTGCCGCCGAGCGCCGGATGCGCCCCGAGGGGATCGGCCGCTCCGGCCGCTCCCGGGCGTCGAGCTCGGCGTCCGCATAGTCGTTGAGCGCCATGCCCGCCGAGTAGAGCAGCGCCGAGGACAGCGGGAGCGCGACCGTGCGCGCTCCCACTCCGCGGCCCGCCCACGCTCCGCCCGCGACGGTGTCGCCGATCACGGTCAGCGCGGCCTTCGCGCGGACGAGCTCGAGGTAGTCGCGCAGCTCAGCCATCGCTCCGCGTCCCGCTCGTCACCGGGGTGCGGCGCTCGGCGACGAGCGCGCCGGTGCGGGCGGACCAGGCCACCAGCTCCGCGGTCTGCTCGGCGAAGCCGTGCACGTCGCTGCCCCACGGGTCCTTGAAGAAGAAGCCGAGCTCGCCGACGGGGCCCGAGACGCCGGCCTCGTCCGCGAGCGCCAGCAGGCGGGCGAGGTCGAGGATCAGCGGCGCCGCGAGTGCCGAGTCGTACGCCGACCAGATCGTCTGCACCGTGATCCGCGAGCCGAGAAAGCCCTCGGCGTGCACGTGGTCCCAGGCGGTCTTGACGTCGCCGAGGTCCGGGACGTTGTCGATGTGGAGCGGAGTGACGACGTCGTCGCCGAGGAGGCTGCGGAGTCCGCGGTTCTTCGAGACGAGCTTCGAGCGCACCGCCTCCGGGTCGGCGAGGGTCTGCCCGTCGCCGCCGCCGAGGAGATTCGCCCCCGCCCAGGAGAGCACGCGCATCCCGCGCGCCGTGAACATCGGCGCGAGCACGCTGCGGAGCAGGGTCTCCCCCGTCTTGCCGTCCTGGCCGGCGATCGGGATCCCGGCCTCGGCGGCCCACTCCTCCAGGGCCGGCAGGGCCAGCGCGGTCGAGGGAGTGAAGCAGGCGTAGGCCGCGCCCGCGACGACGGCCGAGAGGGCGGCGATCGAGCTCGGCGGCAGGAGGCGCTCGCCCGGACGCGCCAGGGCGGCGCGCAGGGCGACGAGGTCGTGGAACTCGGGACGGTCGGCCGGCAGCACCTCGGTCGAGGCGACGTCGATCACGACGACCCGGGCGAGGCCGTGGCGCTCGCGGAAGGCGACGATGTCGGCGGCCCGGCGGTCGATCTCCTCCTGCTGCGACGCGGCGTCGGAGGGGGCGAGGCGGATCTCGGCGTCGGTCGCGTCGATCCGGTCGGCCACCTCGGCGACGACCGAGGTCGGGAACATGCCGCCGGCCGCGAGGCCCGTGGCCTTCTCGAGCAGCGGGGTCGGCGAGACGTCGTGGCCGCCGATGACGATGTCGGCGAACCCGGCGAGCGGGACGTCCTCGAAGGCGGGGGTCGCGGTGGCGCACCCCGAGCTGGGCGCGGCTCCGGCGGCGATGGCGTGCAGGCCCACGGCGGCCGTGGTGGCGACGCTGCCCCGGGCCCCGATCAGCCAGAGGCCGATGCGCCCGCTCGATCGGGGGGCGCCTGTGGTGGTGGTGTCGGACGAGGTCATCGTTCTCTCCTGTCTGGAAGGGCTGGCTGAGCGGCGATCGTCGGGGCGCACCCGGGCGATCGGAGTGGGGAGGGGCCGCGGCCGGGCGCGCGTCGCGCCTCCGGCCGGCCGTGTTGCGCAGGACCCGCACGCAGGGCCCGCCGAGATTGCGCGACCGTGCGTCGACTGGTTTCCTCAGGTGTGCTGTCCCCCGAACCCGTTCTCCGGGCCGAGAGAAGGAGCTGAGCGTGGCCGAGCGCGCGGGTACCGCGACCGGCGACATGCTGAGGCTGTTCGCCGACGGTCGGCCGCGCACCCGCGCCGAGCTGGTCGAGGAGACGGGCCTCGCGCGGACCGCGGTGATGACGCGCCTGGAGCAGTTCTTCGAGCTCGGACTGATCGCGCACCTCGACCGCGCTCCGTCGACCGGCGGCCGTCCGTCCGCGCGTCTCGTCTTCGACCCGGCCGTCCGCTCGCTCCTGGCCATCGACCTGGGCGCGGCGCACTCGACCATCGCGCTGACCGACTTCGACGGCCGCATCATCGCCGAGCGCCGCGAGGAGCTCGACATCGCGCAGGGCCCCGTGGCGGTGCTCGGGCACGCGCTTGACGTCTGCGACGGGATCCTCGCCGCGGCCGGCGTCGACCGCTCCGCCCTCGCGGGCATCGGGGTCGGCGTGCCCGGCCCGGTGGAGCACGCGAGCGGCCGCCCGGTGCGCCCGCCGATCATGCCCGGCTGGGACGGCTTCGACATCCCCGCCTTCGTGCGCCGGCGCTACGACACCACGGTGCTCGTCGACAACGACGTGAACCTGCTGGCGCTCGGCGAGCGGGCCTCGCGGTTCCCGCACGCCCTCGACCTGATGTTCGTGAAGGTCGGCACCGGCATCGGCGCGGGCATCGTCTCGTCCGGGCTGCTCCAGCGCGGAGCCCTCGGCTCCGCGGGTGATCTCGGCCACGTCCAGGTGCCGCGCACGGCCCCGGCCGCGGCGGGCGGTCAGGAGGGGGACCTCGAGGCGGTCGCGGGCGGCTCCGCTCTGGCCGCCGGGCTCGCCCGGGCGGGCCGCGACGTGCAGTCGGTGCGCGAGCTGATCGACCTGCTGAAGGCGCGCGATCCCGAGGCCGTCGAGGCGGCGCGGATCGCGGGACTCCAGCTCGGCGAGGTGCTGGCCACCTGCGTGAGCCTGCTGAACCCCTCCGTCATCGTGCTGGGCGGCGCGGTCGCCCTCGCCAGCCCGGAGATCCTGACGGCCGTGCGCTCGGTGATCGACGAGCGCTCCCTCCCCCTCGCGACGCAGCGGCTCGACGTGGTGACCGCCGAGCTGGGCGGCAGCGGGGGCGTGCGCGGTGCCGCGCTGATGCTGCGCGGGCACCTGCTCAGCCCCGCCGTGGTGGACGGCTTCCTCGAGCAGCTGCGCGCCGAGGGGCGGGCGGTCCGCTAGAGCGGCGGCCGCGCACCCGGAGGCGGCGGGCCGCGCCGGCGCGATCCCCGCGGACCGCGCCGGCCGCACCCGGTCAGGAGCGGACCTCCGCGCGGTCGGCGTCCTCCGGCTGGGCGCCGAGAGCGGCGGCGACGGCGGCGTCGATGCGCGCCTGCTCCCCCGCGGCCCGGCGGCGGCGGCGGACGACGGTCAGCACGATGAGCCCGATGAGCAGGGCGAGGAGGAGCACGGCGCTCCACGGCACGGCCGCGGCCGAGGTCTCGGCGGTGGCGACCGGCACGTCGGGGACGACGACGGCGGAATCGGCCTGCGCGGCCTGGTCGGCGGTGACGACGGTGCCCGAGAGCGCGGCGCGGGCGGTCGCGACGAAGAGCGGCCAGACTCCGGCGACGGTCACGGTGCGCGAGACGGAGGTTCCGGGGAGGAGCTCGGGCAGCGGCTCCGGGTCGGTCGCGGACACCGGCGCGAGGCCGAAGAGGCCGGCGACGCTGATCTCGGCGCCCGGCGCGATACGGGTGTTGCCCGCGTTGGTCACGGTGTAGTCGACGGTCGCGGAGCCGGGGGCGAAGGGGTTCCAGCCGCCCTGGTACGAGACGGCGAGGCCGTCGATCGACAGGCGCGGGGCGAGCTCGCCGCCGACGCGGAGGTACATGCGCGAGCCCAGGCGCCGGTCGACCGAGACTCCGGTCTCGCCCTGCACCAGGATCGAGGAGACGACGCCCGCGGCGTAGTCGCCCGGGGTCACGTCCTCGGGGACGACGACCTCGAAGGGGACCTGCACGCTCTCGCCGGCGGGCACGGTGACCTCGGGCTCGGGGAACGCGATCCAGCTGCCCAGCTGCGTCGAGGGCTCCGCGGCGGGGAGCAGGTCGAGCTGGCCGGCCTCGGTGATGAAGCCGTCGGAGCCGTAGACGCGGAACGTCTGCTCCTCGTCGTCGTAGTTGGAGACGATCAGGGCGTCGCTGAGGCGGCCGCCGGGATCGAGGGCGTACGCGTAGTTCGGCCGCTCGCTGCCCTGCTCGGTGTCGGCGGGGCGCACACCCCAGGTGACCGGCGTGGAGGCGGGGTCCGCCTCCTGGGCACCCGCCTGAGCCGAGAGGCCGCCGGCTGCGAGGAGCGTCATCAGCAGCAGGGCGGCGGTGGTGCGGGAGGTGCGTGGCATGAGCGACATCGATCAGGCTTCCGTTGCAAGGGGGATGCCTCCCGCGGGACGCCGCTCCGGTACACGGCTCGCCGAGCGGGGCGTACCGGAGTCGCGTCTCGCGGAGAGACGGGGGGAGGGTGGGGCGGCCCGGAGGCCGCCCCACCGGTGCTAGCCGAGCGCGGTGAGCGTCAGCGTCGCGGTGTAGGTGCCGGTTCCGACCGAGAGCGGGAGCTTCAGGTCGAGGTCGGCGCCCAGGACCGAGGATCCGGTCGGGTGCTGCGCCGCGGCGGAGCCGAGGACGCGGGGCGTGGCGAGGCCGTTGCCCGAGTCGAACCCGGAGGGGACGGCTGCGCCGGCGACGGCACCGCCCGTGTTCTCCAGGACCTCGGGGGTCCAGCCGAGGTGCTTGCCCGAGAACGTCTTCTCGCCGGAGCGGAAGTCGCTCAGCTGGCCGGTGACCGACCAGGCCGGGCCGTTGAGGCGGGTGTCGGTCACGCGGACCGGCACGAGCTCACCGGAGGCGGCGAAGTGGTCGCCCTGCTCCTCGGCGACGCCGAGGTTCACCAGGTTGCTGGTGCCCTCGAGCGTCCAGGTCAGCTCGCCCTTGTTGGCCTCGGGGACGATGACGGCCACGGCCTGGTCGCCGGCCGCCGCAGCGCCCGCCGCCGTTCCCGTGAAGGTGCCGTCGACTCCGGCGGCGGTGTTGCCCGCGCCGAAGTTGACCGCCGGCGCGTTGTCGGCGAGCGCGATGCGCCCGCCGACCGTCGAGCCCGCGAGCTGGACGTTGCCGGAGTTGCCCGAGAGCGTGAGGTTCCCGCCCACCGTGTTGCCGAGGGCCGAGGCCGAGCCGTCCTCGTTCGCGCCCAGGAGGACGCCGCGCGAGGAGCCGGTGACGGCGAGCGAGCCGCCGACGATGGCGCCCTGCACGTTCACGCCGAAGTCGCTGCCGGCGAAGGTGGCGTCGCCGCCGATGCTGGTGCGGTCGACGTCGACGTAGTTCGCCGCGTCGGTGCTGACCGAGCCGTCGACCGAGAGGTCGCTGAACTCGACGTCGATCCCGCCGGCCTCGACCATGCCGCCGACCGTGAGGTCGCGCAGGTAGAGGAAGCCGTTGCGGCTGCCGTCCGAGAACGACACGACGTCTCCGCCGACGCTGGTGCCGTCGATCGAGATGCCGTACGCGTCGGTGCCGATGACGTCGCCGCTGATGGTCGCCGAGGTGGCGTCCAGCCAGGCGTCGTCGCCGACGATGACGTTGCCGGTGACGGTCACGTTGCCGAGCACGCAGGTCTGGCCCGCGCCGACGTTGAGATCTCCGGTGATCGTCTGGTTCCCGAGCTCGGTGGTGCAGTCCGTCGTCGCCGCGAAGGCGGACGGTGCGGCGACCATCGCGAGGGAGGCGGCCGCGAGGACCGCCGTGGGCGTCTTCCACTTCATGGGGGTTCTCCTCGGTGCGCTCGTGCGCGTCGTGCTGGTGGTGGTGCTGTCGGTGCGGCGCGCGCGGCGCGGGGTGCGCTCAGCCACGGAGCGCAGCGATCGCGGAGTAGCTGCGGGAAGCGGCCTCGAGGGAGTTCCCCGTGCTCGGCGGCGTCGCCAGCGTGGGAGCGGTGTCCTGCTCCCAGACGCCGAAGCGCTGGCCGCGGTCGCGCAGCTCCGAGAGGAACGCCTGGTAGGGCAGGTTGCCCGCGCCGAACTCGACGATGTCGTAGCCGTTGGTGTTGGCGTTGTTCGTCTTGCCGTCCTTGAGGTGCAGGATCGGGTAGCGGCGAGGGTTGCGCTTGATGTAGTCGAGCGGCTCGAAGCCCGGGTAGAGCTTCTTGCCGACGTACGCCCAGTAGACGTCCATCTCGAGGTACACGTGACGCGGGTCGGTGTTGTCGTAGAAGAGGTCGTACAGGCGGGTCTTGGGGTCGTCCGTGGCGAACCCGAACTCACCGGCGTGGTTGTGCTGGTAGAGCTTCATGCCCGCGGCCGAGACCTGCTGGCCCCACTTGTTCCACTCCTCCGCCGCGGCGAGGTAGCCCGCCTTGGTGTTGACGTTGGTGGGCGCGTTGCCGGTGCCGAGGTGCGGCGTGCCGAGGATCTGCGCGATCTCGATCTGCTTGCCCAGCTCCGAGCGGAGGAGGTTGGTGCCGACGTGCGAGCCGACGGCGCGGAGGCCGTTGTCGTCGAGCAGCTGGCGGATCTGCTGCGGGGTGATCGCCCCGACGTTGCCCTGGGTGTACCCGGCGAACTCGATCTCGCTGTAGCCGATGCGGCCGAGCTCCTCGAAGACGGCCCGGAAGCCGAGCGACGAGACCTTGTCGCGGACGCTGTAGAGCTGGATGCCGATGCGGTTGATCGGGACCAGGCGCGTGGATCCGGACGAGGGCGCGGGGGCGGCCGTGGCGGGTGCCGCGAGGGCTCCCGCTCCGACGCCGACCGCGACGGTCGATGCGGCCAGGGCCGTCATCAGCGAGCGCCGGCTCATCGGCTTGGCCGTGATGGATGCGTGGTGGTGGTGCATCATTTCTCCTTCGAAATGGCAGATGGTGCAGGGGGTGGGGGGCCGGCCGGCCCGGTCGAGCCGGCCGGCCCCTGCGCG
Source organism: Rathayibacter sp. VKM Ac-2762 (assembly GCF_009866585.1). Classification (NCBI taxonomy): domain Bacteria; kingdom Bacillati; phylum Actinomycetota; class Actinomycetes; order Micrococcales; family Microbacteriaceae; genus Rathayibacter; species Rathayibacter sp. VKM Ac-2762. The sequence goes on along the minus strand of NZ_CP047419.1, from coordinate 3,113,674 downwards.
GGGGCTACTGCTGGACGGTGAGGTTCAGCAGCGCCGACGCGGCGTTGGTGTCCGCCGTGGCGGTGTGGGTGACGGTCAGCTTGTAGCTGCCCGCCGCGAGCTTCGGGAGCGTCACCACGACGTGCCCGTTCTCGTCGAGGGTCCCGGTGAGCATCGCGACGGTGGAGAGGTTCCTCTTCACCATCACGCTCACCTGACCGGTGCCGGCGACACCCGTCGAGGACTTCGCGTCGACCGTGACCTGCGCGCTGGCGCCCGGCTTGACCGGGTTGGGCGAGACGGTCGCGGTGAGCTCCGAGGCGGCCTTCGAGACGATCAGGCGGGCGGTGCCCTCCGAGGCCTTGAAGGTGGCGTCCGAGCCGTACGCCGCACGGAGGGTGTGGGTGCCGGCGCCGAGGGTCTTCGGCAGGGCGAAGGTCGCCTTGCCGTCCTTCAGCGTCGCGCGGCCCAGCTCGGTGGCGCCCTCGTAGAGGACGACCTCTCCGCCGGGGTTCCCACCCTGACCGGTGACCGTGACGGTCGCCTCGCCCGGTGCCCCGAAGGTCACGCGGGGAGCCGAGAGCGCCACGGTGGTGGTCGACGCGGCGGTCGGGGCGTTCGCCGCGGCCAGGTCGATCGTGAACTTCACCGTGCCGACCGCCGAGACGTTGCCGCCGGTGTCGGTGGCGCGGTACTGGATCGTCCGGGCGCCGTTCGTGGTGAACGGGACCGTGTACGCGCCGTTGACGGCGCGGACCGTGGTCCACGTCGTGCCGTTGTCGGCGGAGTACTGGACGGTGGAGAGCGCTCCGTTGTCCGTGGCGGTGAGGCCGAGGGTCACGGGCTTGTTGTAGACGCCGCCGACGCCCGCAGGCGCTGCCGGGTCGAGGGTCGCCGCGACGGTCGGAGCCGTCTTGTCACCGGCGCCGACACCCTGGAAGGTGAGGGAGTCGAGCGACAGGCCGCTGGGCGAGGTCACGTAGAGCGAGCCGGTGCCGCGGGGGACGTTGGTGCCGAAGGGGACGAGGACGTCCTTCCAGCCGGCTCCCGCGGGGATGGTCGCCGTTCCGAAGGGCGCTGCGTCGGCAGCGTTCCAGCGGAGGTCGACGGTGCCCTCACCGGTGGCGCGGACCACGACGCCGGTCAGGTTGGCGAAGTTCACCGGGTCCCAGCGCAGGAAGGATCCCGCACCGAGTCCGCTGACGGCGTTGCCGCCGCTGGCGGTGGTGTCCGCGTAGGGCAGGACGCCCTCACGGGCGGCGTGCTCCGCCTCCTGCGTCTTCGGGTTCAGCCGCAGCGTCGCCTCGGCCGCAGCCGGGGGCAGGCCGTTGAAGCCGCCGTCCGTGTAGGTCACGACGACGGTGCCGTACAGCAGCGCGCCGGGGCCGTGCTCGGGCGAGTCCTTGGACGTCGGGAACGCTCCCTTGGCACCGGTGCCGGTGACCTCGGGGTGGGCGTGCTCGTCGTGGCCGAGGCCGTAGGTCCAGCCCACGCGGCTGCTGACGATCTGGTCGCCGTCCTCAGCGTCCTTGCCGGTCACCTGGTAGGGGATCGCGTCGCCCCAGCTGAAGAACGAGCCGTTGCCGGGCGTCTGGATCTGGATCTGCGGCGCCTGGTTGCCGACCGAGATGACCCGCGAGGTCAGGCTGAACTTGCCCTTGGCGTCGGTGACGCGCAGACGGGCCGTGAACTGTCCGAGCTCGGTGTAGGTCTTCTTGACGGTCACTCCGGTGGCGTCGAAGGTGCCGTCGCCGTCGAAGTCCCAGTCGTAGGTGAGCGCGTCGCCCTCGGGGTCGGTCGATCCCTTGGCGTCGAACGTGACCTCGAGCGGGGTCTGCGAGGCGGACAGGGGGGTCGCGGTGAAGCGGGCCTGCGGCGCCTTGTTGCCCTCGGCGTAGTCGATCCGGTACAGGCCCGCGTCGGGGTTGGCGCGGAAGAATCCGTCGCCGTACTCGATCACGTACATCGACCCGTCGGGGCCGAACTCCATGTCCATCGGGTTGTCGTGGATCGGCTGCGCGGCCTGGCTGAGCGCCGCGTTGGGGAGGAAGTCCTCGATGTGCGTGACCGCGCGGTCCTCATCGAGCGTGAACGCCGCGATGTAGTCCTGCGAGAACTCGCCGAAGAAGGTCTTCTTGTCCCAGTACTCCGGGAACTTCGACGTCGAGGTGTTGTCCGCGTCGAAGTGGTACACCGGTCCGCCCATGGGGCCCTGGCCGGTGCTGGTCCCGAAGTTGACGAGCTCGTCGAACGGCTGGTCGCCGGGGTTGTCGCCGTAGTAGACGGTCGCCGCCTTGGCGTCCGGGATGTCGACGAGGCCGGTGTTCCAGCGCGAGTTGTTCTTCAGGTTCTCCGGGTCGAAGAAACCGCGGGGCGTCGACGTCTCGAAGTTCCACTCGTTGTACGGCGCGTTGGGTCCGTGGACGTAGGGCCAGCCGGAGTTGTGCGGCTCGTCCAGTCCGGTCGCGTTCCACTCGACGAGGCCCATCGGGCCGCGGACGCCGTCGGCCGCAGCGGCCTTCGTGGCGTCGGGGCCGTAGTCGCCCCAGGAGAGGGTGTTCGTCTCGGCGTCGACGTCGATCTTGAACGGGTTGCGGACGCCCATCACGAAGATCTCGGGGCGGGTCTTCTCGGTTCCCACCGGGAAGAGGTTGCCCTCGGGGATCGTGTACGAGCCGTCCTCCTGCACGGTGATCCGGAGGATCTTGCCGCGGAGGTCGTTCGTATTGCCGGCGCCGCGACGCGAGTCGAAGCCCGGGTTCATGCGGGGCGCGTCGTTGTTCGGCGCGAAGCCCGCGGCACCCGGAGCGCTCGCCGGCGTGTTGTCGCCGGTGGAGAGGTACAGGTTGCCGTCGGCGTCCCAGTCGAAGTCGGCACCCACGTGGCAGCACTGCCCGCGCTGGGTCTCGATGTCGATGATCTTCTGCTCGCTCGCGAGGTCGAGGCCCGAGCCGGTCCACTTGAACCGGGAGAGGCGGTTGATGCCCTTCCACTGGTCCCAGTAGCTGTCGGTCGCGCCCTCGGGCAGCATGTTCGGGGCCGCGCCGGTCGGGGTGTTCCCGGGGGGCGCGTAGACGAGGTAGACCCACTTGTTCTCGGCGAAGTCGGGGTCGATGCCGACGGACTGCAGTCCGTCCTCCGAGTTCTGGTACACGGGGATCGTGTTGACGACACGGGTGGTGCCGGTCTTGGGGTCGGTGTGGCGGATCTCGCCGTTCCGAGCGGTGTGGAGGACCGACTTGTCCGGGAGGACGGCCAGGTCGAGGGGCTCGCCGACGTTCTTCGTCAGCAGGACCTTCTCGTAGTTGCTCCAGTCGAGAGCGGATGCTCCGCCCTCGGAACCGTGGTCCACTCCGTCGTGGGCCGAGGCGGGCAGGCCGAGGGCGGTGAGTCCGGAGACCGTCACCATCCCGGCGATGCCGAGTGCGAGAAGACGCCTGATGCTTCTTCTCGAGGATCGCTTACCATTCATGCGTGATGTGATTCCTTCAATGAGGTGTTCATCGCAGAGGCCGGGTCCGTCGCTGTCCGCACGACTGAGCGGATCCGGTCTCCTCCTGTCCGGCCCTGGGGCCGGTGTCTTGCACTCCTCCTCCTCTCGCGGATGCCGGTGGCGCTGCGCTGCGGGTCGTCAGTGATCCCGGGGCGGCGCCGAGGTGGGGGCCGGCGCGGGATGGTTCCCGCGCCGACCCGGGCTGGTGGGGCCGATCAGGACTCGAAGGCCGAGGGCAGGTACTCGGAGACGTTGTCCTTGGTGACGACCGGCGCGAAGAGCTGGATCTGGCGCGGGACGCCGAGCGAGCTGGTGTCGGCCATCGACTTGTTCTGCTCGACGAGGCGGGCGAGCTTGATGCCGTCCGCGGCCTGGGTCGAGGGGTAGACGACCGTGGCCTTGACGACGGAGTCGTCGGCCTCGATCGCGCGCATCACGTTGGCCGAGCCGGCGCCGCCGACGAAGAGGAACTCGTCGCGTCCGGCGGTGTCGATCGCCGCGAGGACGCCGACGCCCTGGTCGTCGTCGTGGTTCCAGATGGCGTCGATCTTCGGCGCGGCCTGGAGGAGGTTGGCCGCGGCCTGCTCTCCGCCCTGGACGGTGAAGTCGGCGGCGACGCGGTTGTCCACGTCGAGTCCGCAGCCCTCGAGCGCGTCCGAGAAGCCCTGGCTGCGCTCCTGGGTCAGCGGGAGGGAGTCGATGCCGGCGATCTCGGCGACGACGGCGTCGGGGTTGTCGCCGAGCTCCTCGCAGATGTAGGTGCCGGCGCTGACGCCCATGCCGTAGTTGTCGCCGAGGATGGTCGACCGGGCGGCGAAGGGGCTGGAGAACTCGCGGTCCACGTTGATGACGGTGATGCCCGCCTCCATCGCCTGGGTGGCGACCTGCGTGAGCGCCGCTCCGTCGATCGGCAGGAGCACGATCGCGTCGACGCCGTCGTTGATGAAGGTCTCGACCTGGCTGATCTGGAGGTTGACGTCGTTGGTGCCCTCCGCGGTGCGGAGCTCCACGTCGTCGTACTTCTCGGCCTCGGCGATGGCGGCGCGGCTGACCGCGCCCATCCAGCCGTGGTCGGCGGCGGGAGCGGTGAAGCCGATGACGACGTTGTCGCCGGAGGCGTCGTTGTCCGAGGCGGCCACGGCGGCGGCGGTCCCGCCGGAGGCGGCGTTGCCGGTCTCGACCGGGGCGTTCGAGATGCAGCCGGTGAGCATCAGCGCGACGGCGCCGAAGGCGACGCCGGCCGAGCCGAGTCGGGCGGTGCGGGAGAGGCGGCTGCGGGTGAAGGGGCGTGCGGGCATGGAAGTGATCTCCTTCGATCGATCCGAGGGGTCCGAGGGCACACGTGTCCTGCGGAGAGGTGACCTGAGTGGTCGGGTGGGTTGCTGTGTGTGGAGGAGCGGGGCCGGAGCCCCGGGGTCAGGACTTCCTGCCGCGGGCGGCGAATCGCTGCTGCAGCAGGACGGCGGCGACGATGATCGCGCCCTTCGCGACGGCCTGAGTCGAGGTCGACATGTTGTTCTGCGTGAACACGTTGGTCAGGGTCGTGAAGATGAGGACGCCGAACACGGTGCCGACGATGGTGCCGCGGCCGCCGGCCAGCAGCGTGCCTCCGACGACGACCGCCGCGATGGCGTCGAGCTCGTAGAGGAGGCCGTTGGTCGAGCTGCCGGCGGTGGTGCGGGCGAGCATCATGACGGCGGCGATGCCGGCGGTGAGCCCGGCGAGGCCGTAGACGTACATGGTGTGGCGGCGGACCTTGATGCCGGCGAGGCGGGCCGCCTCCGGGTTGCCGCCGACCGCGATGGTGCGGCGGCCGAAGGTGGTGCGGTTGAGCAGGATCCAGCCGGCGACGGCGACGACCACGAAGATCAGCACGAGCACCGGGATGCCGAGCACGTCGGCGCGGAAGAAGTCGAGGAACGGCGTGACCGTGACGACCTGCGTCTGGCGGTTCGAGATCAGCTCGGCGAAGCCGCGGGCGGCGACGAGCATCGCCAGGGTCGCCATGAAGGCGACGACCCGGCCGTAGGCGATCAGCGCGCCGTTGATGAGGCCGCAGACGAGGCCGACGACGACCGCGGTGAGCACGATCACCAGCCAGGAGGTGTTGGCCGCGTAGTACTGGGTCGAGACCGTGCTCGCCCAGACCGTCGCGAGCCCCATCACGGAGCCGACCGAGAGGTCGATGCCGCCGGAGGTGATGACGAACGTCATGCCGATGCTCAGCACGCCGATGACGGCGGCGAGGCGGAGGATCGTGAGCACGTTGTCGACGCTGGCGAAGCGCTCCCCCGCGGTCGCGAATCCGACGATGCAGAGGATCACCAGCGCGAGCAGCAGCCCGACGTTGCGGCCGAGGGAGCCCTGCATGAGGCGGGCGATCCCGGAGCGGGAGTCCTTCGAGGGCACGCCCCCGGAGGAGCCTCCCGTCGCGGCCGACGCGTGACGGGCGGCGTCCTCCTGCGGACCGCCGATCGACGGCGACGCGGTGTCGAGCTGTCCGCTCACGCTGCACTTCCTTCCATGACGAGATCGAGCACGCGGTGCTCGTCGATCGAATCGGCCGGGCCCTCGTGGACCACGGCGCCGTCGGAGATCACGAGCACTCGGTCGGAGAGTCCGAGGACCTCGCCGATCTCGCTGGAGACCACGAGCACGGCGGCGCCGTTGGTCGCGAGGTCCCTGATCAGGGTGTAGATCTCGGCCCGTGCGCCGACGTCGACCCCGCGGGTCGGCTCGTCGAGCAGCAGGACGCGGCAGCCGCGCACGAGCCAGCGGGCGAGGAGCGCCTTCTGCTGGTTGCCTCCGGAGAGGGTGCGGGCGTCGCGGTCGACCCCGGAGGGCCGCAGGTCGAGGGAGACCGCCTGCTCGGCCGCCGCCGCGCGCTCGGAGCGCTCGTCGAGGAAGCCGCGCTTGGCGAAGCGGTCGAAGGTCGAGAGGGTGATGTTGCGGTAGACCGGCTCGTCCAGGAGCAGGCCCTGGCTCTTGCGCTCCTCCGGGCAGAGGCCGATGCCGGCGTCGACCGCCGAGGTGACGGATCCGGCGCGCAGGCGCTTGCCCGCCACGCTGACCGTCCCGGTGCTGGCGCGGCGCGCCCCGTAGATGGTCTCGAGGATCTCGGAGCGGCCGGAGCCGACCAGCCCCGCGAGGCCGACGACCTCGCCGGCGCGGATCTCGAGGGAGACGTCCGAGAAGGAGCCCTGCAGGCCCAGCTTCTCGACCTTCAGCAGCGTCTCGGCCTCGACGTCGAGCTCCTGGCGGTCCGGGAAGACGTACTCGACGGCGCGGCCGGTCATCAGGGTGATGAGCTTCGAGGTGGGGGTGTCGGCGACCGCGAGGTTCTGCGCGACGGTCGCGCCGTCCTTGATCACGGTGATCCGGTCGCCGATGGCGCGGATCTCGTCGAGGCGGTGCGAGATGTAGACGATGGCGACGCCGGAGGCGGTGAGCTGGCGCACCACGTGGAAGAGGTTCTCCACCTCCTCGGAGTCGAGCACCGCGGAGGGCTCGTCCATGATGATGACCCGCGCGTCGTGCGAGAGGGCACGGGCCATCTGCACGATCTGCTTGCCGGCGGCGGAGAGCGTGCCGACCTCGCGGTTCGGCGAGATCTCGGAGTGCCCGAGGCGCTCCATCAGCTCGCGGGTGATCCTCGTGGCCTTCGCCCGGGCGGTGAAGCCGCCGCGGGAGAGCTCGTGGCCGAGGAAGATGTTCTCGGCGACGGAGAGGCCGTCGACGACGTCGAGCTCCTGGTACATCGTCGCGATGCCCAGGGCGAGGGCCGCCGTCGGGGACGGGATCGTGACGACGTTCCCGTCGACGAGGATCTCGCCCTCGGTGGGCTGGTGGGCCCCGGCGAGGGTCTTGATGAGGGTGGACTTGCCGGCGCCGTTCTGGCCGAGGAGGCAGTGCACCTCACCGGGTCGGACATCGAGGTCGACGCCGTCGAGAGCACGGGCGCCGGGGAAGACCTTCACGATGCCGCGCATCTGCAGAAGCAGCTGCTGAGACTCGTCGGAGGTGCGGGGAAGAGGCTGTGCAGCAGTGCTGCGGGGGTCTGCGGTGACCATGCGGATGAAGCTACTTCCACTTACGTCGCGGGTCAAGCAAAAGTTCTGAACCGATTCGAAGGCGGTTCGAGTGATCGCCCAGTCGCCCCAAGGGCTTCCTGCTACCGCGTCAGGGCTGGGATCCGCGGGATTACGCGACATCTGACGGCGGCTGTTGAGACATTCCGTCCGTGATAGAGCGCTCTCCGAACCCTATGAACGTGCTCATGTCCGTGCAGCCCGGGCGCGTCGCCCCGGAGGCGGCCTCGCCGAGCGCGGTAGCGCCCGCGCCCCGACCCGTGGCAGGGTCGTACGGCCGACGAAAGGACGACGATGTCGAACGACCGAGCCCTGCGCGTCGCGATGGTGGGGACCGCCTTCATGGGCCGCACCCACTCGCACGCCTGGCGCACCGCCTCCCGCTTCTTCCCCCTCCCCCTCCGCCCCGAGCTCGCCGTGCTCGTGGGGAGCAACCCCGACTCGACCGCGGAGCGCGCCGAGCGGCTGGGCTGGAGCGAGGCCTCCACCGACTGGCGGGCCGTCATCGCCCGCGACGACATCGACCTCGTCGACATCTGCACCCCGGGCGACACCCACGCCGAGATCGCCATCGCGGCCCTCGAGGCCGGCAAGCACGTGCTGTGCGAGAAGCCCCTCGCCAACTCCGTCGAGGAGGCGGAGCGGATGGTCGCCGCGGCCGCCGCCTCCGGGAAGGTGGCGATGTGCGGCTTCAGCTACCGTCGCACCCCGGCCCTCGCCCTCGCGAAGCGCTTCATCGAGGAGGGCCGCCTCGGCGACATCCGCCACGTGCGCGCCCAGTACCTGCAGGACTGGCTGTCCGACTCCGAGGCGCCGCTGACCTGGCGCCTGCAGAAGGAGCGCGCCGGCTCGGGCGCCCTCGGCGACATCGGCGCGCACAGCATCGACACCGCCCAGTGGCTGACCGGCCGCGGCATCACCTCGGTCTCGGCGACGCTGCGCACCTTCACCACCGAGCGCCCCGTGCTCAGCGAGCAGGTCGGCCTCGGCGGCCGCGCCGGTGCCGACGCCCCGCGCGGCGCCGTGACCGTCGACGACGCCGCGGCCTTCACCGCCTCCTTCGAGGGCGGTGCCCTGGGCGTCTTCGAGGCGACCCGCGTCGCGACCGGCCGCCGCAACGCCAACCGGATCGAGGTGAACGGCGAGCTCGGCTCGATCGCGTTCGACTTCGAGCGGATGAACGAGCTCGAGTACTACGACGCCCGCGACCCCGAGGAGGCGCAGGGCTTCCGGCGCATCCAGGTCACCGAGCCGGCGCACCCGTACATGGCGGCCTGGTGGCCGACCGGGCACGGCATCGGCTACGAGCACCTCTTCACGCACCAGGTCGTCGATCTCGTCGAGGCGATCGCCGGCGGCACGGCGGTCACGCCCACGTTCGCCGACGCCCTCGACGTGCAGCGCGTCCTCGACGCGGTGGCCACCAGCGCCGGCGCGTCGTCCGTCTCCACGCCGGTCGCCCGCTGACCCGACCCCTCCCCGCGAGATGCCGCCCCGGTACGCCTCCCCTGCGTGTCGCGTACCCGAGCGGCCTCTCGCGGAGGGGGACGGAGGGCGGGTGCGGGAACGCGTTCGGCGCCGTGCGCCGATCCTGCGCCATAATGCGCCTATGAGCAAGAAGATTGACGCCGCGCATCGCGCGCTGGTAGACGCCCTCGACAAGCACGCCCGACTCGTCTCGGACAAGGAGTCGAAGCCGCGGAAGGTCGAACGGGCGGGAGCCGAGCTCCGCGCCGCGACGAAGGCGTACGCCGCGCTCGTGTCCGCGCGCACCGGCGCCGCGAGCCCCTTCGCCGACCTGGCCGACCCCCGCCTGGACAAGCCGACCATCGCGTCGCTCCGGGCCGAGCGCGACGCGATCGCGAAGCGGATCGCCAAGCACGAGGCGTCGGCGGGCGAGGACGGCGCGCTCGCGAGCTGAGCGTGCGGCGCGGCGCGGTCGCGGCGCTGAGCAGCCGTCACAGCGCGATCCCGCGCTGAGCGGCGCCGCGGCGCGCTCTCGAGCTGGCCGCGCTCCACGCCGCGCTCAGGCGGTGAGCGGGCACCTCCTCTGCCTCCGAGTCGCCGTGTTACGCGCGGGTTCCGCGCGGGTCCGGCCGCCTTCGTAAGGTGATCCCCGGGATCCGCGCAGTCGCGGCGCCGAGCGACCGGAGGCCGGTCGCAGCGCCGGCGGTGACCAGCACCGCCCGGTCGGCGCCGAGTGCCCGGATCCTCTCCACGGAAGGATCCCCACAGCCATGACCCTGCGCACCCGACTCCTCGCGACCTCCGCGATCGCCGCCTCCGCCGCCCTCCTCCTCTCCGGCTGCTCCGGCGCGGGCGGCGGCGACGACACCGTCCGCATCGGCGTGGTCGGCGCGAGCGACCCCTACTGGGCCACCTACGAGAAGGCCGCCGCCGACGCCGGGATCGACGTCGAGATCGTCGACTTCAGCGACTACAACCAGCCCAACCCCGCCCTCACCGAGGGCGAGATCGACCTCAACCAGTTCCAGCACATCGCCTACCTGGCGCAGTACAACACCTCGGCCGACGCCGACCTCGTGCCGATCGGCGCGACCGCGATCTACCCGCTCGGCCTCTACTCCTCGCAGTACGACGACGTCGCGGACATCCCCGCCGGCTCCACCGTCGCGATCCCCAACGACGAGACGAATCAGGCGCGCGCGCTGCTGGTGCTGCAGTCGGCCGGGCTCGTCGAGCTGAAGGACGGCGGCGGAGTGCTCTCGAACGTCGACGACGTCGAGTCCTCCTCGAAGGTGGAGGTCACCGCGCTCGAGGCCTCCCTCACCCCGACGTCGCTCCCGGACGTGGCCGCCGCGATCATCAACAACGACTTCATCGAGAACGCGGGCCTGAAGGCCTCGGACGCGATCGCCCAGGACGACCCGAGCGACCCCGCCTCCCTGCTCTACACGAACATCTTCGCCGCCCGGGCCGACGACGCCGAGAACGAGACCTACACGAAGCTCGTCTCGATCTACCAGGACAGCCAGGACGTGCTCGACGGCGTCTCGGAGCAGTCCGGCGGCACCGCGGTCTTCCTGAAGACCCCCGCCTCCGAGCTGGAGACCTCGCTCGAGTCCGCCGAGACCGACATCTCCGCCGCCTCCTGACTCCGGCACCCGCGGCACCGCGCCGGTCGGGTCCTCCGCTCGCGGAGCTCCCCTCCGGCGCGGTCCCGCGCCTCCCCCGCAACAGAAAGGGCGCCCCGTGCCGCTCATCCGCATGACCGACGTGCGCAAGGTGTACCCCGGCGCAGGGCGCGGCGCCGCCCCGACCGCGGCCGTCGACGGCGTGAGCCTCGAGATCGAGGCGGGCGACGTCTACGGCGTGATCGGCTACTCCGGCGCCGGCAAGAGCACGCTCGCGCGCCTCGTCAACGCTCTGGAGCCCGCGACCAGCGGCAGCATCGAGATCGACGGCCGCGAGACCGTGGGCCTGCCCGAGCGCGAGCTGCGCCGGCTGCGCCTGGGGATCGGGATGATCTTCCAGCAGTTCAACCTGTTCGGCTCGAAGACCGTGGGGCAGAACGTCGCCTACCCGCTGCAGGTCGCGGGCGTCCCCCGGGCGGAGCAGCGCGCCCGCGTCGACGAGATGCTCCGCTTCGTCGGCCTGAGCGACAAGGCGCGCAGCCACCCGGAGCAGCTCTCGGGCGGGCAGAAGCAGCGCGTCGGCATCGCCCGCGCCCTCGCCGCCTCCCCGCGCATCCTGCTGGCCGACGAGGCCACCAGCGCGCTCGACCCGGACACCACCGGCGAGGTGCTCGCCCTCCTCCGCCGCATCAACGAGGAGCTGGGCGTCACCATCGTCGTGATCACCCACGAGATGGACGTGGTCCAGCAGCTCGCGACGAAGGTCGCGGTGATGGAGTCGGGCCGCATCGTGGAGCGCGGGCCCGTCTTCGACGTGTTCTCGGCCCCGCGCGAGCCGGTCACCCGCCGCTTCGTCTCCACGGTCGTCCGCTCGGTGCCCTCACCCGCGGAGGCGGCTGTGCTGCGTACGCGCCACCGCGGCCGGCTGGTCACGCTCTCGTTCTCGGACGACTCCGCCTCCCAGGGCGACGTCTTCGCCGAGGTCGCGGCCGCCGGTGTGCCGCTCGAGCTCGTCTACGGCGGCATCACCGACGTCCGCGGACGGGCCTTCGGCCACCTCACGGTCGCCCTCGACGCGCCGGACGGCGTCGTCGACCCCCTCCTCGCCCGCCTCGGCGGACGCGTCGCCCTCACGGAGGTGCCCCGATGAACGAGCTGATCCCGCTCCTGCCCAAGCTCGTCCAGGCGACCGGCGAGACGCTCTACATCGTCGCGCTGAGCCTCCTCTTCGGCGGGCTCGGCGGACTGCTGATCGGGCTGGGCCTCGCGCTCACCCGCGGCGGCGCCCTCTACGCGAACCGGGTGGTCCACGGACTGCTCAACGTGATCGTGAACGTGTTCCGGCCGATCCCGTTCATCATCTTCATCGCCGCTGCCCAGCCACTGGCCCGGCTGGTGGTCGGCTCCGGCATCGGCACGGACGCGATCGTCTTCACCCTCTCGCTCGGCGCCGCGTTCGGCATCGGGCGGATCGTGGAGCAGAACCTGCTGACCGTGCAGCCCGGCGTGATCGAGGCGGCACGGTCGGTCGGAGCGAGCCGGTTCCGGATCGTCCGCACGGTGCTGCTGCCGGAGGCGCTCGGTCCGCTGATCCTCGGCTACACGTTCGTGTTCGTCGCCGTGATCGACATGTCGGCGGTCGCCGGATACATCGGCGCCGGCGGGCTCGGCAACTTCGCGATCCAGTACGGCTACCGGCAGTTCGAGCCGGTCGTCACCTGGGCCGCGGTGCTCGTGATCATCGTGATCGTGCAGCTGGTGCAGCTGCTCGGCAACGTGCTGGCCCGGCGCGTCCTGCGCCGCTGAGGCCGCCCCGCACGAAAGCGGGACGCCACTCCGGTACGCGACACGCGAGGGCCGCTGTACCGGAGTGGCGTCTCGTGGAGGCCCGTCCGCCGGGGCCGGAGGCGTCAGTAGCGCGGCTTGCGCTCCGGGCGCTCGCTCGAGCGGCTCGGGCCGCTGGGGCGTGCGCCGCGGTCGGCGCCGGCGCGGCTCGGACGGCGGTCCGGCTTCAGCTCGATCAGCTGCCCGCTGATGCGGGTGTCGGCGAGGCGGTCGAGCACGTCCTGGGGCAGGTCGGCCGGCAGCTCCACGATCGAGAAGTCCGGGCGGATGTCGATGTGCCCGAAGTCGCCCCGGTTGAGGCCGCCCTCGTTCGCGAGCGCGCCCACGATCTGGCGGGGCTCGACGCGCTGGCGGCGACCGACCTCGATCCGGTACGAGGCGAGGTTGCTGTTCGCCGGGCGCTGACGGCGCTCGGGACGCTCGCCCCGGTCGCCGCCGCGGTCGAAGCGGTCGCCGCGCTCGGGGCGGTCGCCCCGGTCGGGCCGGGAGTCGCGGTCCTCGCGCTCGCGACGGGCGAAGCGGGGGTCGTCGGGCGAGAGCAGCAGCGGCTCCTCGCCCTGCGCAACGATGGCCAGCGCGGCGGCGACGTCCGACTCGACCACGTCGTGGTGCTCGACGTAGTGGCCGATGATGTCGCGGAAGCGCTGCAGGCGCTCGGTGTCGGCGAGCGCCGCGGTGATCGCGTCGTCGAAGCGCGAGAGGCGGGTGACGTTGACGTCCTCGACGCTCGGCATCCGCATCTCGGTCAGCGGCTGGCGGGTGGCCTTCTCGATGGCGGCGAGGAGGCGGCGCTCGCGCGGCGTGACGAAGCTGATCGCCGCTCCGCTGCGCCCCGCGCGACCGGTGCGGCCGATGCGGTGGACGTACGACTCGGTGTCGATCGGGATGTCGTAGTTGACGACGTGGCTGATGCGCTCGACGTCGAGGCCGCGGGCGGCGACGTCGGTCGCGACGAGGATGTCGAGCTTGCCCGACTTCAGCTGCTCGACGGTGCGCTCGCGCTGGGCCTGGGCCACGTCTCCGCTGATCGCCGCCGCGGTGTAGCCGCGGGCGCGCAGCTTCTCGGCCAGCGTCTCCGTCTCGCTCTTCGTGCGGACGAACACGATCATGCCCTCGAAGTTCTCGACCTCGAGGATGCGGGTGAGGGCGTCGACCTTCTGCGGGTACGACACCATCAGGTAGCGCTGGGTGGTGTTGACGGAGGTCGTGGTCTTGTTCTTGACCGTGATCTCCTCCGGCTCCTTCAGGTACTTGCCGGAGATGCGGCGGATCTGCGCGGGCATCGTCGCCGAGAACAGCGCGATCTGCTTCTCGACGGGGGTGTCGGCGAGGATCGTCTCGACGTCCTCCGCGAAGCCCATCTTGAGCATCTCGTCGGCCTCGTCGAGAACCAGGAACTTCAGCTGCGAGAGGTCGAGGGTGCCCTTCTCGAGGTGGTCCATGATGCGGCCGGGCGTGCCGACGACGACGTGGACGCCGCGGCGGAGCGCGGAGAGCTGGGTGCCGTAGCCCTGGCCGCCGTAGACGGGGAGGACGTGGACGCCGCGGAGGCCGGACGCGTAGCGCTCGAACGCCTCGCACACCTGCAGCGCGAGCTCGCGGGTCGGGGCCAGCACGAGGGCCTGCGGCGTCTTCTGCGAGACGTCGAGGCGCGAGAGGATCGGCAGCGCGAACGCCGCGGTCTTGCCGGTGCCGGTCTGGGCGACGCCGAGGACGTCGCGGCCGGAGAGGAGGGACGGGATCGTCGCGGCCTGGATGGCCGAGGGCGTCTCGTAGCCGACCTCCTTGAGGGCCTTGAGGACCGGGTCGGAGAGACCGAGGTCGGAGAAGGTGAGCGTGGGGGCGCTCTCGGAAGCGGTGTCGGCTTCGGGGGCGGAATCGGGGGTATCGGTGGACGCCATGGTGCAACGGTAGTGCTCCGGCGGCACCGCCGTCCGAGGGAACCCCGAACGCTCGGGCGATCCCGACCCTCCGGAGGCGCCTCGAGCGCCCGTCACGGGGTGAAGTCGAGCAGCACCTTGCTCGAGCGCGAGGCGTCGCGGGCGAGCTCGAAGGCCTCGAGCGCGCGCTCCAGCGGCACCACCTGCGTGACCACCGGCGCCACGGCGAGGCTCCCGTCGGCGAGCGCCGCCAGCACCTCGTCGATCTCGTCGACGAAGCGGAAGGAGCCGATCAGGCGCAGCTCCCGGGTGATCGCGAGCGAGATCAGGGCCGGCTGCTCGCCCGAGGGGAGGAGTCCCACCATCACGACGGTGCCGCCGCGGGCGGCGCCCCGGACGGCCGAGGCGAGGCCGCGCGGGCTGCCCGAGGACTCGAAGACGACGTCGGCCGCGACCTCGGCGATCGCGTCGGCGTCGGTCGCGCGGATCGTCCGGGTCGCGCCGACCGCCCGGGCGATCGCGAGGGGCTCCTCGGCCAGGTCGACGGCGACGATGTCCGCCGCCCCCGCCCGCTTCAGCACGGCGACGATCAGCGCTCCGATCGGGCCGCTGCCGATCACCAGCGCGCGCCGTCCCGACACTTCACCCGCGCGCGACACCGCGTGCCAGGCGACGCTCGCCGGCTCCGCGAGCGCCGCCTCCCGGAGCCCGAGACCGGCGGGCAGCTCGCGGAGCATGCGCGCCGGCAGCACCGCGTGGCGGGCGAACGCGCCCTGGGTATGGGGCATCCGCGCGGCGCTGCCCAGGTAGGTGCCCTCGGTCGCGAGGTTGGGGCGCCCGTCGGGCCACTCGCCGCGAGCGGTCGCGGGGTGCACGGCGACGGCCGCGCCGACAGGGGGTCCGGAGCCGTCCGCCGCTGCCTCGACGACCGTGCCGACCACCTCGTGGCCGAGCGTCAGCGGCTCGCGGAGGATCGACTCGCCCGCGGCGCCGTGCGTCCAGTAGTGCAGATCGGAGCCGCAGATCCCGCCGTACGCCACGGCGACGAGGGACTCGCCGGGGCCGCGCGGCGCGAGCGGCGCCTCCTCGACGCGGAGGTCGCCGGCGGCGTGGACGACGACGCGGGTGGTGGAGGCGGGGACGAGCGCGGTCATGCGGGTTCCGTTCGGTGGGTCGAGGGGTGGCTCAGACGACGACGGTCATGCCGCCGTCGATGAAGACGACCTGCCCGTTGACGTAGTCCGAGCCGTCGGAGGCGAGCCAGACGGCGGGGCCGATCAGGTCCTCGACGCGGCCCCAGCGCGCGGCGGGCGTGCGGCCGAGGATCCAGGCGTTGAACGCCTCGTCGTCGACGAGGCCCTGCGTCATCTCGGTGTGGATGTACCCCGGAGCGATCGCGTTGACCTGGATGCCGTGCTGCGCCCACTCCGCCGTCATCGCGCGGGTGAGGTTGCGGATCCCGCCCTTCGAGGCGGTGTAGGGCGCGATCGTCGGCCGCGCGAGATCGGCCTGCACCGAGGCGACGTTGACGATCTTCCCGGCGCCGCGCGGGATCATCCGCTTCGCCGCCGCCCGGCCGACCACGAAGGCGCTGGTGAGGTTCGTGCGCAGCACCCGCTCCCAGTCGGCGACCTCGAGCTCGAGCAGGGGCACGCGGTGCTGGACGCCGGCGTTGTTGACCAGGATGCGCAACGGACCCACCGCCTCCTCGATCCAGGCGACGCCCGCCTCGGCGGCCGCGTCGTCGGTGACGTCGAAGGCGCGGGCGTGGATCCGCGGGCGGTCGTCCGTGCCGGGGAACCGCTCCGCGAGCTCGGCGCGGGCGGCCTCGAGGCGCTCGGGGTCGAGGCCGTTCAGGACGACGGTGGCGCCCGCCTCGGCGAGGCCGGTGGCGACGGCGCGGCCGATGCCGCGGCTGGATCCGGTGACGAGCGCCACGCGGTCGGTCAGGTCGAAGAGCACAGTTCCTCCAGAGGGTCGGAGCGGGTGTCAGGGCTGCGGAGGCGCCGCGCGCGGAGGGCCCGCGACGGTGCGGCTCGCGAGCGCGCCGATCCCGTCGAGGGCGATCAGGACCTCCTGGCCGGGCCCGACCTCGACGGCCGTGCCGGGCGAGCCGGTGAGGACGACGTCACCCGGGTGGAGCGTGAGGTGGGAGGTGAGGTGCACCAGGATCTCGGCGGCGCGCCAGCCGAGGCGGTCGGTCGAGGAGACGGCCCGCACCTCCCCGTCGACGCTCACCGTGATGCCGACCGCGTCGACGTCGACTCCGGTCTCGATCCACGGTCCGAGCGGCGTCCAGCCGTCGCCGTTCTTGCCCTGGAGGAAGAGGCCGTCGGCGGCGATCATCCCGGGAGCGGTGACGTCGTTCGCGACCGTCGCTCCGAGCACGTGCGCGAGCGCGTCCTCGGGCGTGAGGTGCCGCGCGGTGCGGCCGATGACCAGGGCGAGCTCGCCCTCGACGACCACCGGGCCGATGCCCTCGTCGAGGACGATCGGATCGCCGGGCCCGGCCAGCGTGTGCGCGGTCTTGTGGAAGGCCTGCGGCGGCAGCAGCCGGTCGGCCGCGGAGCCGTTGTGCGCCATGCCGAGGATGACGCGGGGCTCCACCGGGGCCAGCAGCTGCGCGCCCTCGACGGGCCAGCGGCGGCCCGTTTCGACCGGCTCCGCGGCGAAGGCGTCCTCGATCTCGCGCCACTCCCCCGCGACCTGGAGGACGACAGCCGGTCCGTCCTCGGCCCGGATCCGCGCGAGGCGCATCAGCGGACGCCCCTCGGCTCGACGCCGGTCGTGCTGGTGCTGCTGGTCGCCACGGTGCCTCGCTCACTCCGGCCCGTAGAGGCGGGATGGGCCGAGCGTAACAGCCCAGTGAACGGCATTCAACAGAATGGACGGCGAGGCGTCAGGCGGGTGCTCCGGCGACGAGGGGCGGGCGGCCGAGCGCCGCGGCGGCCTCGCGGAGGGCCGCGACGACCTCCTCCTGATCGTCGCCGACCGGCCGGACCAGTGAGACGCCGACCGCGACCGAGAGATCGGAGCGGGTGGCGGCCGGGACCGCGACGGCGACGCCCAGGACGCTGGGGTGCAGCTCGCCGTCGTCGATCGCGTAGCCGCGCACGCGCGCCGCGGCGACCTTGCGGAGCAGCTCGCGGGTCGAGGACGTGGACCGGTCGGTGAAGACGACGATGTCGCGGTCGTCGGCGAAGCGCTCGGCGATCTCGCTGTCGTCGAGCTCGGCCAGGAGCGCCGTTCCGACGGCCGTGGCGGAGGCGGGGTACCGGTCGCCGACGCTCGCGGAGAGCGCGAACCGCTCCCGCCCCTCGTGCACCGCCAGGTAGAGGACCCGCGTGCCGTCGAGCAGCGCGATCTGCACCAGCTGACGCGAGAGCACCGGCGACTCCTCGCAGAGCCGGTAGAACTCGCGCACCGGGTCGAAGCCGGCGAGGTAGTGGCTGCCGAGCTCGACGGTGCGCCGGCCGAGGAGGAAGCCGGAGCCGACACGGCGGATCAGCCGGCCCTCCTCGAGCGCGGCGCAGAGGTTCGAGGTCGACGACTTGGCGATCCCGAGCTCGCGGGCGATGTCCGTCAGCGTGCGCGGGCCGCCCGCGTCGGCGAGGAGGTCGAGGATCCGCATGGCGCGCGACACGGCCGGGGCGCCCGAGCCCCTGTCGGAGTCGACCGTCGTCGGGGGCGCATCGGGGCGGGCCATGGCGTCCTCTTCCGGGGGCGGGATCAGTAGAACTCCACCGTATCGACTCGGTTGATCAGGGGCTCCCCGTCGAGGAAGCGGGTGGCGTTGCGCGCGAAGAGCTCGGCGATCAGGCGGTCCTCCGCGACGTTCAGCGCCGCGGTGTGGGGGCTGATCAGGACGCTCGGGTGGCTCCAGAGCGGGCTGCTCTGCTCGAGCGGCTCCTCCGCCACCACGTCGAGCGCGGCGAAGCCGACGCGGCCGTCGTCGAGGGCGGCGAGCAGCGCCTCCTCGTCGACGACCGTCCCTCGGCCGACGCTGACGAACGAGGCGCCGGGGCGCAGTGCGGCGAAGAACTCTGAGCCGACCAGCTTCTCGGTGGCGGCGGTGCCGGGGAGCGTGACGACGACCCCGTCGATCCGGCCCGCCACCTCCGCGATCGCGTCGGGGGCGACGATCTCGTCGACGTGCTCCACCTCGGTCTCGTGGCGGCTCGTGCCGATCACGCGGGCGCCGAGCTGCTGGAGCTTGCGGGCCGTCGCGCGCCCGATCGTGCCGAGCCCCACGATCAGGACCGTCTGCTCCGAGATCAGCCCCATCGTCCACCGGCCGCCCCAGACGCGCTCGCGCTGGAGGGACTGGAGGCGCGGGAGGGACTTGGCGCCGGCCAGGAGTCCGAAGACCCCGAACTCGGCGAGCGGCTCGGAATGGACTCCCGCCGAGGTGGAGAACGCGATGCGCTCGAGCTGCGCGTCGTCGAGCCCCGCGGCCCGCACCTGCGCGCCTCCGCCGGCGGGCATCGTCTGCACCCAGCGGAGGCGCGGATTCGCGGCCGCCGTGCGCGCGAGGGCGGCGGGGGTCTCGTCCGGCACGCCGTAGAGCACGTCGGCGGAGTCGACGAGCTCGTCGAAGGCGCGCTGCTGCTCCGGGGTGCGCCGGAAGGAGGGGTCTCCGCCGTGGTCGCCGGGGTGGCGCATCGGAGGGAGGAGGCTCTGGTCGGCGATGACGTCGAGGCGCGGCTCGAGCTCGACGATGCGGGCGATCAGCTCGGGGCTGAGCGGCGAGGCGATGACGACGCGGAGGCGATCGGTCACAGGTGTCCCTTCGCGGGACGGGGCGGGAGGCTCTCCCCCGGATCGGCCCGCGCCCACCCTACTTCACTCCTGTGAACCCTGTTCGATATGCTGGGCGCATGCCGGACACCACGACCGCCGCCCTCCCGCCCGTGCGCACCGGCTTCATCGGGCTCGGGAGCATGGGCGCCCCGATGGCCCGGCGCCTCGTCGCCGCCGGCGTCCCGCTCGGGATCACGGCGCGCCCCGCGTCCGCCGACCGCGCCCGCCGCGCCGTCCCCGAGGCGCAGTGGCACGACTCCGCCCGCTCGCTCGCCGCCGCCTCGGACGTGCTGATCGTGATGGTGCCGGACCTGCCGCAGCTCGAGGAGGTGCTCGAGGGAGAAGAGGGAGTGCTCGCCGCGGGGTCGGACCTCGTGCTCGTCGTCTGCTCCAGCGTGTCCGCCTCCGGCCTGCGCGAGCTGGCGGGGCGCCACCCGCGGCTCCGCCTCGTCGACGCCCCCGTCAGCGGCGGCACCGAGGGCGCCGAGGCGGGGACCCTCTCGATCATGGTCGGCGGGGCGGAGGAGGACGTCGCCCGGGTGCTGCCCGTGCTGTCCGCCTGCGGGACCGCCGTCCGCCTCGGGCCGCTCGGTGCCGGCGAGGTGGCGAAGGCCTGCAACCAGCTCGTCGTCGCCGCGACCATGACCGCGATCGCGGAGGCCGCCGTCATCGCCGAGCGCTCCGGCCTCGACCTCGACACGCTGCTCGCCCTGCTGGAGGGCGGCTACGCGGGCAGCCGCGTGCTCGAGACCAAGCGCGCCGCCCTGGTCGCCCGCGACTACACGCCGACCGGCGTCGCCTCCTTCATGGACAAGGACCTGCGGGCCGCGGCCGACGAGGCGGAGGCGACGGGCACCTCCGCTCCGCTGCTCGGCACGCTCCGAACCGTGTTCCGCGACCTGGTCGACGCCGGCCTCGGCGACGAGGACCTCGCGGTGGTGCACCGCTTCGTCGCCGAGCGCTGAGGCGGGGAGCGTTCGCGAGGAGGCCGGGCGGAGACGTCCCGCTGCGCGCCGAGACGCCGGCGAGGGGCGGTGTCTCGGCGGAGAGGCGCCCGCGCGAGAGCAGCCTCCGCGCGTCGGCGCAAGGGCCCCCGCTCCGGGCGTCCCCGACCTAGCGTCGGAGGAACGGCATCATCGAGCGAAGGAGCACGACATGGCATCAGGAGTCGCAACGGTCTGGGTCCCCGTCACGGACATGGAGCGGGCGGTCGCGTTCTACCGCGACACGCTCGGCCTCGAGGTCAAGGACACCTCGGACGACTGGTCGGAGCTGGACGCCGGCGGGCTGATGATCGGCCTGAACGCCCGCGAGTCGGCCACGGTCGCGGAGCAGGGCGGGGCGGTCATCTCGTTCCAGCCCGAGGGCT
This sequence comes from Rathayibacter sp. VKM Ac-2762, assembly GCF_009866585.1. NCBI lineage: Bacteria > Bacillati > Actinomycetota > Actinomycetes > Micrococcales > Microbacteriaceae > Rathayibacter > Rathayibacter sp. VKM Ac-2762. Next base: position 3,093,125 of record NZ_CP047419.1, on the reverse strand, counting down.
CGATCGAGGACGAGCTGGAGCGCCTCACGGCGCGGGGCGCGTCGATCGAGGGTGAGATCAGCGACCACGAGTGGGGCCGCATCCTCCCCTTCAAGGACTCGGAGGGCAACGACCTCCAGTTCTACTCGCCGCCGCAGGGCTGAGCGGAGGACCGCCGTCGAGGCGGCCGCGACGAGCGGCGGGCGGGCCGGAGCCGGAGGGCTGCGGTCCGCCCGCCGCTGTGCGTCGCGCGGCCCGTCGGTCCTCGCGCAGGCGCGTCGCCCGGCCGGTCCGATCCTCGGATCGTCTCTCCGCCGCACGTGAGGCCCTCCTCCCAGCTCGGCTCCGCACCTGAGGTCTTAGGATCAGCTGTCCGCCGCATCTGCGGACTCCTGATCCGGAGGTCCCCGTGCGTCGTCGCCTGCTCCCCCTCGTCCCGGCCGCTGCCGCGCTCCTCCTGCTCGCGGGCTGCTCCGCTCCGTCGACCCCCGCCGGCGATGCGGCCACCGGCGGCGCGACGTCCTCGGCCGGCGGCTCCATCACGGTCTTCGCCGCCGCCTCGCTGAAGGGCGCGTTCACCGAGCTCGTCACGGGGTTCGAGGCCGCCGAGCCCGGAGCCGAGGTCGAGCTCTCCTTCGCCGGCTCCTCCGATCTTGCGACGCAGATCGTCAACGGCGCCCCGGCCGACGTCTTCGCCTCCGCCGATGAGCGCACCATGTCCACCGTCGCCGAGGCCGGGCTCGTCGACGGGAACCCGGTCGACATCGCCACGAACACGCTCGAGATCGCCGTGCCTCCCGGCAACCCGGCGCAGGTCGCCTCGCTCGCCGACCTCGCCCGGCCCGGGACCGCCACCGTCGTCTGCGCGCCGCAGGTGCCGTGCGGAGCAGCGGCCGTCGCGGTCGAGCAGGCCGCCGGGGTCGACATCTCCCCCGTGAGCGAGGAGTCGTCGGTCACCGACGTGCTCGGCAAGGTGTCCTCGGGCGAAGCGGACGCCGGGCTCGTCTACGCGACCGACGTCCGCGGGGCCGCGGGCTCGGTCACCGGCATCCCCTTCGCCGAGGCCTCGGAGGCGGTGAACACGTACCCGATCGCGGCGCTGACCGGAGCGGGCGACCCGGCCACGGCGGCGGCCTTCGTCGCGTACGTCGCCTCCGACGCCGGACGCGCGGCGCTCGCGGCGGCCGGGTTCGGAGCGCCGTGAGAGGCGTCGCGGCGTCGGAGGAGGCCTGCAGGGCGGTCGGCAGGTCGGTCATAGGAGGGTCGTAGGACGGTCATCGGAGGCGCAGAGCCCCGGCCGCCAGGGTTGCCCGCGACGGACACCACGATCGACGAGGAGCACGACCATGACCCGCATCCCGGAGCCCCGCAGCACGCCCGACGGACCGGCCTACGAGGGCCGCCGGCTCGACCGCCCCGAGGAGGAGGTGGTCGACCAGGGCCTCCCGTTCGACGTGGGGACCCTCTTCTCGCGGCGCGGCGTGCTGACGCTGGTCGGCGCGGGGGCGGCGACCCTCGGGCTCGCAGCATGCGCCACCGGAGGATCGGGATCCGCCTCCTCCGCCGCCGCGACCGCCACCGCGACTCCCACCGCGACCGCCACGGCCGGGGCCGGCACCGCGGTCGCCGGCGAGATCCCCGACGAGACGGCCGGCCCCTACCCGGGCGACGGCTCGAACGGGGTCGACGTCCTCGAGCGCTCCGGGATCGTCCGCAGCGACCTGCGCACCAGCATCGGCGGCGGCGCGACGGCCGACGGGGTCCCCCTGGCGCTCACTCTGACGATCCTCGACGCGGCGAGCGGGGGCGTGCCGTTCGCCGGAGCCGCCGTGTACGTCTGGCACTGCGACGCGAACGGGGACTACTCGATGTACTCCAGCGGCGTCGAGGACGAGACGTACCTCCGCGGCGTGCAGGTCGCCGACGCGTCGGGCGTCGTCTCCTTCGCCTCGATCGTCCCGGCCTGCTACTCCGGCCGCTGGCCGCACATCCACTTCGAGGTGTACCCGGGAGTGGACTCGATCACCGACGCGTCGAACGCGATCGCGACCTCGCAGGTCGCCCTGCAGGAGGAGGCGTGCACCGCGGTCTACGCCCTCGAGTCGTATGCGGGCTCGGCCGCGAACCTCGCCCGGGTCGGCCTGGACACCGACTCCGTCTTCGGCGACGACGGCGGAGCCCTGCAGCTCGCGACGATGTCCGGCAGCCCGGCGTCCGGCTACTCCGCGGCACTCACGGCGAGCGTCGACACCCGCACCGCGCCGACCGCGGGCGCCGCGCCCCGCAGCCGCTGACCCCCGTCCTCCTCCGCGGGACGCGGCTCCGGTCCGCGACACGCCGACGGCGGCGTACCGGAGCGGCCTCTCGCGAGAGGGGAACGGGCGTCAGCGCAGGAGGCGGCGGGCGACGGCCACGGCGCCGAGGGCGGCGAGGACCCAGGGACCGCCGACGAGCAGTGGGTCGAGGATCTGGTGGCGCACGTCGGTCCGGCCGCGGCGCGAGGCGATCGGGTGCGCGTGCGCCTCGGCCAGCACACCGGTCTCGGTGATCGGATCGTCCGGCCGTGTCGTGAGCAGCGAGCGGAGGTGCGCCCCGGTCGACTCCACCCGGTCGCCCAGCACGAGCAGCAGCCAGTGCGCGTGGCGCCCCTCGCTGAACCGGTCGTAGGCGTAGCGGCGGATCGCGCCCGAGAGGCCGTGGAGGGGCTGCGCCGTGCCGAAGACGGCGGGCAGCTCGAGGTGCTCGATGCTCTTCTCGCGACGGCCGTGCGTCCGCATCCTCTCCGGGCGCTCCCAGTGCGCGCCCGACACGAGGTCGCTGCGCTCGCGGGGGAAGGCGGGCCGGTCGGCGGGATCGAGGTCGGCGCCCCAGCCCGGGATGCGGGCGCGCAGCTCCTCGGCGGTCGGCACGCGGACGGGGCGGTCGGCGGTGTACGGCACGGGATCCTCCTACGGGACGACGACGGTCTTGATGCAGCCGTCGAGCTTGGACGAGAACAGGTGGTACCCCTCGGCGATGTGCTCGAGCGGGATGCGGTGCGTGATCAGGTCGCTGGGCGTGATGTGCCCGGCCCGGATGTGCTCGAACAGGCGCGGCCACTGCCGGGTGACGGGGGCCTGGTTCATCCGCAGGGTGAGGCCCTTGTTGACGGCGTCGCCGAACTTGACGGCGCTCGCGAGCGGACCGTAGGCGCCCATCACCGAGACGGTCCCGCCCTTGCGGACGCCGTCGATCGCCCAGTTGAGCGCGATCGGCGAGCCGCCCTGCAGCTTGAGCTTGGCGCCGGTGACGTGCTGGAGGAGGTTCCCGTCGGCCTCCGCCCCGACCGCGTCGATCACGACGTCGGCGCCGAGCCCGCCGGTGGTCTTCTTGAGGGTGACGACGAGGTCGTCCTCCTCGGTGTAGTCGATGGTCTCCGCGAAGGCGAACTCGCGGGCCTTGGCGAGGCGGTAGTCGATCTGGTCGACGACGATGACGCGGCCGGCGCCCATCAGCCAGGCGGACCGCGCGGCGGCCAGGCCGACCGGTCCGGCTCCGAGCACCACGACCGTGTCGCCCTCGACGATGTCGCCGAGCTGCGCGCCGAAGTAGCCGGTCGAGAAGGCGTCGGTGAGCATCAGGGCGTCCTCGTGCGGCAGCCACTCGGGGATCCTCGTCGGGCCCACGTCGGCGAACGGGACGCGCACGTACTCCGCCTGCCCGCCGTCGTAGCCGCCCGCCGAGTGCGAGTAGCCGTAGATGCCGCCGATCGCGGTGGCGTTCGGATTCACGTTGTGGCAGTTGGAGTAGAGGCCGCGGGAGCAGAACCAGCAGGAGCCGCAGTAGATGGTGAAGGGGACCATCACCGTGTCGCCGACGCTGAGGTTCTGCACCGACGAGCCGACCTCGTCGACCACGCCGATGAACTCGTGGCCGAAGGTGTGGCCGATCCGGGTGTCCGGGAGCAGCCCGTGGTAGAGGTGCAGATCGGATCCGCAGATCGCCGCCATCGTCACCCGGACGATCGCGTCGTTCGGGTGCTCGATCCTCGGCCGGTCCTTCTCCTCCACGCGGACCTTGTAGGGCCCCCGGTAGACCATCGCGCGCATGCCGCCTCCTGTGTCGTCGTCCCTTCAGCGTGCGTCGTGCTCCCACCGGTCCTCCAGGGGGTTGCGCGCGCGGCCCGGGATCCCCAGCGTCCGTCCCTCCGCGTTCCTCTCCTCCCTCTCCGCGAGATGCCGTGCGGGTACGCGGCGCGCCGGAGGAGGCGCACCGCGGCGGCGCCTCGTGGAGAGGAGAGGGACACGGCACAGGCTCAGCCGCGGACGTAGGATCGACTCCATGCCGCAGATACGGATCAGGGACGCCGCCGCCGCGCTCGGCGTGAGCGACGACACGCTGCGGCGCTGGATCGAGAACGGGACGCTCGAGAGCGCGAAGGACGCGTCCGGGAGACGCGTCGTCGACGGCCTCGAGGTCGCCCGGCTCGCCCGCGCGAACGCCGTGCTGCCGGAGGATCCGTCCCCGGTCGCGCGCTCGGCGCGCAACCGCTTCGTCGGGATCGTCACCGGCATCGTGATGGACACCGTGATGGCGCAGGTCGAGCTGCAGTGCGGTCCGCACCGCGTGGTCTCGCTGATGAGCAGCGAGGCGGTCCGCGAGCTCGGGCTCGAGCCCGGATCTCCCGCGGTGGCGGTGGTCAAGGCGACCACGGTCATCGTCGAGACGCCGCTCGCCCGCGGCTGATGCGCACCGGGTCCGGCCTGCCGCGCTGGGTCGTGGCCGTCGCCGCGCTCGGCGCCCTGCTGGTGCTGCTCCCGCTCGCCGCGATCCTCGCCCGCGTCGACTGGCCGCAGTTCCTGCCGCTGATCACCTCCGACTCCTCCGTCGCCGCGCTCCTGCTGAGCCTGCGCACCTCCGCCGTCGCGACTCTGCTGTGCCTGCTGCTCGGCACCCCGATGGCCCTCGTGCTCGCCCGCACGGCCTTCCCCGGCCAGCGCCTGCTCCGCTCGCTGGTGCTGCTGCCGCTGGTGCTCCCGCCGGTGGTCGGCGGGCTGGCGCTGCTCTTCACCTTCGGGCGGATGGGCCTGCTCGGCGGCGCGCTGGAGGCCCTCGGCGTCCGCATCGCGTTCTCGACCACCGCCGTCGTGATCGCGCAGACCTTCGTGGCCCTGCCGTTCCTGGTGCTGACGCTCGAGGGCGCGCTGCGCAGCGCCGGCGCGCGGTACGAGTCGGTCGCCGCGACGCTCGGTGCCTCGCCCGGGACGGTGCTCCGGCGGATCACGCTGCCGCTGATCCTGCCGGGCCTCGCCTCGGGCGCGATCCTCTCGTTCGCGCGGGCGCTCGGCGAGTTCGGGGCGACGCTGACCTTCGCCGGCAGCCTCGAGGGCACGACGCGCACCCTCCCGCTCGAGATCTACCTGCAGCGCGAGAGCGATCCGGACGCGGCGGTCGCCCTCGCGCTGGTGCTCGTGGTGGTCGCGGTGCTCGTGATCGGTCTCGCGCACGGCCGCTCCGCCCGAGGGGTGCCGCGATGAGCCTGCTGCTGGAGGCGCGGCTCGCGGCGCGCGGGATCGACGTGCGGATCGACGTGGCCGAGGGCGAGACGATCGCGCTGCTCGGGCCCAACGGCGCGGGCAAGTCGACCGTGCTCGAGCTGATCGCCGGCCTCGTCCGCGCCGACTCCGGGCGGGCGACCGTCGGCGGCGACCTGCTCTTCGACGACCGCCGGTGGACTCCTCCGCACCGCCGCCCCGTCGCCCTGCTGGCGCAGGACCCGCTGCTGTTCCCGCACCTCAGCGTGCGCGAGAACGCGGCGTTCGGTCCGCGCAGCGCCGGCGCCGGACGGGCGCGGTCCCGCAAGCGGGCGGAACGCGAGCTGGCCGCCGCGGGCGTGGCCGACCTGGCCGACCGGCGCCCGGGGAGCCTCTCCGGCGGCCAGGCTCAGCGGGTCGCCCTCGCCCGGGCCCTCGCGACCGACCCGCGCCTCCTGCTGCTCGACGAGCCGCTGGCCGCGGTCGACGCCCGGACCGCCCCGCTCCTCCGCCGGATGCTCCGCGAGGCGCTCGCCGACCGCTCGGCGATCGTGGTCACCCACGACGTGCTCGACGCCTGGACCCTCGCCGACCGGGTTCTGGTGCTGCACGGCGGCCGGGTGGTCGAGGAGGGGCCGACCGCCCGCGTCCTCACGCGCCCGCGCACCGCATTCACCGCCGAGCTCGCCGGGCTCGAGCTGCTCGAGGGCGTCCGCACCGCGACGGGTCTGCGCACCGCCGACGGGCACGAGCTGTCCGGAGTCGCGGCCGAGCCGGTCGCGGTCGGTGCCGCGGTGCTCGCCGCGGTCCGTCCCTCCGCCGTCTCCGTCGGAGAGGGAGGCCTCCGCGCCGTGATCACCGATGTGGAGCAGCGGGGAGACGCGGTGCGGGTGCGCAGCGCGCTCCTGACCGCCGACGTCCCGGCGGCCGACGCGGCGCGCCTCGACCTCGCGCCCGGCCGCGAGGCAGGCTTCACCGTCGCTCCGGAGCACCTGCTGGTCTACCCGGCGTGAGGGGCGCGCACGAGGAGACGGCTCGCTGTCCGGCGTGAATCCGTCCCTCGGACCGCCCTGTGCTCGACGCGAGGGACGGCGGGAGCGCCCGTCCCGTTACTCCGCCCCGCCGCCGTCCGCGTCGGACAGCGGGAGCCGCGCCCTCACCCGCGCCCCCGCCAGCACGGGCGAGTCCGAGAGCTCCAACGAGCCCCCGTAGACCGCGAGCTGCCGCTCCAGCCGCGCCAGGCCCGAGCGCGTCGACCCCTCGACGAGTCCGCGGCCGTCGTCGTCGAGGGTGAGCACCACGACGCCCGCCTCCTCGTCGCCGCGCACCCGCAGCGAGGAGGCGCCGCCGTGCTTCAGCGCGTTGGTGACCGCCTCCTCCAGGAACCGGACCAGGAGCATCCGCTGGTCGAGCGGCGGCTCGGCACCCTCGGCGGCGAGCGCCGGGATGCGGCCGAGGTCGAGGTCGACGGCGATCTCGGGAGGGAGGCGCGCGACGAGGTCGCGGACGGCGGGGACCAGGCCGTGGTCGATCTCGACCGGGTAGAGGGCGTGGCCGACCGCGCGCACCTCGTCCTCGCGGAGCCGGTCGAGCCGGGCGGCGATGGCGAGCAGCCGCTCCGAGGCCGCCTCGTCGGATGTGCTCGCGACCGCGTGCAGCTCGGCGGTCAGCACCACGAGTCCGTTCTGGAGGCCGCCGTGCAGGCTCTGCGCGACGTCGCGCCGCACCCGCAGCTCCTCCCGCTGCAGGGCCTGCACCGCCTCGAGCGCCTGCACGGAGGCGCGGGCGTGCTCCCGCTCCTTCTCGCGCACCCGCCGCGCCGCGCGCACGAGCAGGTAGCCGTAGGCCGTGATCAGCGCGATCACCGTGGATCCGACGACCAGCTCGACCGCGAGAGCGGGGAGGGCCGAGAGCGGGTAGACGCCGGTCAGCACCTGGAGGCAGCAGCGGACCAGGCCCATCCCCACGGCGATGACCGCCGTCCGGGCCACGCGGGCGCCGCCGGTCGCGCGCTCGGGACGCAGCACCGCGACCAGGGCGATCGCGAGCCCGATCGTCGACACGTTGACCAGGACGCGCGTCGTCACGTCGAGCAGCGGCCCCGGATCGACCCCCCGCAGCGTCCGCGACAGCATCCCGAGCGCGAAGACGGCCTGGAGCGCGGCCAGCAGCGAGAGGACGCCGCCCAGGAGGGCCATCGCTCCGAGGACGATGCGGTTGTCCTCGCGCGCGTCGCGCGGGCCGGCGCTCATCCGGTGTGCTCGAGGAAGAGGAGCGTCGCGTCGACCCGCGGGTTGCGCTCGCCGTCCGAGCGGACGCCGAGGGACGCGTAGACGGCGTTGACGTGGTTGTCGACCGAGCGGACCGCGATGCCGAGGCGCTCGCCGATCGCGGCGTTGGTCAGCCCCGATGCGAGGCCCGAGAGCACCTCGTACTGGCGCGGGCTCAGCGCGGCGACCGGGGAGTCTCGGCGGGCGGCGCGGGCGGCGACCAGCGCCGGATCGAGCACGGTGCGGCCGTCCGCCGTCGCGCGGACGGAGGCGAGCAGGGCGGGGGCGGAGAGGGAGGAGGTCTTCGAGAGGTAGCTCCAGCCGCGGGCCTCGGCGCGGTCGAGGCGGAGGAAGCGGTGCATCGCGTCGACGGCCGAGAGCAGGACGATGCCCAGCCCGGGCGCGGTGGACCGCAGCCGGCGCCCGAGCTCGATGCCGTCCCCGTCGCCGAGCTCGATGTCGAGGATCGCCACGTCGAGCTCCGCGGGCCGCAGCACCGACCGCGCCTCCGTGGCGGATCCGGCCTCCATGACGCTCCGCACGCCCGGCACCGCGCGCAGCAGCGAGGACAGCATGTGCCGGTAGAGGGGCTGGTCGTCGACGACGGCCAGCCTGAGCTCCGGAACGCCCCCCACGGATGTCATCCGCCCATCTTCACCCATGCTCCGGAGGTCGAGGCGTCCCTCGACCGGGGGTCACCGCGCGAGGATCCGCGTCGGCTCGCGGGCGGCGGCGGGCGCCTGCCCCGTGAGCGGGGGGATCAGGAGTGACGGGGCGGGGTCGATGAGGCGGGCGCGGAGGGGCGTGGGGTGGGCTCCGGGAAGGGCGGTGAGGAGCAGAGCCGCACGCCGCTCCGGTTCGCCCACCGCGCCGCGTCGGAGTGCCCACCGCGCCGCTCAGGACAGCCGGACGCCCGTCAGCGCGAGGCCCGCGGCGGCCGCCGCGACGGCGAGCGCCGCCGTGCCGACGCCGTACCCCAGGCCGGCCGCCCAGCGCCGGTCGAGCAAGAGCCGCGCGGTCTCGACGCTCGCCGTGCTGAACGTGGTGAAGCCGCCGAGCACGCCCGTCCCGAGCACGGCCCGCCACACCGGGTCGAGGACGCCGGCCAGCACGAGCCCGGTGACGACTCCGAGCAGCAGCGACCCGCTGACGTTGATCAGCGCGGTGCCGACCGGCCAGCGCGCCGGCACGAGCGACCGCGCGACCCCGTCGACGACGAGCCGTGCGGCCGCTCCGACTCCGCCCGCGAGAGCGACCGCGAGCAGCAGGCCGGGCGTCACGCCGCCGCCCTCCGCCGCCCCGCGACCGCGATGCCCAGCGCCGCGGCGAGCACGCCCAGCACCAGCGTGCCGCCGGTGTAGAGCAGGTACTCCACGACGTGGCCGCCCTCGAGCAGCGCGACCGTGTCGAGCGAGAAGGTGCTGTAGGTCGTGAATCCGCCCAGCACGCCGGTGCCGAGCAGGAGGCGCAGGGTGCGGCGCCCGCCCTCGTCCGGCCCGCGCCGTGCCAGCGCCTCGAGCAGGAGGCCCAGGAGGAACGCGCCCGGCAGGTTCACGGCGAGCGTCGCGACCGGCACGACGCCCAACGGGGGCAGTGCGGCGCCGATCGCGGCGCGAATCGCCGTGCCGACGGCACCGCCCGCCGCGACGAGGAGGATCGCGGAGGGGCGCAGGTGGAGGGGTCGCGTCACTCCGCGAGGTCCCAGGGCGCCGGGCGCGACGGGTCGCGGTCGGCGCGCGGGACGACGAGCACGGGGCGGTGCTGGCGGTGCGCGAGGTGGGCGGCGACGCTCCCGCTGAGGAACTCGGCGATGCTCGCGAGCACGCCCGCGTCGCGGGTGCCGACCACGATCATCCGCGCGTCGACCTCCTCGGCGACCTCGGCGAGCGCCAGGGCGGGCTCGCCCCGCGCCGCGCGCAGCGACCACTGCACGGTGCTGCCGTCCAGCTCGTGCTCGACCGTCTCGCGGAGCCCGGGCGGGAGGGACGGGCCCTCGCCGCGGTCGGCCGCGGCGCCGACGAAGCCGAGCGGGATGCCGCCGGTCATCGGATCGACGTACTCGCCGACGAGGTACGGATCGGCCGAGACCGACACGAGCAGCAGGGCGGCTCCGGCGTCGGCGGCGACGCGGGCGGCGGTGCGCAGGACCTCGGGTCGCTGGCCGTCGACGATGCCGACGAGGACGGGCCCGGTGGGGGTGGGTGCGGTCATGAGGAGCTCCTTCCCGGTTGCGCCCCATCCTGGCACCGCGCGGGCGCGAGCGGTCGGAGCATCCGTGCCGGATCCGTCGTGATCGTTCCGTTATGCGCGGGCCTCGGGCTAGAGTGGCTCGTCGCCGGATCCCCACCGGCCCCCGACCCCCCGTCACCACCGTCATCCGAGGAGAACGCACGCGTGTCGAAGCCAGGCATTCCCACCCCTGAGGAGAGTGCCGGCACCCCGACCACTGCACCCCTGACCCGGCGCGAGGCCCGCGAGGCCGAGCGCCGTGCGGCCCGGGCCGAGACGGAGACGGGCGCGGCGACCGCCGGTGGTGCGGTCGAGAGCAGCGGATCGGACGACTCCGCCGCTTCCGCAGGCGCTGGCGACTCCGTGGACACCACCGTCGACGCCGCATCGGCCGTGGCGACCGCTCCGACCGTGTCGGTCGAGATCCCCGCCGTCGCCTCCCCCGCCTCCCGGTCGATCCCGGCCTCTCCGCGCCGCGCGTCCGCCTCCCGCCCCGTCGCTCCTCGCGTCGCCGAACCCGCCAGGGCCCGCGGCCTCAGCCGCCGCGCCCTGGCGTTCGGCACCTTCTCGGTGGTCGGCGGCCTCTTCGCCACGGCCGCGATCCCCGCGTACGGCGCCCGCAGCTCCTCCGCCACCGCGACCGGCCGCGCCGCCGCGAACCGGGTCGGCCTCCAGAACCTCACCGTCTCCTCCGACGCCGCCGGCCAGACCGCCGTCCGCGACGCCTTCGCCGCACCGACCCAGGCGCAGCTCGACGAGGCCAGCCGCCAGGCGGCCGTGCTCTCCGGATCGAACGGCGGAGAGTTCTCGACCGTGCAGACCCGCGCGGTCGGCGACGACTACCCGTGGCCCTACGAGACCATCGACGACGACGGCGGCGGACTCTCGCCCCTCGGCTACTACTACCGCGAGTGCGTCGACTTCGTGGCCTGGCGCCTCAACCGCGACGCCGGCCGCACCTCCGCGCCGTGGAAGTACACGTGGGGCAACATCACCCCGCTCGGCGGCAGCGCCTACGAGTGGCCGGACAACTGGGCCGCGAAGGGCTGGGCGACCAGCAGCGTCCCGATCGTCGGCTGCGTCGCGTGGTGGACCTACAACCACGTCTCCTACGTGCAGAAGGTCAACGACGACGGCACCGTGCTCCTCGAGGAGTACAACTACGGCGGCAAGCACAGCTACGTCACCCGCACCTTCCCCACCGCGCAGGTCCCGCTCTTCCTGTACCCGCCGGTCCTGTAGGGGGCCTGTTCCCGTCGCGCCTCGGCGGGCGGAGCGTCGCAGTCCCGCTCCCGGCGCGCGTCAGCCGAGCGCGGCGAGGAGGATCGCGAAGGCTGCCGTCGTCGGATCGACGAGCGCCATGTGGTCGGCGTCGGCGAGCTCGTGCAGCTGCACGGCGGGGTGCCGGTCGGCGTATCGGCGGCTGTAGGCGACAGGGACGTCCTCGTCGAGTACGCCGTGGATCAGCGTGGTCGGCTGCGGCGGCGCGGGCAGCTGCGCGGGGTCGGCGCCCGGGAGCAGCGCGAGGTCGCCGCCGAGGAGCTCCCCCACGGCGTCGTCGCTGAGGCGGTCGGCGGAGGCGGCGGCCAGGTCGAGCACGCCCGCCAGCGCCACCACGGCCGCGACGAGCGGCGACGAGCGCGCGGCCTGCGACCAGACGGCGAGGTGGCCGCCGGCGGAGTGGCCGACGAGGGCGACCGGTCCGGCGCCGGGCAGCAGTGCCGGGAGCGCCGCGAGCACGGCCAGGACGTCGTCGCCGGTGCCCGGCCAGCCGCCTCCCGTGTCGCCCGTGCGCCGGTACTCGGGCAGGAGCACGTCGTGCCCGCGGTCGGCCAGCGCCGCCGCGAGCGGCCGGGCGTGCCGCCGGTCCCACCGCGCCCGCCAGAACCCGCCGTGGACGAGCACGACCGGCCGGCGCGCCTCGCCGGGCGCCCCGCGGAAGACGTCGGCGATCTGCTCCGGCGCCTCCCCGTACCGGCGCACCTCGTCCGGCTCGCGCCCCTCCGCCTGCTGCATCCCCCCAGTACCTCCCCGCGGGACGCCACGTCGGTACGCCCGGCACGGCGTGTCGCGTACCGGAGCGGCATCCCGCGGAGAGGGAGGGGACCGCGTCAGGACTCGAACCAGCCCCGGGGGTGGTGGTCGGCCGTGAGGGGCGTGCGCGGGCGGGTCGGGCGGGCCCAGCGGACGGCGTTCGCCAGCACGCGCCGGATGTCCGGGTGGTGGTAGACGGGGTAGTCCTGGTCGCCGGGCGAGAAGTAGAAGACCTTCCCGAGACCGCGGGTGTAGGTCACGCCGGAGCGGAACACCTCGCCGCCGGTGAACGTCGACAGGAACACCGTCTCCTCCGGCACCGGGATGTCGAAGTACTCGCCGTACATCTCCTGCTCGGGGATGATCAGCGGGCTGGGCACGCCCTCGGCGATGGGATGCGTGGGCGCGATCGTCCAGACCAGCTCGCGGTCGCGGTCGTTGCGCCACTTCAGCGAGCAGGTCGTGCCCATGAGCGCCTTGAAGATCGACGAGTAGTGGCCCGAGTGCAGGACCAGGATCCCCATCCCCTCCTGCACGTGCCGCTGAACCCGCTGGACGACCTCGTCCGACACCTCCTCGTGCGCGATGTGCCCCCACCACAGGAGCACGTCCGTCGTCGCGAGCGCCTCCTCGGTGAGCCCGTGCTCGGGCTCGGGGAGCGTCGCGGTGCGCACCGAGACGGCGTCGCCGAACGACTCCGCGAGTCCGTCCGCGATGACGCGGTGGATGCCGTCCGGGTAGTGGCGCAGCACGGTCTCGTCGCCGCGGGTCTCGTGGCGGAACTCGTTCCAGACGAGGACCTCGATCGGGGCGCTCATGCGACCGCCACCTCCTGCTTCTCGGCGGCGGAGCGGTAGATCGCGTCGACCACCCGGCTGCGATGCAGCGCGTACTCGCCGTAGTGGCCGGAGTAGCGGGGTCCGCCCGCGGGCGCGTCGGCTCCCGAGGCGATCGCGTCCAGGAACTCGGCGATGACCGAGCGGTGGTGCCCGGCAGGGACCTCCACGTCGGGGCGCGAGACGGTCGGCGCTCCGGCGACCTCGGAGTAGAGCGTCAGAGTCCCCTCCGTGGCGTAGTCGGCGATGTGGAGGCGCGCGCCCCCGGCCGAGCCGAGCAGCTCGACCTCGATGTCCTCGTCGACCTTCGAGTAGCTGGCCCAGGAGGCGTCGAGCTGGAGCGAACGGCCGTTGTCGAGGCGCAGCAGGGCGCTCGAGAAGTCCTCCACCTCGAACGCGTGCGTGCCGGTGGCGGCGACGCCGTGCGGGCGCCCTCCGCGGCCGGAGCGGCCGATCTCGCCGTACGCGACCGCCGAGACGCTGGTCACGCGCGGCTCGTCGAGCAGGTGCAGCGCGATGTCGAGCACGTGGGAGCCGAGGTCGATCAGCGGGCCGCCGCCGGCGAGCTCCTTGCTGGTGAACCAGGAGCCGATGCCGGGGATGCCGGTGCGCCGCTGCCAGCTCGCGCGGGCGTGGTAGACGTCGCCGAGCGGTGCGTCGTCGAGGTAGTCGCGGAGGAAGGCGACGTCGGCGCGGCGGCGGTGGTTGTAGGCGATCTCGAGCACGCGGTCGTTCGTGCGGGCGGCCTCGACCATCTCGGCCGCCAGCTCGGCGGTGGTGGCGAGCGGCTTCTCGCAGAAGACGTGCTTGCCGCTCGCGAGCGCGGCCACGGCGATCGGGTGGTGCAGGTGGTTCGGGACTCCGATGGAGACGACGTCGAGGTCGTCGCGAGCGACGAGGTCCTCCCAGTCGGCGTAGAGGTCGGGGACGCCGCGGGTCGCGCCGAGTTCGTGCAGGCGCGCCTCCTCCTGGCCGGCGAGCGCGACGACGCGGGCGCCGGGCAGGGACTGGAAGGCGTCGAGGTGGGTGGTGCCGGCGAAGCCGAGGCCGACGACCCCCACGCGCAGCTCAGTGGTGTTCTCTGTCATGCGCCGAGCCTACTCGAATCGATTCGAGCACTCCACGGGCGGGGCGGCTTTCCGGAGCATTGGGCAGGCCGGGCGTCAGGCCGCGAGGCGCGCCTCGAGCGCGGCGAGCGACGCGTGCAGGGCCGGCGCCTCGAGGGCGTCGCCGTCGGCGGCGGCGTGCGCGGCGGCGAACGCCTGGACCTGGCGGTGCAGCTCGACGCGGGTCCCGCCGCGGGCGACGACCGCGAGCCGCTCGGCGAGGCGCACGCCGGCGCGGACGACGAGCGGCTGCTCCATCGCGTACGAGCGCAGGGCGAGGAACACGTCGGCCAGCAGCTCGCCCGCTCGGGGCCACGGGACGACCAGGCGGACGACTCCGTCGGCGTCGGCGTAGCGGCCGCGCGCCTCCGGACGGCCGCAGAGGTCGACGAGCGCGCTCGTCAGGGCCTCGACGGCGCCGACCGCGGTGTACGGGTCGTTCGTGCCGGTCGCGAGCCCGCGGACTCCGATCTCGACCACCTGCTGGACGGCGTAGCGGAGGTCCTGGTGCGGGGTGCGCGCGTCGGCGACGACGACCGCGGCGACCGCCTCCTCCTGGGCGACGGACCCCTCCAGGACCTCGAGCACCGGGTCTCCGACGAGGACGTGGTCGCCGGGCAGCGCGAGCACCCGGAGCCGCGCGTCGCCGCGGCGGGCCAGGGCGACCAGCCGCTCGATCTCGAGCTGCTCGACGTAGCCGCCGCGCACCGCCCGCAGCACGACCGGCTCGCGCCCCGCCGGCGGCAGGGCCTCCTCCGCATTCGTCGGCTCCTCCCCGTCCTCCGGGTGCAGCCGCTCGATGACGTCGACGAGCTCGCCGAGCACCCGCTGCTGCAGCGTCGTCACCTGCACCGACAGCGCGATGTGGTGGATGAAGTAGACGAGCACCGCGACGTCGCCCACCGCGAGCAGCACCGAGAACGAGACGGCCACCACCGGCACGAACGTCAGCGACGCGTCCTCCTCCGTGTGCACCGCGCGCAGCACGATCAGCGAGTAGAGGAACGTGGAGGTGAGTACCGCCAGGACGACCTGGTTGCCGCGGTCGGCCATGAAGTTGCGGACCAGCCGGGGCCCGTAGGCGGAGGACGTGGTCGCCAGCACCGAGATCGTGATCGAGAACGAGGTCGCGGCGACGCCGAGCATCGTCCCGCCGATCGCCGAGAGGATCGCCCGGCCGCCGGTCGGCGACAGGTCCTCGATCAGGGGGATGTCGCTGACGCCGGCGCGGACCAGCAGGTGGTCGACCTCGACCAGCCCCAGCGCCAGCCCGACGGCGAGGACGCCGAACAGGGCCGGGAGGAACCAGAAGGATTCGCGGAGGTGGAGGAGCCGGGAGCGCATCCTCGAAGGCTAGAGCGGCGCCTCCTCGCGGGCCGCGCCGCCGCGGAGGCTTGCGCGCCGGGCCGGGACGTGCCGCGGTGCCTGCCGCCAAGGCGACGTCGCGTCAGGGCCGTCCGCACTGCGGGGGCGTTGTCGCGACGGACGCCGGACGCACCGGAGGCGCCGACCCCCGGGGATCGGCGCCTCCGCCGGGCGTCAGGTGACGTTGATGAGCGTGCGCTGCCAGCCGGAGGATCCGTCGGGCGCGACCGGCGCGCGGTCCTCGATCTGGACCATGCCGTTCTTGTCGACCGCGCGGACCGCGACGTAGTGCGAGCCGGGCTGGGCGTCCCAGTCGACGAACCACTGCACCCAGGTGTCGAGGTTGACCGGGGTCGAGAGCGTCGCCTCCTGCCAGTCGCCGTTGTCGATGCTCACCTCGACCTTCTCGATGCCGATGCTCTGCGCCCAGGCGACGCCCGCGATCTTGAGAGCGCCCGAGGTGACGGGGACGCCGATCCGCGGGGTGTCGATCCGCGAGGACATCTTGATGGGGGCCTCGGCGGAGTAGCCGCGCGGGGTCCAGTAGGCCTGGTCGGCCTCGAAGGTGGTGACCTTGAGCTCGGTGAGCCACTTGGTGGCCGAGACGTAGCCGTAGAGGCCGGGCACGATCATCCGCACCGGGAAGCCGTGCTCGAACGGGAGGGGCTCGCCGTTCATGCCGACGGCGAGGATCGCGTCGAGGTTCTCGTCCGTGACCGCGGTGATCGGGGTGGACGCCGTGTAGCCGTCGCTGCTGGTCGAGAGGAGCATGTCGGCTCCGCTCTGCACGCCGGCCATCTTCAGCACGTCGCGCAGGGGGACGCCGAGCCACTTGGCGTTGCCGACGAGGTTGCCGCCGACCTGGTTCGAGACGCAGGTGAGGGTGATGCCGTACTCGTCGAGGCCCATGTCGAAGATCTGCTGGAGGTTGAGCGTCACCTCGCGGTCGACCATGCCGGTGATCTTCAGCGACCAGGCCGACGGGTCCAGGTTGGGCACGGTGAGGGCGGTGTCGACGCGGTAGAAGTCGGCGTTCGGCGTGTAGAGCGGGGTGATGCCCTCGATGTCGAGCTCGGCGCCCGCGGGGACCGAGACGGTGCTGCGCGGGGACGGCAGGCGCAGGGCGTCGCGGACACCGGCGAGGGAGGAGGTCGCCGCGTTGACCAGGCGGGCACCCGTGCCGACGACGGCCGCGCCGACGGCGGAGATCAGCGCGATGCGGAAGAAGCCGCGGCGCTCGAGAGCGCCCGGACGGGCCTCGGAGGATGTTCCCCTGGCCTCCGAGGCCCGGGCCGCACGCCAGCCGCGCAGGCGCGTGAAGAGGAGGTGCATGACGACGACGGCGACGACGAGTCCGACCAGCGTGGGCACCGCAGCGAGCGGCGACGCTCCGGTGCGGGTCACGATGGCGGCGATCGAGAGGCCGCCGGCGATCACGAGCAGCACCTGGCCGAGCGGCGGGCGGACCAGCTGGAGCACTCCGGCGATCGCGGCGGCGACGACGACCGCGGCGCCCACGCTGCCGAGCAGGAAGGTCTTGTCGTTCTCGCCGAACGTCTCGATCGCGAACTCCTTGAGCGGGCGCGGGACGATGTCGACGATGAAGGCGCCGAGCGCGAGCACGGGGCTCGCGGTGCGGGCGACCGCGAGGGCGATGAGCTCGGCGACGGCGAGGAGGACTCCGCCCGTGACGATGCCCGCGAGGGCTGCGAGCAGGAAGTAGAGAGCTCGATGCTCGCGCACGGGTGCCGCTGTCTGGTTCATGGAGGAGAGTTTTCTCCCGCGACCTGCCGTTTCCCAGGGTGTCCCTGGTTTGGTCGTGTAGGCGCCTTTTTCATAACGAACAGGTAACGCACAGCGGCGGCATCTCGACGGGATCACCTCTCGCTCGGCCCGCCGCCGGGCCTCACCGCGCGCGACGCCCCCGCCGGAGGACCGCCGCGTTCGCGATGACGATGAGGGCGATCCCGATCCATCCGGCCGCGCCGACGTCCTGCCCGAGCACGACCGCGCCGATGAGGGCGGCCAGGACGGGGTTGGCGCTCATGAGCGTCCCGAACACGCTCGCCGGGAGCCTCCGGAGCGCGATCACGTCGGCCACGAACGGGACGGCCGTCGCCAGGACGCCGGCGCCGACCGCCAGGAGCACGGTGCCCGCGTCGGGGCGCGTCGAGACGAGCGTCCAGACGGCGACGGGCAGGAAGACGGCGGCGGAGATCCCGGTCGCCGTGGCGGTCCCCTGCGCTCCGGGCAGACGGAGTCCGATGATCCGGTTGAGCAGGATGTACGCGGCCCAGCAACACGCGGCCGCGAGACCGAGCGCGATCCCCAGCTGGTCGGACGAGGGCCTCGGCCCGGCGATCGCGACGACGCCCGCTCCGGCGACGAGGGCGCAGAGCGCGCTGATCCTGCTCCGGGAGCCGAGGAGCGCGACCGCCAGCGGCCCGCAGAACTCCAGGGTCACCGCCAGCCCCAGCCCGATGCGGTCGATGGCCGCGTAGAGCGTGAGGTTCATCGCTCCGAACACCACGGCGAGGAGCAGGACGGGCCACCACTGCGCGCGGGTCAGGTCGCGGATCCGCGGCCGCACGACCGGGAGGAGGATCAGCGCGGCGACGATCTGCCGGACGGCGACCACTCCGACGGATCCCAGGACCGGGAAGGCCAGAGTCCCGGAGGCCGCCCCGAGCTGATTCGAGAGGGCGCTCGCGAGGGCGGTCGCGACGCCGACGGTCCGGCCGTCGCCGGGGAGCTGCTTCGTCATGCCGGAAGTCTGCGAGCCGTCCGGCCCCGGCTCACAATGCATAACCGGTCCGATCGATGCGGGAACCGCATGAATAGGATGCGGTCATGGATCTGGAACTGCGCCACCTCCGGTCGTTCGTCGGCGTCGTGGACGCCGGGACCTTCACCGACGCGGGGATCGAACTCGGCATCTCCCAGACGGCGGTCTCCCGCAACGTCGCGGCGCTCGAGTCCGTCCTCGGACGAAGGCTCCTCCACCGGACGACCCGCAGCGTCGAGCTCGCGCCGGCGGGCGAGCGGGTGCTGCGGCACGCCCGCCGCGTCCTGGCCGTCGTCGACGATCTGCGCGAGGAGGCGGCGGCCGGGACGGACACGATCCGGATCGGCTACGCCTGGTCGGCTCTCGGCGAGCACACCCAGGAGTTCCAGCGCCGCTGGGCGGCCGCGCTCCCCCGGCACGAGCTGCGGCTGATCCGCTCCAACACGCCCACCGCGGGGCTCGCGGAGGGCCTCAGCGATCTGGCGATCCTCCGGCGCGGATCCCCGGCTGCGGACGTCGAGTCGGCTCTGATCGGCACCGAGAAGCGCTACTGCGCGCTGTCCGTCGACGACCCGCTCGCCGCGAAGCGCACTGTCACCCTCGCCCAGGTGGCGACCGCTCCGCTGGCGCTCGACGACCGGACCGGGAGCACCCGGCTCGACCTCTGGCCCGAGCACGACCGGCCGCGGATCACCGTCCCGACGACCGACGTCGACGACTGGCTCACGGTGATCAGCAGCGGCTCCGCCCGCGGAGTGACCGCGGAATCGACGGTGAGCCAGTACCGACGGCAGGGCCTCGCCTACCGGGTCGTCCGCGACGCCCCGCCGGTCCCCGTGCACGCCGCGTGGATCCGGAGCGACCCGCCGCCCCTCCTGGGCGACGTCATCGGGCTGCTCCAGGGCCTCTACCGCACCTCCGACTGACGACGACGGCCGCCGGGGGCTAGCCCCGGCGGCCGTCGTCGTCAGTCACGTCACTTGCAGGCGAGAGCGGAGTAAGCGGCCTGCTTCGTGGTCGTCACTGCGGCTCCGTCCAGGGTGGCCGTCGCGGTCACCGTCGCCGAGCCCGCGGCCACCGAGGCGGCGCGGGTGGTGAAGGCGTGGGACGCGCTCGACCCCGGAGCGATCCCGGTGAACGACTTCGAGCCCCAGGAGGACGCGATGGCGATCGCCGCCGGGACCTTCGCGTCGTTCCGAGCGGAGACCGTCACCACGACCTTGCCCGCCACGCAGCGGCTGGTGGCCGTCACGGTGGTCGGCACCGTCGCCGCGGAGGCGCGGACGATCGAGAGGCGGTAGGTCGCGGTGGTCGTGTGGTCCTGCGCCGACGACTCGACGACCACGCTCGTCGTGCCCGACGCCGCGAGCGGCACCGTGCGGCGGAGGGTGTCGTCGATCAGCACGCCGTCGACCTTCACCAGACCGCTGGGCACGGCCGGGTCGAGGTCGAGCGAGACGCTGGTCGTGCCGGCCGGCACCGTCAGGGTGTGGTCCCGCACCCCGGCGGCGAGCGCCGGCGAGAGCGTCCCGACGTCGGAGGAGAGCTTCGTCAGCTCCGGGTCCACCGCGTAGGTGGTCGACTCCGTGGTGTAGACCCCGAAGACGCCGCCGACGTAGCTGGACCCGGTGCCCTGGAAGCGCACCGTGACGACGGGGATCTTGCGCCCCTGCGCGTCGAGCACGTACTTCCCGCTCTGGTCGCGCTTGTAGCTGTCCTTCGCGGCGAGGCCGCTGAGGACGGACGCCGGGATCCGGTCGTACTGGACGTACCAGCTCGTCGCTCCGGCCGCTCCCGAGACCACCTCGGTCTTGAGCTTCACGTCGTTGAGGTAGACGTCGAAGGTGCGTCCCGCGTCGCCGCCATAGTAGCGGACGCCGAGGTGGTTGGCCGGCAGGGTCGGGTCGACGATCATGTCGTACTGGAAGTACGCCTCCGCCGAGCGCTCGCCGTCGCGGTAGCCCTCCCCGCGCCAGGTGCCGACTCCGGACCGCGCGGTCTTGTAGTTCTTGTCGGCCTCGCTGTTGTTGTTGTCGAACGAGGTGAGGGAGTCGATGGTCGTCTCGTCGACGCGCAACTGCTCCTTCTGAGTCCGGATCAGCGCCTGCGCCGCGGCCGAGTCGGGCTCGATCAGGGTCATGTACGTCGCGTAGCGGGCGTTGTAGAGGCTGTAGTACGGGGTGAAGACCCGGGCGGCGGAGGCGGCGTCGACGTTCTTCATGCCGAAGCGCATCGTGGTGCGGCCGTTGCCGTCCGCGCCGTCGGGCAGGCGCACCAGGTTGTCGCGGATCGCCGAGGTCCAGGCCGCGGAGTCGCCGACGACGATGTTCGAGTTCACGGACTTGTCGGCCGTGCCCATCCGCACCAGGACGCCGGCGACGTAGGACGCCTCGACGTTCGAGCGGTTGAGCTCGGTCGCCAGCAGCACCGGTCCGTAGCGGAAGGCGGTCCAGTCGGCGCTCTCGGTGTCCGCGACGGCGGCGACCGCGGCGGGCAGCGTCCAGGTGAGGACGTCGCCGGCCGCGACGGCGACGGAGACGTAGCCGGCCTCGGCCGTGACCGTGCGGGTCGCGCCGTTCACGGTCAGCGTCGGTGCTCCGTCGATCCAGGACGGGACGCGCAGCTTCAGGGTCGTGCCCGCGGCCACGGCTCCTCCCGCCAGCGCCTCGACCCGCAGGGTCGCGGTGTCGGTGGCGGGGATGTCCGCCGTCTGGCTCAGCCTCAGGTTGTTCGCCGGGGAGCGGAGCACGGAGGAGCGGAACTGGTTCACGAAGACGGTCTTCGGCTTCTCGAAGTAGATCGAGTCGCCGAGCTTCGTGAAGCTCTCGATGCCGGTGCCGTGGTCGCACCAGAACTCGTCGTGCTCGTGCCCGAAGACCTTCGCGTAGCCCGCGGTCTGCGGCTGGAAGTAGGTCACCATGCCCGTGTCCGGGTTCTGCACCGAGAGGACGCCGTTGATGAACGCCTCCTCGTAGAAGTCGGCGTACTTCACGTCCTCCGTCACCTGGAACAGCGACCGGGTGAGCTTGAGCATGTTGTGGATGTTGCAGCCCTCGGAGGTGGAGTTCTCGCCGTAGCCGGTGGTCTGGCCGTTGGTCGCGTACTCGTGGAGGGTGCCGGGGGCGTGGAAGTGCTCGGACTGGCTGTTGCCGCCGTTGGCGTAGGTGTGGGTCTCGTCGACCATGCGCCAGAAGTTCTCGGCGGCGCGGCGGTACATGTCGAGGTCCGACTTCTCGGCGTCGGTCAGCGTCGCGTAGAGCGCCGGGTCGTCGGTGAAGACGCGGTAGCGCTTCAGCGCGCCGATCAGCTTCGGGATCGTGGTGTTCGCGTGCAGCCCGTTGAGGACGTCCTCGTTGTCCGCCAGCTTGCGGAACAGCGCCGTCTCGTCGAAGTACTCCGCCGCGCGCTTGTGCGCCGGGTCGTGCGTGGTCTCGTAGAGGCGGTAGAGCGCCTCGTTCATCCCGCCGTACTCGGTGTTGAGGAGCTGACCGGGGTTCGCCTGACGGCCCGCCCAGGCGGTGATCCAGCTGCCGAAGCCGCCGGCGACGACGAGCGCCTTCTGCGAGACGGCGTCGGGGGCGTGCTCGTGGGCGTCCAGGAGGCCCGCGAGCACCTTGTGCAGGTTGTAGAAGGGGACGAGCAGGCCGTCGCCGCCCGAGGGGAGGTAGCGGGTCGGGAACGGCGAGACGTAGCCGGCGTTCGCGGGGTCCTTCAGCGCGTAGGCGTCCTGGACCTTCTTCAGCCCGTCGACGGAGGCGGTGAGCTTCGCGAGCAGGGCGGCCTTCGTGGTCGGGTCCTCGGTGGTGGCGTAGGCCTGCGAGAGCGCGGACACGTAGTGGCCGAAGAAGTGGCCCTGGAACCGGGTGCCGTTCTCGCGCTCCCAGCCCCCGTATCCGCCGCTCGTGGTCGGGGCGAGCCCGGCCTCGCGGTAGAAGGAGTAGAGGAACATCTCGGGATCGAGGCTCAGCAGGTACTCGACGGTCTGCTGCTCCCCGTTCTCGAGGTACGGGTCCTGCACGGAGACGTCGGACAGGCCGGCCTCCAGAAGGTAGTTCGACGTCTTCACTCCCCGGGGCTGCACCTGGAGAGTGTAGGTCTTCGTGACCGCGGTGCTGCCCCCGTAGGTGGCGGAGCCGGTGAGGACGACCTGCGTCGCGGAGCCGGTGGGCGGCGTGACCGCGGCCGTGCCTCCGCTGATCGCGACGGTCGCCGGGTCGGAGGAGGTCCAGCTGAGGGCGGACCCCTTCGCGCCGACGGTGGGCAGGGTGAAGCCGGTGCTGGTGCTCGCGGGCGGGGCGACCAGCTCGAGGTCGGCCCGGGCGATGCTCGCGGGGTCGAAGGAGGGGTTGCCGGCCTTCGTCAGGGCGACGACGTCGGTGGTGGTCGCGACGCCGTTGTAGAGCGCGTAGTCGTCGAGCAGGCCGCGCAGGTGCGCGCCGTTGTACTGGGGGCCGTTGAAGCCGAGGGTCTTCGTCGAGGTGCTCTCGGAGCCGAGGACGCCGGATGCGGAGGAGGACGGCGCGGTCTTGACGACGGCGGTCTGCTTCACCCCGTTGCGGTAGAAGGCGACGGCCTTGGTGCTCTTGTCGTACGTGGCGACCACGTGCGTCCACTCCCCCGCGGGGAAGAAGCCGGAGCGGGCGGTCTCGACGGCGACCTTGTACGGCTGACCGCCGGACGGGCCGATCGAGAGGGCGAGCGGAGTGCCGTCGCCCTCGGAGGTGAGGTACCAGCCGTCGGAGTTGTAGGCGGTCTTGTTCCAGGTGAAGACCTGCTCACCGGTCATCGCGCTGGTCGGCTTGTACCAGAACGAGACGGTGAGGTCGGCGGGCTGCAGCGCCGCCGCAGTGCCGAGCGAGATCGCGTTCGATCCGGTGAACTCGAACGCCCGGCCGTTCAGGCCGGTGCCGTAGGAGGCGGTGCCCTTCTGCATCCCGAGGGCGGTACCACGACCGCTGGTGTCGGCGAGCGACCCGTCGAACGGGAGCTCGAGCACCTTCGCGGCGTCGAGCGAGGTGGTGGGGGCGGCCTGGGCCGTGGGGCCGACCGACAGGAGACCCGCCGTCAGCGCCATCACCGCCACGGTGGCCAGGGGGAGTCGTCGTCGCATTCGTAAGGCCTCTCGTCGTTGAGAAATCCGGCCCAGGGGGGCGGGCCGCCTCGAATGTTACCGTGAACACTAGTTTTCGGTGAGGTTTCGGTGAGAGGACTGACAGGGTCCTCGGGCGCTCAGCGGCGCCGGTCCAGAGCCGCCCGGAGGTACGGAGCGGTGCGGCTGCCCGCGGCCTCGGCGACCTCCTCCGGAGTGCCCGTCGCGACCACCGAGCCGCCGGCCCGGCCCGCTCCCGGGCCGAGGTCCACGACCCAGTCCGCGTCGGCGACGACGCGCATGTCGTGCTCGACGACGATCACCGTGTTGCCCGCGTCGACCAGGTGCTGCAGGTGCTCGAGCAGGCGGTCGGCGTCGGCGGGGTGCAGGCCCGACGTCGGCTCGTCGAGCAGGTAGAGCGTGTCCCCGCGCTGGGCGCGACGCAGCTCCGAGGCGAGCTTCACCCGCTGCGCCTCTCCCCCGGACAGCTCGGGCGCCGGCTGGCCGAGCGAGACGTAGCCGAGCCCCACGTCCACCAGCGCGTCGAGGTGGCGGGCGACCTCGCGGTCCTCGGCGAAGGCCTCGCGCGCATCGGCGACGCTCAGCGCGAGGACGTCGGCGATCGTCCGGCCGCCCAGGGTGACCTCGAGGGTCTCGTCGTTGTACCGCGTGCCGCCGCACGCCGAGCAGGGCGCCTCGACGGTCGGGAGGAACAGCAGCTCCACCTCCACGGAGCCCTCGCCCTTGCAGACGGGGCAGCGCCCGCTGGGCAGGTTGAAGGAGAAGCGGCTCGCCGAGAAGCGGCGGCGCTTCGCCTCCGGGGTGGCCGCGAAGAGCGTCCGCACCCGGTCGAACAGGCCCGTGTAGGTCGCGACGTTCGAGCGCGAGGTCCGGCCGATCGGGGTCTGGGTCACCTGCACCACGCGGCGCAGGCGGTCCGCGGGCCCGGAGGCGGTGCCGCGGGTCGCCGCCGCGGCCGCGTCGAGCAGCGGGTCCGCCTCCCCGCCCTCCTCGGCCGGCGCGTCCTCGGCGACGTCGGCTCGGAGCGAGGCGCGCAGCAGATCGGGCAGCGCCTGGTTCACGAGCGTCGACTTGCCCGATCCGGAGACGCCGGTGACCGCGGTGAGAACCCCGACCGGGAACGCGACGGAGAGGTCGTCGAGGGTGTGCCGCGAGACGCCGGCGAGCTCGATCCACTGCTCCGCGGTGCGGCGGGAGCGCAGCGGCGCCGGGTCGCCCTCGGGGAAGAGGTAGCGGCGGGTGACGGAGTCGCGGGCGCCCGGCAGGCCGTCGAGCGGGCCGGAGTAGACGACGGTGCCGCCCCCCGACCCCGCGCCCGGGCCGATGTCGACGATCCAGTCGGCCTCGCGGATGACGTCGAGGGAGTGCTCGACGAAGAAGACGGTGTTGCCGGTCGCCCGCAGGGTCCGCAGGATGCCGAGCAGCGCCTCCGTGTCGGCGGGGTGCAGGCCCGTGGACGGCTCGTCGAGCACGAAGACGACGCCGAAGAGGCCCGAGAGCACCTGCGTCGCGAGGCGCATCCGCTGGAGCTCCCCCGAGGAGAGCGTCGGCGTGGAGCGGTCGAGCGAGAGGTGGCCGAGGCCCAGGTCGACGATCGGCGCGAGGCGGGCGACGAGGTCCTCGACCAGCCGCTGCGCGGCCAGGCGGGTCTGCGGAGCGCCGTCGGCCGGGGTCCAGCCGGGCTCCAGCACGCGCCGCGCGACGACGACCAGCTCCTCGAGCGGGAGCGCCGACAGCTCGGTGATGTCGAGCCCCTCGAAGGTGACGGCGAGCGCGTCGGGCTTCAGCCTCCGGCCGCCGCACACCGGGCACGCGACGCTGACGACGAACGAGGCCGCGCGCTCGCGCATCCGGGCGCTCTTCGAGCCGGCGAAGGTGTCGAGCACATAGCGGCGCACCCCGAGGAACGTGCTCATGTAGCGCGGCTCGTCCCCGGCGGCCACGGACGCGCGCACCTCCGCGGGCGAGCGGTCGGTCCACACGGGAACCTGCGGGGAGTCGGGAGTGTGCAGGATCCAGTCGCGGTCCTCCGCGGGCAGGTCGCGCCACGGAGCGTCGATGTCGTGTCCGAGCGAGATCAGGCTGTCGCGCAGCTGCTTGCCGTGCCAGGCGGTCGGCCAGGCGGCGAGCGCCCCGTCGCGGATCGAGAGGGAGTCGTCCGGCACCATCAGCTCGTCGGGGACGTCGTAGACCCGGCCGATGCCGTGGCAGCTGGGGCACGCGCCCTGCACGGTGTTGGCCGAGAAGTCCTCTGCGAGCAGCATCGGCGCGCCCTCGGGGTAGGCGCCGATGCGCGAGAACACCATCCGCACCACGCTCGAGAGCGTCGTCGCACTGCCGACCGTGGAGCGGGCCGAGCCTCCGGAGCGCCGCTGCGGGAGGGCGACGGCCGGCGGCAGGCCCTCGATCGAGTCGACGTCCGGCACGCCGACCTGGTCGATCAGCCGCCGCGCGTAGGGAGCGACCGACTCGAAGTAGCGGCGCTGCGCCTCCGCGTAGAGCGTGCCGAAGGCGAGCGAGCTCTTGCCCGATCCGGAGACCCCCGTGAAGGCGACGAGGGCGTCGCGCGGCACGTCGACGTCGATGCTCCGGAGGTTGTTCTCGCGGGCGCCGCGCACGCGGACGCGGTCGAGGGGATCGGTGTTTCCAGGCGCGCTCATCCGTACAGCCTGCCGTGCCGGGATGTGGGGCGGCCCGCGCGGAGCGCTGAGGCGCTCGACGCCGAGACGGCCCGCTCCCGGCCGGGGCACCGCGGTGGGGCGGTGTCTCGGCGGGGGCGGGCCGTCTCGGCGTCAGCGGCGCGCGTGCGTCAGCAGGTGCGCGCCGGGTAGGCCGCGGTCAGGGCGCCCGCGGTGAGCGAGGCGGCCGGGACGGAGGCCTGGCGGGTGGTGAAGGCGGCCGAGGCGCTGGCGCCGGGGGCGGCGGTCAGCGTCTGCGAGGCGCCGAACGGCGAGCGGATGACGACCGAGAGGGGCGTCGTGCCCGTGTTCTTCACCACTCCGGAGAGGACGACCCTGCCCGCGACGCAGCGGGTGGACGCGGTGAGCGTCGAGGTCGGTGCCGTCACCACCACGGTCGCGGTGACCGTGACGGCCGTGGAGCTCGAGAGCCGGCGGTCGGCGGCGTTGTAGGCCGTCGATCCGTTCGCGCCCACCCACTGGTTGTCGTTCGCACCGATCGTGCGGACGACTCCGGTGACGGAGTAGCGGCCGGGCGCCGTCGCCACCGCGGAGGTGTTCCAGGTGACCGGCTGCGAGGCGGTGCCGCGGTTGTAGGCGAGCACGACGTCGGCGCGGGCGGGCAGAGCCGCCGCGGCGTCGCCGCCGGAGGCGACCGTCACCTCGCCGAGGTCCGAGCGGACCGCGGAGGCGGCGTCGGCCGAGCGGACCTCGGCGTACTGCCCCGCGGTCAGCGAGACGATGCCGCCGTGCTTGGTCGACGAGGCGAGCGAGAAGCCCGGGTCGGTCAGCTGGGTCCAGCCCGCGTCGAGGTCGTTCGTCACCATCGGCCTGTAGCCGGTCGCGGGGATCACGTCGACATACAGGTACCAGGTGTCCTCGCCGTGGTCCTTGAACACCGCGGGGCCCTCGACCCCGCCGGGGTCGCCGCCGGACCACACCGCGCCGATGCGCGACTGGATCTGCGTCCACGAGGTCGTCGGCAGCCACCAGGTCGCCGAGGTGGTCGACTCCATGTAGATGCCCTTGCCGGTGCCGTTGTCCTTCGAGATCCGGTAGGTCGTGCCGGAGTCCTGGATCAGCGTGGTGTCGATCGTGTCGGCCCCGGTGTCGATGAAGGTGCCGCCGTACGAGTAGGTGGCCTGCGTGAAGTCCGTGGTCGCTCCCCAGAGCACGCGGGAGGATCCGGTGCCCGGCGTGTGCGCCGCGGTCGGGTAGACCGTCGAGGACCAGTAGACGACGAACGCGCCCTTGCCGGGTCCCGCGTAGTCCGGCACCCACGTGGCCTCGGGAGCCCACATCATGCCGGCTTCGAGCTTCTTCGTCCCCGCGGCGTCGAGCGCCACGTCGAACTGGCGGACGTCGCTCCACGACACGAGGTCGCTCGACTCCCAGACGTTCATCTTCGTGCTGCCCTCGGTGGTCCAGTAGCACCAGGTGTCGCAGGTGCTGGGGCCCCGGTCGCCGCCGAAGACGCGGAGGTCCGTGGCGATGATGTAGTACTTCTTCGTGTCGGGGTTGTAGGTCAGGTACGGGTCCCGGACGCCGGTGGTGCCGAGGTCGGAGGCCAGGATCGGCTTCGCGCCGTTCAGCGGGTCCCACTTCTCGGGGTCGTCGCCGCGGGAGACGTCGAGGTAGATCTTCTCGGCGTAGCCCTCGGAGTCCTCGACGAAGTGGACCATCAGGTAGCCGTAGGGGGTGTCGACGCCGACCTGCGGCTCGACGGTCACGGCGATCGAGCGGGTCTGCACGACTCCGCGGATCGACGCCGTCGCGGTGAGCGTCGAGGCGCGCGCGGCCTGGCCCACGGCGGGGCGGTCGGCGCTGAGGGTGCGGCCGTCGGCCGAGACGCGCAGGGTCGGGTCGCTGGAGGACCAGGTCACCGCTCCCCCGTAGTCGGGCAGGTTCGTGGTCGAGTCGTCGACGGTGAGCGGGGCGACCCCGGCCAGCACGGCGGCGGCGATCGGGGAGAACGTGGAGGCGTGCGGCTTCGCGTCGACGGTCGACACGGCCACCACCTCCGCCCCGGTGAGCGCGCGGTCGTAGACGCGGAACGCCGAGACCTCGCCCGTGTAGAACGGGTCGGGGTACGGTGCGCGGCCGATCGTGTTCAGCGACTGGTCGGCCACCGACGAGGGGCGCAGGGCGGTGGGCGCCGAGGCGACCCGGACGCCGTCGACGAAGAACGAGATCGTGCCGGCGCTGCCGTCGATCACCGAGGTGAGGCTGTACCAGCGGTCGGCGGTGAGGGCGGAGGCGCTGCGGGCGTTGTTCTCGCCGTTCCCTCCGCTGGTCGTGATCGCGGTGCGCACGCGGTCGCGGACGGACGCGAACCAGTACTGGTTCGTGCTGTCGCTGCCGATGTTCCACAGGAAGTGGAAGTTCGAGAGCATCGACGCGTCGGCGCGGGTCTCGATCGTGACGGTGGCCGACGAGCGGCCGGTCAGCAGGTTCGCGGGCAGCTGCACCCAGGGGGCCGTGGTGCTGCTCTTGGGGCCGCCGGTGAGGCGGAGCGACGTGCCGGTCCAGAGCGCGTCGGTCGCGTTGCGGACGGTGGCGGCTCCCACGCCTCCGCTCACGGTGTTCGGGACCGTGCTGCCGGTGGTCTGGGTGAACCGGTAGTCGGCGAGGAGGCCCTGCTGCGGGATCACGGCATCGGCCGCCTGCGCGGCCGGAGCAGGGGCGACGAGGCCCGAGAGCAGCACTGCTCCGAGGCCGAGCGCGGCGAGCGCTGCGCGCAGCGGCGCTCGCCGCGCGGGTGTGGTGGTGGGGGGCATGGTGCTCCTTCAGTGGAGTGGTGCTGTTCGAGGGGAGGGTCTCGGGGTGCAGGGCCCTGCTGGGTCGAGCAGCGCCGTCAGGGACGTGTCGGGACCTGCGTGCGGAGCACGGGGGTCCCGACACGCCGCTGAGCGGCTGCTCGACCGGCAGAGGGGGCGGCTCAGACGGCGGAGTCCTTGCTGGTGCGGAGCCCCGTGAGGGGCGTATCGAGACCCGTGCACGGAGCAGGAGGTCTCGATACGCCGCTGCGCCGGCTGCTCGACCGGCAGGAGGGGGTCAGCCGCAGGTGAGCGCGGGGTGGCTCGCGGTGACGGTCGCGGTGCGGCCGGCGTCGTCGGTGCCCGCGACGGCGACCGTCGTGGATCCGGCCGGGACGCTCGTCTGACGGGTCGTCACGGCGGTCGACGTGCTCACTCCGCCGGCGAGCGCGGTGACCCGCTTCGCCGCGGTACCGGTGCCGATCGTGACGTCGACGGGCAGGTCGTCCGCGTTCCTCACGACCGTGGTGACGACGACCTTGCCGGCGACGCACCGCGCGGCCGAGGTCGCCACCGGCTGCAGCGGCACCGTCGACGCCGGGGCGCCGAGCGAGACGCGGAAGCGCTGGCAGTCGTTGTTCAGGACGCTCCACTGACCGATCCTGGTTCCGTTCTGCGCGGAGCAGTTCGACAGGTCGAGCGCCTTGCCGCTGTGCGCGGCCCGCAGCTCGACGGTGCCGTCGTTGCCCGGGCGGAGGCGCCAGCTGCTGCCCGTGACGCCGCACGCGCCCTGGGTGACGGTCGCGCCGTCGGCGGTGGAGCCTCCGGTGACCGCGAGGCACTTGGCGGCGGCCGAGACGGGGTGCATCTCGAGCGCGCCGTCGGCGGCGGAGCCGAAGGTGACGCGCTGGCAGGGCGAGCCGAGCCAGTCCTGCTGCTGGAGCAGGGCGCCGTCGGCCGTGGAGCAGTTCGGCAGGTCGAAGGACTTGCCGGTGACGAAGGACGTGACGGCGACGGGTCCGGCGGGGCGCAGCACCCACTCCTGAGCCGCGGCGGAGGTGGCGGCCGCCTGGCGGACGGTCGAGCCGGACGCCTCCAGCAGCTTGCCGCTGGTGCGGTTCGTCAGGGTCGAGTAGCCGCCGGTGGCCGGGGCGACCGTCCACTGCTGGCAGCTCGTGGTGAGCCATGCGGACTGCTGGAGCCCGGCGGTTCCGGTGGCGCAGCCGACCGGTCCGAGCGCCTTGCCGCTCGAGGCGTTCATCACGCGGAGGGTGCCCTCGCCGGTGGCGTCGAGCATCCAGTTCGCGCGCGGGGTCGAGCAGGAGCCCTGCACGACGCCGGCGCCGTCACCGCTCTGCGCGGAGGAGACGGTGGCGCAGAGGCCGGTGCTGCGGCTGACGAGCTGCCACGGGGCGCCCTCGACGCGAGCGGTGATCGGGGCGTTCTCGCCGCTGGGGACGGGGATGCGGGCCGCGGTGCCGAGCGGAGCGCCGAAGTCGGGCTCGCCGGTCGCCGTCCACTCCACGATGTGCGCGCGGGCCGAGCGCTGGCGGCTGCAGCCGTCGTTCGGGCCGGGGTTCGCGTGGTACAGGTTCCAGGTCTCGGTGCCGTCGGGCGAGTCGAAGAAGTCGTTGTGACCGGTGCCGTACTCGCCGTTCGCCTTCGAGAAGACGGGTCCGTCGCTCTTGGTCCAGGAGGAAGCGAGAACCGGGTCGCCGGTGCCGTCGTACTCGAGGGTGCCCAGCTGGTAGTCCTCGGTGCCGCAGAAGCTCGCCGAGTAGACGATCCAGGTGCGGCCGTCCTTCTGCAGCGGGATCGGTCCCTCGTTGACGGGCATGCCGATGGTCTCCCACGGCTCGACCGGCTCCGAGAGGACGGTGCCGGTGCTGGTCGCGGTCCACGGGTCCGACATCCGGGCGATGTAGTTGCTCTGGAGGCCGTTCCCGGGCTGGAACTCGGACCAGGTCATGAACAGCTCGCCGTTCAGCTCCAGGTACGCGCCGTCGATGTTCCACCGGTCGGTCGGCACGGGGCGGCCCTTGTAGGTGTACGGGCCCATCGGGTCGTCCCCGGCGCTCTCGATCACCTGCAGGTGCTGGCCGTCGAAGTTCCCCGCGGTCCCCATCGTGTACATGAGGTACCAGCGCCAGCCGTTCGGGCCCTGGAGCCGCTGCAGCTCCGGCGCCCACATGTTGGCGTTCCGGCCGGGGTTCGTGTCGGTGTAGACGGTGGTCGGGGCGGTGGTGCCGAGCGCCGCGAGGGTGGGCGCCTTCCGCATCACGACGCGGTTGTCCCAGGTCGTCGCGACCATGTAGTAGTTGCCGTCGTGGAACTCGATCGTGGGATCGGCGGTGTCCGGAGCGATCGGGTTGGTGAAGGTCGGCTCGCCGAGGGCGACGGCCGGGGAGGCGGCGGTGAAGGGCAGGGCCACCACCGCGGCGAGCAGGATCAGCAGCCCGGCCGTGAGGCGGCGCCGGAGCCCCGCGGATCGGGGGCGCTCGGTGTCGGCGGGCGTCGGTGCGGTCGTCATCGTGACTCCATCGTCAGGGGGCGGCGTGGGGCCCGGAGACGCACCGTGAGCGGCGCGCCCCCGGGGGCGGAGGGCTCCGGGGAGGCGCCGGAGGGCGCCGCGGAGAGAGGCGCCGGAGGGCGCCGCGGAGAGAGGCCCGGTGGACCTCGGAGAAGGACTGGCCGTGACTCGCAGGATCCGGCGCGACCTCCACCTCGAGGTCTCCGACGCCGCCGGCTGCACGGTTTGTTCACGGTAACAGGACGTTTGCGCAAACTCAACGGCCCCCGTCAGAGGGGGTGGCATCGGCTCGCGGCACCTGCGGTCCCCGCGGTCGCGTTCGTCACGGAGGAAGGATTCGCGGTGCCCCGCGGAACGGCGCGGATCAGGAGGGCCGGATAGGACGTTCGCCCTTGAGTTGCGAACAGCACTGCCTTCCCGAGCCGCCGTTCCCGGCCCTCCTCTGCCGCCACTCCGCACCTCCGCCGCCGCTGTCAAGAGGGGAGAGACGGGCCGCGCCCCTCGCCTAGGGTGCCGGGATGCCCCGCACCCGGACGTCCCGCGCCGCCCTCGCCTGGCGGGAGGCGGTCACCGGCTCGCGCCTGATGCTGGCTCTCAAGACGGCGCTGGCGGTCGGCATCGCCTGGGCCGTCGCGCCGCTCGCTCCCGGAGTCGCGGAGCAGTACCCGTACTACGCGCCGCTCGGCGCCCTGGTCAGCATGTACCCGACCCTGATGGGCTCGGTCCGCACCGGACTGCAGACCCTGCTCGGCCTGGCGGCGGGGATCGGGCTCGCCGCCCTCGTGGTGGTCACCGTCGGCCCGACCTGGTGGACGATCCCGCTCGTCGTCGGGATCGGCGTGGTCCTCTCGGGGACGGGGTGGTTCGGCGCGGGCCGCGAGTACGTGCCGATGGCGGCCCTCTTCGTGCTGATCATCGGCGGGGCCGACGCCGAGGACTACTCCCTCGGCTACCTCGTGCAGATGGCGGTGGGCGTGGCGGTGGGGCTGCTGGTGAACGTGGTCGTCGCCCCCGGGCTCACCGTCGAGGCGGCGTCCGCCCGGGTCGACGCGTTCCAGCGCGAGCTCGCGGAGCACCTGCGCCAGCTGGCCGCCGCGCTCGAGGAGACGTGGCCGCCCGAGCACGAGGCGTGGGCGCGCAACGGCGAGGAGCTGGCCCGGACGGCGGAGGAGGTCCGCGCGGCCCTCGCGGACGCGGACGAGAGCCGCAAGGGCAACCCGCGCGCGCTGCTGCACCGGCGCGACTCCCGACCCGACCACCTCCGCCTCGAGACGCTCGACGCGATCCTCTTCCACGTCCGCGATCTGAGCGGCGCCCTCGCGGACACCATCTGGGAGCGGCCGGGCGCGCTCCCGTTCGATCCGGCCCTCGGCCCGCCGCTGAGCGAGGCCTGCCGGGCGGTCGCCGACGCGATCGACCGCGACGACGCCGGCTCCCCCGCCGCGCACCGGGCGATCGGGGGCGCGGCCCGCGCGATCCGGCACCTCGTGCAGGTCGTCGACGAGCGGACCGCCGCGACCTCCCGGACCCTCGGGCCCGGCGTCCTCGCGGCGATGCACCTCCGCCGCGTCCTGGTGCGCCTGCAGCACGACGGCGCGGAGCCGCAGGAGGAGTGAGGGCTGGCGCCTCCTGTCCCATACTGATATGGTGATGAGACATCAGGAGGACGGGGACGACGTGGAGCGGACGGTGACGACGACGAGCCTCCGTGGTCGCACGCCGGAGCGTGCGACCACGGAGGCTCACCTGGCCTTCGGGCAGGCGCTACTCGCAGACGAAGAAGGCGACCTCCACGTAGCCCATCGTCTGCGAACGGGTGTCGACGTCGGAGTTCTCGACGGTCACGCCGGACGCGGCGAAGCTGCTGCCTCCTGCGCCCGTCGACGCGTTGGCCGCGTAGGAGCCGCCACCGCGCACCCACAGGGAGGTGCCGCCGCCGGCACCGCCGAAGTAGCCGCCGCCGCCACCACCGGACGCGTAGGTCACCTGGCGGCTCGCGTTCGTCCTGGCTGCGCCGGCACCGCCGTCGCGCCCGGAGCCCGGGCTGCCGAGAACCGTCTCGGTCACGTTGACCGTCGTCACACCGGGCTGCCCCGGCCCGGTCTGGCTTCCGCCAGTGCTCCGGGCCTGCTCGGTGGAGCCGGTGCTGCTGTCCGCGCGCGAGACGGCGCTCTCGTAGCCGGAGCCGCCGGCGGGACCGCCGGACCCCGCGTTCGGCCCGACGCGGGCGGACCGGGTGAAGTCGTTCGAGGTGAAGCCGGCTGCGCTACCGCCGCCGCCGCCCGCGATGACGAGCAGGGAGCCCGCGGCGGTGATCCCGCTGGCCCCGCCCCCTCCTCCGGAGCCGATGTAGCCCGGAGTGCCCGGAGCCCCGCCGTTGCCGAGCCCCCGGCCGCCGGCCTGGTTGCTGCCGCCCGAGCCCGCGGTGATGACGATCTCGGACGCTCCGCCGAGCGCGTCGACGGGGATGGTGCCCGTCACCCGCGCACCGGCGCTGGTGACGTCCGACCCGGTGCGGACGCCGCCGCCGTCTCCGCCGACCGCCGTGAAGCGGACCCACTGGGTTCCCGCGGGCACGGGGATCGTCCGGGCCGCGAGCGCGGTGGTCGAGGTGGCGTCGATGCGCTGCGCGTCCTGCAGGGCGCACTGGGGGGCGGTTGAGGCCGACGCCATCGGAGCGGCGATCGAGGCGGCCACAACAGGAATCGCCCATGCGGCGCCCTTCACCACGGTTCGGCGCTGGGTCAGACGATCGGGGGCGCCGGTCGGCGTGCTGGTGTCTTCGTTCTGCATCGGAGTCCTTCTGTCATCGTGCACCCCTGGGTATCGGGGGCAGAGTCGGGTGAGAGGCGCGGGAGGATGCCCGTGCCGCTCCGACAGAGTCGCCTGCTCCGCGACGGGGCACGCCGCTCGAGGCCGCTCTGGCGCGAACCTGCCCTGAGGCGGCGCGCCGCGCCTCCCGCGCCTCATCCTCAGCAGCTTCTCCGCAGCGCCGACCAGTCGTGGACGACGTCACAGATGCCCCGTCGGACTCGCCGATACGGACCCTCCGAGCGGGCGGCCCGACTCGCGAGCACCCCGGACCGAGCGGCCCGGAGAGCCCGCGACGGCCGAGCGCAGAACCCGACGTCAGTCCGGCGCCGGCCCGCGACGGCCGAACGGGCAGCCCGGCGTCAGCCCGGCGTCACGCCCCGACGGCCGAACGGCCAGCCCGGCATCAGCCCAGCGCCAGCCCGGCGTCAGCCCGCGTCGGCGAGCAGCGCCTCGCGGTCGAGCCGCTTCGCGTAGCAGCGCGCGCTCGGCTCGTCGCCCCAGTAGCCGTAGCCCGCGATCGGGTCGTAGCCGGCGCTCGCGTAGAGCGCCATCGCTTCCGGCTGCTCCGTGCCGGTGACCAGTCGGAGCAGCTCCACGCCCTCGCGGGCCGCCAGCCGCTCGACGCCGGCGAGCAGCACGCGACTGAGCCCGCGGCCCCGCGCGGCGCTCACCACGAACATCCGCTTGATCTCGCCGATCCCGTCCTCGACCGCGAGCGCCACGCAGCCGACGAGCCCGCCGTCGACCTCGAGCAGCAGGGTCGGAGCGTCGGCGGGCGGACGCGGACCGGTGTCGTCGCCGCCGTAGCGGGCGAGGAGGTCGGCCTCCTGCAGGGCGAAGAGGTCCGTGGCTGCCGGGTCTCCGGCCGTGGTCTCGATCAGGCGGTGCACGGCACGATGCTACGGCGCGGCGGCGAGCCCCGCGGCGATCCCGGTCAGCTGCTCGAGCACGGCCCGCACGGCCGAGCGCTCCAGCGTCTCGGGCCGGGCGAGGCAGTCGATGTGACGGCCGAGCCCCGGGATCCCGAGCGGCCGCAGCACCACCTCCGGCGTGCGCCGCAAGTCGGTCGTGTACCGCGGCAGCAGCGCGACGCCGTCGCCCGCCGACACGACCGCCGCCGCGACCAGGAAGTCGTTGATCCGGTGCGGGATGCGCGCGTCGCCGCCCGCGAGGACCGCGATGGCGTCGATCGCCCGCTCCAGGGGGAAGCCCTCGTGCACCGCGACCCACTCCTCGTCGCGGAGGTCGGCGGGACGGACGACGTCCTTCGCGGCGAGCGGATGGTCGCGGCGGAGCGCGAGGTCGAGCGGCTCGAAGAGGAGGGGCGTGGAGCGCACGGTCCCGGGCCACTCGGCGCTGCCGGCGAGCCGGTGCGCGACGACCAGGTCGTGATCCGCGGTCAGCCCGGCGAAGGCGCTCTGCGCCACGTCGAAGTCGGCGAGCGCGACGCCCGGCCGACCCGGTGCGCGCAGCGCCTCCAGCAGCGGGCCGAACATCGCCAGCCCCGCGCTGTGGAACGCGGCGACCGAGACGGTGCCGCTCGGCTCCCCCTCGAAGTCCGCGACCGCCCGGGCCGCGCGCTCGAGCGCCACCTCCACCTCGACCACGGCCGCCGCGAGAGCGCGGCCGGCGGGGGTCAGCGCGGTCCGGCGCCCGTCGCGGAAGGTCAGCGCCGTCGGAGTGCGGCGCTGCAGCGCGCTGATCTGCTGCGAGACGGAGGAGGGGGACACCCGCATCGCGGCGGCGACGGCGGCGATGCTCCCGCGCTCGCCGAGCTCCCGCAGAGCCCTGAGCTGTCCGAGTTCCATGAGTTCCAACTTACGCGTCGGCGAAGAAGATGCAGTCTTGTCCTTCGGGTCTCCGTGCCGCCACGATGAGCCGTGCGCGCTCTCCTCTCCCGCTTCCGGGTCGACCTCCTCCTGCTCGTGGTCGCCGCCTCCTGGGGCTCGACCTACTTCGCGGCGAAGGAGCTCGTCACCGACTTGAGCGTGATGGCGCTGCTCGGCTCGCGGATGACCCTCGCCGCGCTGTGCCTGGCCGTGATCGTCGCGGCGCGGCGGCACCGGATCACCGCGGCGGAGTGGCGGGTCGGCGTGACCATCGGGGCGCTGCTCGCGACGATCTTCGCGCTCGAGACCTACGGCATCGCCGGCACCTCCGCCACCAACGCGGGCCTCATCATCAGCCTGACGATCGTGATCACGCCGATCCTCGACTCCGCCGTCTCGAAGCGCCGGCTCCCGGGCCGCTTCCTGCTCGCATGCCTCGTCGCGGTCGTCGGGGTCGCGCTGCTCGCGGGCAACGGCGCCCTCCGCCCGCTCTCCCCCGGTGACCTGCTGATCCTCGGCGCCGCCGTCGTGCGGGCCGTGCACGTCACGTCGATGCACCGCCTCTCGGCGCGGGCGCCGATGGACTCCCTCCGCCTGACCACGGTGCAGCTCGGCACCTGCGCCGTCGTCTTCAGCGCCGCGTCGCTCGTCGTCGGCGTGCCGATCCCCGAGTACGTCGCGGGGCTCGACCCCGTGGGCGCCGGCCTGTTCCTCTACCTCGTCCTGGTCTGCACCGTCTTCGGCTTCCTCGTGCAGACGTGGGCGGTCCGCCGCACCTCCCCCTCCCGCGTCAGCCTCCTGCTGGGCACCGAGCCGGTGTGGGCCGCGGTCGTCGGAGTCGCGCTCGCCCGCGACCCGATCGCGCCGGTCGGCTTCCTCGGCATCGCGCTGATCCTCGCGGGCACGGCCTGGGGGCGCTCCCTCGAGCAGCGGACGGCACCCGACGTGCCGACCGTGGCGGCCGCTCCGGAGGCGCTGCTCGCCCCCGAGCCGGAGGACGAGCACCGGCGTCCCGTCGAGCGGTAGCCGGGTCAAGGGACTCGCGTGCGGCGCCCCGATGTGGGGGAATCGGATCGGGAGGCGTCCGCCGCGGGCGCCGCCGGAGGAGGATCCATGTCGCTCAGCGTGCTGTTCATCGGCGGGACGGGCATCATCAGCGCCGCCTGCGTCCGCGAGGCGCTGCGGCTCGGCCACGACGTGACCGTGCTGAACAGGGGGCGGACGTCGCTCCGCCCGCTGCCCGACGGCGTCCGCGAGGTGCAGGCCGACGGCCGCGACCGCGACTCCGTCACCGCCGCCCTCGGCGACCGGAGCTTCGACGCCGTGATCGACTTCGTCGCCTTCACGCCTGAGCACGTGCAGCAGGACATCGACCTGTTCGCCGGCCGCACGGGCCAGTACGTCTTCATCAGCTCGGCCTCGGCCTACCAGAAGCCGCCGCGCAGCCTCCCGGTCACCGAGTCGACTCCGCTCCGGAACCCCTACTGGCAGTACTCCCGCGACAAGATCGCGTGCGAGGACCTGCTCGTGGCCGAGTACCGCGCGAGCGGCTTCCCGGTCACGATCGTCCGCCCCTCGCACACCTACGACCGCACCGCGCTGCCCGTCGACGGAGGCTGGACCGTCGTCGACCGGATGCGCCGCGGCCAGGAGGTGGTCGTCCTCGGCGACGGCACCTCGCTCTGGACGCTCACGCACGCCGACGACGTCGCTGTCGGCCTGGTCGGTCTTCTCGGCGCCTCCGCCGCGATCGGCGAGGCGTTCCACATCACCGGCGACGAGACGCCGACCTGGGACGAGATCCACCGCGACCTCGCCGCGGCGGCCGGAGTCGAGTCACGCCTCGTGCACGTCGCCTCCGACGCGATCGCCGCGGCCGACCCCGAGCTCGGTGCCGGGATCATCGGCGACAAGGCGCACTCGATGGTGTTCGACAACGCGAAGATCCGCCGCCTCGTCCCGGCGTACTCCCCCTCGGTGCGCTTCCGCGACGGCGCCCGCGAGATCGTGGAGTGGTACGACGCCGACGAGTCGCGCCGCGTGGTCGACGAGCGGATGAACGGCCTGTTCGACGCGCTGATCGAGCGGTACCGGCCGCGCCCGCTGTGAGGGTCGGGCGGAGGGGGTGCGCGAGTCCGCCGGCTCCGCCCCTCCCGGCCGCTGCACCCCGCTCGGCTCCTCCACCTGCGCCGGCGCCCCCGTTCAGCCGATCGGCTCGAGCCGCACCAGGAACCCGCCCGGCACTCCCGGCTGCAGCTCCTGGTACTCGGACGGCACGCGGTAGGAGCCCTCGCCGACCGCGGTCACGGTGAACGCGTCGTCCGTGCGGGTCCCCGCGAGGAAGACCGTGTAGACGTCGGTGCCGTCCTCGGTGGTGCGCTTCCCGGCCGCCGCGCCGACCCAGCGGTGCCCGCCCGGATCGGCCGTCGCCGTCTCCCCGAGGGTCGCATCGATCGCGGCCGGGTCGACGCCCACAGTGCGGATCCCGTCCTGGCACTCGCGCCAGACGCCCGTGAATCCCGGGTCGGGGTCGGAGTAGCAGAACATCATCGACCCGTCGGGCGCGACGTGCAGGTCGCCGTAGCCGCCGACCACCGGCCCGGAGACGGGGGCGGTCGTGGGCCCGGTCGTCGGCTCGGGGTCGGCCGGCGCGGTGCACCCGGCGAGCGCGAGGACGAGCACCGCCACCGCTCCCGCTCGCCACCTCATGTGCGCAACCTACTGGAGCCGCGCCCCCGCCCGTCCGTGTGCCGGGCCGGAAGTCGGCCGAGCGTCCGCCGGGAGCCGGACCGCCCTCAGACCAGCCGGCGGCCGCTGAAGCGGTCGACGGGGGCGTCGTGCCGCATCGCCCGCTCGTACATCCGCCGGAACGGCTCGGTGAGCACGCCGTTCGTGCGGTCCAGCGAGTCCTGCCAGGCCACGATCTCCCCCAGCTGCGCGGCGAGATCCGCGCGGAGGGCCGCCTCGTCGACGGTGGTCGAGACGCCCTTCGAGACGACGACCCGGCCCGCGACGATCACGGTGTCGATCGACGAGCCGTTCTCGGAGTAGACGAGCTGGTTCTCGAGCCGCTGGCGCGGGGTGAAGTTCAGCGTCTCGAGGTCGTAGACGACGAGGTCGGCCTGCTTGCCGACCTCGATGCTGCCGGTGACGTCGTCGAGCACGGCGCTGCGCGCGCCTCCGATCGTTCCGGCCGTGAGCACCTCGGACACGGTCGGCCAGGTGGCGATGTCCGGATCCGTGACCTTGTGCAGGAGCGCCGCGGCCTTCACGACGTCGAGCATGCGCGGAGAGTCGCTGCTCGAGCAGCCGTCGGTGCCGAGGCCGAGGTTCACGCCCGCGTCGTGCAGCGCGCGCCACGGGGCGATGCCCGAGCCGAGCTTGAGGTTCGAGATCGGGTTGTGCGAGACGGACGTGCCGGCGGCGGCGATCCGCTCCATGTCGGAGTCGGTGAGCCAGATCCCGTGGGCGAAGGTCGTGTTCGGCGAGAGCGCGCCGATCCGCTCCATGTACTCGACCAGGGTCGAGCCGTAGGACAACTCGCCGGTCACCAGCTGCGTCTTCGTCTCGAGGACGTGGATGTGGCACTCCGCCCCGTGCTCGAGCGCCAGCTCGGTCGCCCCCACGAGCAGCTCGGGCCCGCACCGCTGAGGAGCGGACGGGGCGACCATGTAGCGCAGCCGCCCGCCTCCCCTCCCGTGCTGGGTCGCGAACGCCTCGCGGCTGAAGGCGAGGTAGCCCTCCGTCGTCGGGCGCGACGCCGACCGCGCTTGGTCGAGGATCTCCGCGGGCACGTACTCCTCGAGGAACGGCATCGTCTCGTGGAAGGGCCTGCTGATCACGTGGCCCGAGATGTTGGCGCGGACTCCGATCTCGTCGTACGCGTCGAAGACCGCGGCGAGCTGCTCCGCGTCCTGGTCCGGGTTCTCGAGCACGTCGTCGACCAGGGTCGTGACCCCGGCCTTCAGCGATTCGAGGGCGAAGAGCGACGAGCGCAGCCGCACCAGATCCGGAGCGACGCGGCTGTTCCCGAGGATCGGGTACGACAGCAGCATCCACAGCTCGAGCGGCAGGTTGTCGTAGCGGCCCTTGTAGAGGTACTCCCACGAGTGGGTGTGGGCGTTGACGAAGCCGGGGACCACCAGGCGGTCGCGCCCGTCGATCACCTCGTCGCCCGGCTCGGGGACGAGGCCCGGGCCGATCGCGACGATCAGCTCGTCGACGATGCGGATGCTCGCCGTGATCGGGACGGCGCCCGAGACCGGGTCCATGGTGATCACGGCGGCGTCGGAGAGGAAGAGGGGCATGGCGGTTCCGTTCGTGGTGCGGGGTGGGACGGGGCGGGCCGGCTCGCGAGGGGGCCGGCCCTCGGAGGGGCTCGGGTTCAGCCGCGGACGGGCTCGGGCTCCGCGGCGACCGGCGCGGCCGACTCCCGGCGCTCGACCCAGGCGGGAGCGTCCCGGCCGAGCAGGAGGTAGGCGATGCCGGCCGAGACTCCGCCCGCGAGCCACGAGACGTCGACGCCGCCGAGGGCGGTCGCGGCCGGACCCTGCAGGGCGGGCACCGAGCCGTTCATGAACAGCCAGGTCAGGGTCGCGCCGATCGCGAAGGAGAGCAGCGCCCGCCAGCGGACGTCCGGCAGCAGCGGCGAGCCGACCGGGGCGAACAGGTGCCCGAACGAGCGGACGCGCGGCTCGAACACCGTGTAGTGCACCAGCACGATCGCACCCCACGGGGCGACCCAGCCGACGAGGCCGACCAGCCACGCGTCGAGCGTGGTGGCGAGGTCGTCCTGGAAGACGAAGAACACCGCGGCCGCGAAGGCCAGCACGCCGACGATGAGGCTGAGCGCCCGGCGCCCGAGCCTGATGTCGAGGGCCTGGGTCGCCATGCCGAACGAGTAGATGTTCAGGACGTTGGTCGCGATCGGACCGTGCACCACCAGGAGCAGCACGGGGATCGCGAGGGCGCCGAAGTTCTCGACGATCAGCTCCCCGGGATCCACGGAGCCGTTCTTCGTCGCGAGGGTCGCGCCGAGGACGCCGAGCCAGACCACCGGGATGAACTGGCCGAGGACGCTGGCGAGGTAGAGCCCCCGCTTCGAGGAGCGGGGGCCGACGAAGCGGGAGTAGTCGCCGGCGTAGGCGAGCCAGGTGAGGCCCCAGCCGATGCCGATGGCGGTCATCACGATGGACATGGCCGCGATGCGGTCGCCTCCGGTGAGCGCGCCCTCCGCGGGGCCGGCGTAGGACCAGTCGATGTCGAGGAAGAACCAGGCGACGACCGACATGATCGCCAGCACCAGGAGGGTCGGCGGCACGGTCCAGCGCTCGAAGGCGGCGATCGCGCGGTAGCCGAGGAAGGAGATCGCGACCTGCACCGCCATGATCACCGCCGCCACCGCGATCTTCCAGCCGACGTTCGCCTGCTCCGGGTCGACGACGCCGACGGAGCCGAGGAGCGCGATGACCAGGTCGAGGACGATCCAGGTGTTGATGGCGCACCAGCCGATCACGACCACGGCCTGGATCGCGGCCGGGACGTAGTTGCCGCGCCGGCCGAAGATCGCCCGTCCCACGAGCATCCCGGTCGCCCCCGTCCGCTGGCCGAGGAGGACGAAGAAGCCGAACACCGCCATCCCGACCACGTTGCCGAGCACGAGGACGGTGACGGTGTCCGCCAGGCCGAGGCCCATGTTCACGCCGAGGGCGCCGAGCACCCAGTTGATGGGGGCGATGTTGGCGCCGGCCCAGATCCAGAACTGCCCGTCGAGCCGGGCGGTGCGCCGGGAGTCGGGCAGGGGACTCAGCGCGTCCTCGGCGTCGGCGGTGCCGTGCAGGGTGTCGGTGCTCATGGCGGATCCTCTCGGGGAGGGGGATGAAGGGGAGGGCGGGGCGCCCGGTGAGGCTCCACTCTCGTGCGGACCCGTTTCGGGCGGCGCGTCCGCGTGTAAATTCGCCGTGACGCGAGAGGACGTTCTGTATGGCCTACCTGCTGTCGGACGCGATGCGGGATCCGCGCCTCGCCGCCATGCTCCCGGTGGTGGCCGCCGGGCACGCGGCCGCCGAGCGCGCCGTGATCCGCTGGGCCCACACGAGCGAGCAGCTCGACATCGCGCCCCTCCTCCTCGGAGGCGAGCTGCTCCTGATGGAGGGCGCGCTCCTCTCGACCGACCAGGACCCGGCGGAGTGCCGCGAGTACGTGCGGTCTCTGGTCGACGCGGGAGTCGGCGCCCTCGCTCTCGAGCTCTCGCCGCGCCTGCCCGCGGTGCCGCCGCCGATCGTCGCGGCGGCCGACGAGCTCGGCCTCCCCGTGCTCGCCCTGCCCCGGCGCGTCCCCTTCGTGCAGGTCTGCGAGAGCATCAACACCCACCTCACCGAGCAGAAGTTCCGGAGCATCCGACTGGCGGACAGAGTGTCCGGTCTGCTGGCCGACGCGGCCTCCGGTGACGCCGGCGTCGACGAGCTCCTGCAGGTCGTCGCCTCCGCGACGGGCGCCTCCGCCTCGCTCGTCTCGCTCACGGGCGACGAGATCGCCCGCGCCTCGCCCGGGCCGGGCGTCGACACGGAGCCGACGGCCGGGACGTTCTCGAACGTGCTGCACGCGGGCGACTCCCTCCTGGGCACCCTGCATCTGCGGGCCCACGCCGACGCCGACCTCCACGCCGTCGCCGTCGCGCTCGACCGGGCGCCGGACGTCCTCGCGATCGCCGTGCTCCGGCACCGCCCGCCGTCGGTCACCGAGCGGCTGACCGCCCAGCTCTTCGCGATCGCGTCCGTCGAGCGTGCGGACCCGGCGGCCGACCTCCAGATCGACGCCTTCCTCGGCCGCCTCGGCGCCGGCTCCCGGGAGCGCTACCTCGGCGTCCGGGCCGACACCGGTCACGACGACCGGCGGCTCCGCGCTCTGCTCCGCCTCCTGACGGGCGCGGGAGCGGATCCCGGCCCGGTGCTCTGCGTGGTCGGCTCCGAGCTGCTGGCGCTGCTGCCGTTCGCCACCGCCGCCGCGATGGAGGAGGGCCGGACGGAGCTGCTGCGCCTCGGCGCCGCCCTCGACTCGGACGCTCTGCTCTGCGTCGGAAGCGGGCTCGGCGG
This sequence comes from Rathayibacter sp. VKM Ac-2762, assembly GCF_009866585.1. NCBI lineage: Bacteria > Bacillati > Actinomycetota > Actinomycetes > Micrococcales > Microbacteriaceae > Rathayibacter > Rathayibacter sp. VKM Ac-2762. The sequence continues at coordinate 3,050,197 of NZ_CP047419.1, read as the reverse complement.
GCAGGAGCGGGTGCCCCGGGAGCTGGCGGAGGTGCGCGGCGCGCTCGAGTGGGCGCCCGCGGGCGGAGTCGTCGACTCGCGCCAGTACCGCCTGGAGCGGTTCGCGAGCTCCCTGCAGGACGATCCGGAGGCGGACGACCTCGTCGAGGAGGTGCTCGGGCCCCTGCGCGCCCAGCGCGGCGAGCTGCTCGCCACCCTCGAGGCCTTCGCGTCGCTGTGGGGGAGCAAGACGGCGACGGCGTCCGCGCTCGGCATCGGCCGGCAGACCCTCTACGACCGGCTCGCGCGGATCGAGGAGCTGATCGGCCCGCTCGACTCGTCGCCGGCCCGCGCCCGGGTCGTCATGACCGCCGTCTTCCTGCACCGGGCGCGCGCGGCGCTCCCTGCGGGCTCGCCTCCGGTCGGGCGGATGTTCCCGCCTCGCGCCGAACGCTGACGCGGCCGGACGGGATCGACCGGCTCAGGCGGGCAGCAGCTCCGCGACGAGCGCCTGCACGCGGGCCCTGATGTCGTCGCGGATCGAGCGGACCTCCTCGAGCGGCCGGCCCTTCGGGTCGGCGAGGTCCCAGTCCTCGTAGCGCTTGCCGGGGAAGACGGGGCAGACGTCGCCGCAGCCCATCGTGATCACGACGTCGGAGGCCTGGACCTGCTCGGTGGTCATCAGCTGCGGGACGGCCTGCGAGATGTCGACGCCCTCCTCCGCCATCGCCTCGATCGCGATCGGGTTGATGCTGTCGCCGGGCTCGGAGCCGCCGGAGCGGACCTCGACGGCGCCGCCGGAGAGGGCGCGGAGGTAGCCGGCGGCCATCTGCGAGCGGCCGGCGTTGTGGATGCAGACGAAGAGGACGGTGGGGGCGGCCATCGGGGCTCCTGGTGTCGAGGGGCGGTGCTCGGAGGAGCACGGGGCGAGGGTAGCGCGCCCGGGCGAACGGCTCGCGCGCCTGCGGAGCCGGAGGAGACTCCGACGGCCGGGTCGGGAATATACCCCCCGGGGGTATGTTGCACTCCCCTGGACCGAACCGGAGGAGACACCATGACCGACCACGCCCACCACCACCCGACCACCTGGCGCGCCGCCGCCCTCGCGACCCTGCACTGCCTGACCGGCTGCGCGATCGGCGAGGTCCTCGGCATGGTGATCGGCTCCGCCCTGGGGCTGCCCGCCCTGGCGACGGTCGCCCTCTCGATCGTCCTCGCGTTCGTGTTCGGCTACGCGCTCACGCTGCGGGGCGTGCTCCGCTCCGGAGTGACGTGGCGCGCCGCCGTCGGCATCGCGCTGGCGGCCGACACCGTCTCGATCGCCGTGATGGAGGTCGTCGACAACACCGTGGTGCTCGCGATCCCCGGAGCGATGGACGCGGGCCTCTCGTTCGGCCTCTTCTGGGGCTCGCTCGCCGGCGCCCTGGCCCTGGCCTTCGTCGTCACGACCCCGGTGAACCGCCTGCTCATCTCCCGCGGCCGCGGCCACGCGGTCGTCCACGGCCTGCACGGCTGAGCCGCGCGGGCCTCGACAGGGCGCCTGCAGCGGCTGCTCGACCAGCAGGAGGCGCGTGCCGATCGAGCCGCCCGGGCCGCGAGCGCCGCGAGATCCCGTCGGCCGTCAGTCCTGCAGGCGGCGGTAGTGGCGGTTGCGGACCGAGAGGATCGCGCCTCCGATCACCGCCGCGAGGAACGAGCCGGCCAGGACGCCGACCTTCACGTGGTCGTCGGACTCGCTGCCCGCGCCGAACGAGAGCTCGCCGACCAGCAGCGACACCGTGAATCCGATGCCGGCCACGAACGCCATGCCGATCACGTCCACCCAGCGCAGCGACGGATCCAGGCCGATGCCGCGGAACCGGGTCAGGAGGAAGGTGCTCCCGGCGATGCCGAGCGGCTTGCCGAGCACGAGGCCCGCGATGATGCCCACGGCGATCGAGTCCTGGAACGAGTCGACCAGGCCCGCGACTCCGCCGACCGTCACTCCGGCCGAGAAGAACGCGAAGACCGGCACCGCGACCGCGGTCGAGAGGACGCTCCAGCGGTCGGCGAAGTGGGCGGCGAGACCGTCGTAGACCGGGCGCCCCTCCGCATCCGACCCCACCTGCACCCGGGCGCGCCTCGACGCGACGACCGGCACGGTGAAGCCGAGCAGCACGCCCGCGACCGTGGCGTGGATGCCCGAGGCGTGCACGAGCGCCCACGTCGCCACTCCGAGCGGGATCAGCACCCACCAGGCGCGCACGCCGCGCTGCACGCAGACCGCGAAGACCGCCAGCGGCACCAGCGCGAGCAGGAGCATCAGCACGTCGATGCCGGCGGTGTAGAAGACGGCGATGATCGTGATCGCGATGAGGTCGTCCACCACGGCGAGCGTGAGGAGGAACGTCCGCAGCGCCGGCGGGAGGAAGCGGCCGACCACGGCGATCACCGCGACGGCGAAGGCGATGTCGGTGGCGGCGGGGATCGCCCAGCCGTCCAGCGCGGCTCCTCCGCGGGGCAGGTTCACCGCGGTGAAGATCAGGGCGGGGACGGCCACGCCGCCGACGGCCGCGACGATCGGCACGAGCGCCGTCTTCGGGTCGCGGAGCTTGCCGGCGACGAACTCCTCCTTGAGCTCGAGCCCGACGACGAAGAAGAAGATCGCGAGCAGGCCGTCGGCCGCCCACGACCCGACGCTCAGCTCGAGGTGCAGGGCCTCGGGGCCGAAGCGGAAGTCGCGGACCGCGCTGTAGAGCGCGGACGCGGGGCTGTTGGCGACGATCAGGGCGAGGAGGGTCGCGGTGAGCAGGAACGCTCCGCCGACCGTGTCCTTCTGGAGGGTCTGGCGGAGTCCCCGCCAGATCGAGTGGGGGGCCTGATCGGCGGGCAGGGGCTGGTGCGGCATGAGGGGTTCCGTCCGGAGGGGTGGGCGTGCGCGGGGACGCGGCCGCGGGCTCCGGAGGAGGGGCGGTCGCGGGTCAGCCGCGCGGCGGGGGGCAGCCGGCGATCTCGCCGTGCGCGTTCGTCCCCCACGAGCTGAGCCATCCGTTCGTGCCCGAGGCGCGCTTGGTCAGCAGCAGCCGGGTCGGGTACGCCGCGGCGGCGCGCGCGCGGGCGCGGCTCAGCGGAGGGAGGGTCAGGGGCACCGGGCCAGGGTACCGGTGGCACCCGCGAGGGGGCCGGGTGTGCACGAGCGCTCGGAGGAGGAGCCGCCCCTCCCGCAGCCGAGCCACCCCGCCCCGTCCGCTCAGGGGACCTCGTGCCCCGGGCCCGGCTACCCGCCGAGCAGCGGGCGCAGCGCGGTCGCGACGGCGTCGGCGCGCTCCTCGCCGCCGAACCACGCGTTGCCGGCCCGCACGAGCGGGTAGGCGGCCGCGAGGAGGTCGCGCCCCGCCGGGGTCAGGGCGATCCGGGAGTGACGGCCGCGGCCGCGCTCGGCGCCCCGGTCGAGCAGGCCCCGCGCCGCCAGCCCGGCGACCAGGGCGGTCATGCTCTGCGGGCGGACGCCGACGGCGCGGGCGAGGTCGGCCTGCGTCAGCCCGTCGGCCGCCGAGAGCTGCGCCAGCACGCCGAACTCGACCGGGCTGAGCCCGACCGGCGCGAGCGCGTCGCCGACCCGCCTCGCCAGATCGCGGGCGGCGCGGATGACCGTCCAGGCGGCGATCGCGTCGACGTCGTCGCGGGTCAGGGAGAACTCCGAGGACATGGACCGAGCGTAGCGGCGTAGTCTTCGAGTATCAGTTAGTTGATACCTGGGAGGAATCATGAGCGACGTGATCGCGATCACCGGAGTCACCGGCGACGTCGGCGGCAAGACCTTCGAGCGGCTCGTGGCGGCCGGCGCGCCCGTCCGGGCGATCGTCCGCCAGCCGGAGCAGGCGGCGGCCCTCGCGGCCCGCGGCCTCGACGCGCGGATCGCCGACCTCGGCGACGGGGCCGCATTGACCGCCGCCCTCCGGGGCGCCGACCAGCTCTTCCTGGTCACCGCCGCCACCCCGCGCCAGGCCGAGCACGGCGCCACCGCCGTCCGCGCCGCCCAGGAGGCGGGCGTCCGCGCGCTCGTGCAGCTCTCCGGCGGCGACGCGGCCGAGCACTCGCCGCTCCCCTGGGGCCGCGCGATCTGGCGGACCGACGAGCGGGTGCGCGCCTCCGGGCTGCCCGCGACGATCCTCCACGCCTCGGGCTTCCTGACGAACCTCGAGCCCTCGGCACCCGCGATCTCGCGCGGTCTGCTCCCGCAGACGATGGGGCGCGGCGTCATCCCGTGGATCGACACCGCCGACATCGCCCGGGTCGCCGCGCGCGTCCTCGAGGCGGGAGGGCACACCGGCGCCGAGCCCGTCCTCACCGGACCGGCCCTGCTCGACGGGCCCGGCGCCGCCCGCGAGCTGACCGCGGGGCTCGGCCGCCGCGTCCGCTACCTGCACCTGCCCAGCCGCGTGTTCGCCGGGGTCCTGCGCCTCACCGGCATGTCCGCGTGGCAGGCGGAGGGGCTCCGCCGGCAGTTCGGAGTCGTCGCCCGCCGCGGCCTGGACGGCGTCGACGTGCTCACCGACGAAGTCGAGCGGATCACGGGGACGCCGGCCCGCTCGACGGCCGACTGGGCGCGGTCCCGCCGCTCCGTGCTCCTCGGGCGGGAGCAGCCGCGACCCCTGCACGCTCCACCCGGCACCGGTACCCCTACCCGTGGATCCGCCGCAGGCGCATCGTAGGGCTATGAAGCAGATCCAGTACGCCGGCGCGACCTTCCAGGTGGGGGACGCGGTCGCCGACGCACTCGTCTCCTACGCCTCCGGGCTCGCCGCTCACGGCCGCACCGACAGTGTCGAGCTCCCCGTGCTCGGCGGCGACGGCCACGCGACGGTCGTGACGCTGCTGCTCAACTCCGCGACGAGCCTCTTCGTCTCCGGCGCCGCAGGCCTCCTGCCCGGGCTCGACGAGAAGGCGGTCGCCGCCGACCTCCGCCAGCGGACGCAGTGGCTGGACGCGGTCCCGGCGGTCACCGCCGTGGAGCCGAGCGCTCCGGAGGACCTGATCTGGCTCGAGTTCCCGGAGGTCGCGGCCCTGATGGACCCCGAAGCCGGCGCCCACTCCCCGGCGACGCTCCACCTCGTCGAGCACTCGCCGCGGCGCGACTCCCTCGTCTTCACCGTCGTCTACGTCAGCACCCTCGACCGCGACCTGGGCTCGGGGGAGATCCGCCGGCTGCTCGAGACGAGCCGCCGCAACAACGTCGAGCACGGCGTCTCGGGGATGCTCGTCTTCCGCGGCCGCCGCGTGATGCAGCTGCTCGAGGGCGAGGAGTCGGACGTGCGCTCGCTCTACGCGCGGATCCTCGCCGACCCGCGGCACGAGGGCGTGGTCACCGTCTGGACCAGCGTGCACGAGCAGCGCCGCTTCCCGGACTGGTCGATGGGCTTCGACGAGCTCGACCTGCCCGTCGAGCGGCCCGCCTCCTGGCCCGAGCCGGACCTCCCCGAGCAGTCGATCGACGCCGTGGCGGACGACTACCTCCGCCGCCGGTCGGAGGCGCTGCGGAGCGCGCTGGTGAGCAGCGACCCCCTCGTCGCGAGCCTCGCCGTCATCCTGCACGGGCACCGCCCCGAGCGCGTCCTCGAGGGCGGCGCCGGAGTGCGGCTGCGCTGCGCCGAGTGCCGCGCCTTCGACGCCCACGACGGGTACGACTCCTACCCCTGCGCGACCGCGAGGACCGCGATCCAGGCGCTCGAGGCGGCCTGACGCGAGCCGGGCGGCCGTGCGGGATCACCGTCCCGGGGCGCTCCGAGCGCACCCCCTTCCGGGTCTGCGCAAGCCCGTCCGCTCGCCCCGGCGCGCCCCTAGGGTGAGGCCATGACCGATCCCGGCGCGGCCCGCCACGACGTCCTCATCATCGGCGGCGGCAACGCCGGACTCTCGACCGCGGGACGGCTGCGGCGCTCCGGAGTGGACGACGTCGCGGTGATCGAGCCCCGGTCGACCCACGTCTACCAGCCGATGCTCTCCCACGTCGCGGGCGGCACAGCACCCGCCTCCGCGGCGACCCGGCCCCAGGGCTCGGTGACGCCGAAGGGGGTCGTCTGGATCCAGGACCGCGTCGAGACGCTCGACCCGGTCGCGCACACGGTCACCCTCCTCTCCGGCCGCACCGTCGGCTACGGGCAGCTCGTCGTCTGCCCCGGGATCCAGAAGGACTGGGCCGCGGTCCCCGGGCTCCAGGAGGCGATGGACTCGCCGTTCGGAGTGTCCAACTACGAGTACGAGTACGCCCGCAAGGCGTCGCAGGTGCTCCGCGAGGTCCGCTCCGGCACCGTCGTCTTCACGCAGCCCGGCGGCCCCGGCACCTGCTCCGGCGCCTCGCAGAAGCCGATGTACCTCGCCTGCGACTACTGGCGCGCGACCGGCGTCCTCGACCGCATCCGCGTCGTGCTCGTCGTGCCGACCCCCACCCTGTTCGGGATGCCGCTGATCGACTCCGAGCTCGAGCGGAAGGTGGCGGAGTACGGGATCGAGGTCCGCTACGGCCGCGAGCTGGTCGAGGTCGACGCGGCCGAGCGGAGGGTCGTCCTCGCCGTCGACGAGCGCGCGACCGCCCTCCCCGGCCCCGACCGCGCGCGGCGCTCGACCGACGGCCCGCGCGAGACGCTGTCGTACGACGTGCTGCACGCCGTGCCCCCGCAGTCGGCCCCCGACTGGCTGGCCGGCACCGGACTGGCCGCCGAGGGCGACGAGGGCGGCTTCGTCGAGGTCGACCCGCTGACCCTGCGGCACCCGCGGTTCCCCGACGTGTGGGCGCTCGGCGACGCGGCGGCCACGGTCAACTCGAAGTCCGGAGGAGCACTGCGCCAGCAGACCACCACGCTCGCGAAGAACCTCGTCGCCGCGCAGAAGGGCCGCCCGCTCCCCCGCGTCTACAACGGCTACTCCGTCTGCCCCTTCGTGGTCTCGCGGTCGAGCGTGGTGTTCGCCGAGTTCGACGACCGCTACCGCCCGAAGCCGACCGTCCCCTTCTGGACGGGCCTGGCGAAGGAGCGGCGCCTCACCTACCTCGCCGACCGCCGCGTCCTGCCGTGGGTGTACTGGAACCTGATCCTGCAGGGACGGGCCTGAGCGTCCTCTTCCGGACATGTCCGGAAGAGGCGCTTGCCGCTGCCGGAGGCGCTCCCGAGACTGAGGGGTCGGCACCACCGTCAGACGTGCCCCCTCGTCTCCTGGAGGACCCGATGCGGCCCAGCCCGACTCCCGACCGCTCCGGCACCGCGCGATGACGACCGCGCAGGACTGGGGGCCCTCGACCGACGCGGACTCCGCCGGCGGTCCGCCCGCGTCGCGGAGGCAGCGCGTGCGCGCCTGGATGCGCGGCGGCTCCTTCGGGCCGACCGGCCTCACCCGGCGCGGCTGCCTCCTGGTGCTGGCGTCGGTGCTCGTGGTGGCGGTGCCGGTCGTCGCGCTGACGCTCGCGCATGTCGATCCGCACGCGTCGCTCAAGGTCTGGATCCTGGCGATCACGCTGATCGCGCTGGTCGGAGCGCTGCTCCGGGTCGTCGCCGACGCCGGTCCGGACCCGCAGGCCGACCTCGACCGCGCGGGCAAGGCGGTCGGAGCAGTGGCCGCGGCCTACACGGCGCTGGCCGTGATCATCGACTGGGGGATGCTGCACCTCTGAGGCGCGGTCAGCGGGCCTCGTCGCGCGGGTCGTCCGTGCCGTCGGGAGCGCTGCCGATCACGTCCGGTGTGCCGCCGGTGCCGCCCTGCGCGCTCCCGGTCCCGCCCTGCGCCGCTCGCTCGTCCTCGCGCCGGCTGAGCCAGCCCGGGCCCTCGCGCCGCAGCCGCTCCGCCTCCGGACTCGGGACGGGCGGCGCCGCCGGCCGCCGCAGGAGCCGCACCTGCCGGACCGCGCCGAGCACCACTCCGGCGCCGAACAGCGGCAGGCCGAGCAGGAGCACCAGCCACAGCGGCGCGTGCCGGCGTCCGCCGCCGACGACCGCGCCGAGATCCCAGCCCGCGTCCGCCGCCAGCCAGAGCATCCCCGCCACGAAGACGGCGCTGACCAGCGAGAGCGCCCAGGGCTGCGCGAGGAGGAGCGCCTGCGTGCGCTCCGTGCGGAAACCCTTCGCCATGCGCCGATCCCAGGCGGGCTTCAGCCGGCGAGGATCCGGTCGACCAGCCCCTGCGCGTCGCCCTCCGCGGGAACGATCTGCACGGTGTCGCCCTCGATCGGCTGCATGACGGAGAGCGCCGACTCGACCCGGTCGCCCACGCGGAGGAGGAGCCGGGCGTCGGCCCCCTCGTCGATGGCCGCCTGCGAGCCGCGGCGCAGGAGGGCGGCGCCCGCCTCGTCGAACCGGACGTCGACGACCCCCGTGCTCGGATCGGCCTCGACCGCGGCGACGCCCGCGCGGGTGAAGTCCTCGGGATCGACGAGGACGTCCTGCCCGCCGACCGGGACGCACTGCGGATCGGAGCCGGGCTCGCAGAGCGCCGAGACGGCGACCCCGAGGCCGCCGACGGGCTCCGGAGTGGCGGACGGGGACGCCGCGGGCGACGACCCGGCGGAGCAGCCGGTCAGGGCGAGCAGGAGGAGCGCGGCGGCTCCGGGGGCGGTGCGGCGGATCACGGGATCTCCTCGGGTCGCGTCGGAGCGCGCCACGATACCGAGGCTCCGGCGATGCGGCCACTCGGCGGCACGGCTCGGGCGGAGCAGCTGCGGGCGGAGCAGCTGCGGGCGGAGCGGCCGGTCCGCGGCACGGCGGGGCAGGCGGCGGCGACCCGCCCCTCAGAGGCGGACGACCAGCTTCACCGCCGACACACCCTCGTGCAGCTGGTCGAGGGCGGGCTGCAGCGCGGCGAGCCCCTCACCCACCACCTCGGGCGCCGGGGCGCAGACGTGACGGCCCTCGGCGAGCGCCGCCGGCAGGTGGTCGCGCCACAGCATCGGCCCCACCTCGTTCGTCATCAGCGAGCCTCCCCAGACGAAGCGGGCGCGGATGCCGCGGCGCCGGGCCGCGATCTGCAGCGCCGCGGTGCCGCCCACCACGCGCAGCATCGTCCGCACGAAGGCGGCGCTGAGACCGCGCCGACGCGGGAGCGAGCCGAACGAGACGGAGGGGCTGGCCAGGGCGACGCGTCGCGCTCCGGTGCCCGCGGCCACCGCCACCGACGGGGCACCGGAGCCCGTCCCGATCGCGAGCACCCCCGCGACCTCGTGGCCCGCGAGCGCCGCCACCAGGTCGGCGACGACGGTGGGGCTGCGGTAGTCGAGCACGATCTCGGCGCCCAGCTCGCGCATCCGATCGTGGTTGCGGGGCGACGCGGTCGTCGCCACGCGGTGCCCGGAGGCGACGGCGAGCTGGATCGCGTTGCTCCCCACGCTCGTCGTCCCACCCCAGACCACGACCGTCCTGCCCGTCGGCCGGACCGGCACGCTCGGGTGCGGCAGGGCGAGGTGGTCCCGCTGGAACAGCGCCGTCGCCGCCGTCGAGACCGCGAGCGGCAGCACCGCCGCCTCCTCGAAGCCCAGCCGGTCGGGGATCGGCGCCGCCAGGTCCTCGCGCACGACCGTGTACTCCTGGAAGGCGCCCTCGTCGCGGTTCCGCCGCCCGCGCTCCATCCCGACCGCGTACGCGACGACCCGGTCGCCGACGGCGAAGCGCGTCGCTCCAGGGCCGACCGCCTCGACCACTCCGGCCACGTCCTCCCCGAGCACCGCCGGGTACGGCACCCACCGGAACATCAGATCGCCCGTCCACTGCTTCATCTCGTCGACCGGGTTCACGGCCAGGGCGCGGTTGCGCAGCAGGACCTCCCCCGGACCGGGGACGGGCATCGGAGCGGGGCGGACGACGAGGTCGGCCCGCGGGGCGGTCAGCAGGGCGGCGGCGTTCTCGGGCACGGGCGGCTCCAGTCGGAAGTGATGGCAGGACGTGTCGTCACACTACTCCTGATGACACGTCGTGTCGTCAGCTATCCTGGGCGGATGTCACGCTGGGCCCCCGACGCCGCCCTCCGCCTCGAGCAGGCGGCGATGGAGCTCTTCGCCGAGCACGGCTACGCGGGCACCACCGTCCCCGCGATCGCGGAGCGCGCCGGGCTCACTACCCGCACCTTCTTCCGCCACTTCGCCGACAAGCGCGACGTCCTCTTCCTCCGCGAGCGCGAGTTCCCCGAGATCGTCGGCCGCCTGCTCGCCGGCGCCCCCGCCGGCCTCGCGCCGATGGACCTCGTGATGCACGGCCTCGAGGCGGCCGCCTCGGGCGACCTCCAGACCTGGCGCGCTCCGATCGCCGCCCGCCGTGCCGTCGTGCGCTCCGAGCCGCAGCTGCGCGAGCGCGAGCTCCTGAAGTCGGCCGCCCTCGCCGAGAGCATGCGCGCCGCCCTCGTCGACGCCGGAGTCGCGCCGGAGGACGCGGCCCTCGCCGCCCTCGCGGCCTCCGCCCTCTTCGACCTCGCCCTGGAGCGCTGGCTCGCCGCGCCCGAGGGCTCCCTCCTGGTCGACGTCCTCCGCGCCGAGCGCGCACGCCTCGGCGCGCTGCTCGCGCGCTGACCCCGCACGACGCTGTCGAGGCGTCGCGAACGGTCGTCCTCCGCGGCGGGAGGCGACCGTTCGCGACGCCTCGGACCGGCGAGCGGGGGACGATCCGCTCAGAGCGCCCAGGGGAACGCGGGGGCGTTCGAGCGGGCGCCCTGCGCGGCCTTCGAGCGGCCGGGCTCGCCGAGCTCGGCGAGCAGCGCCTCCGACTCGCCGACGAGGACCGCCAGCGCGCCGGGCGTGAACCAGTCGGGGCGCAGGGCGAACAGGAGGTCCTCGGTCGCCGTGTTGCCGCTGGCGCCCGGCGCGAAGGGGCAGCCGCCGAGGCCGCCGAGCGCGCCGTCGACCACCGCGGCCCCGGCCTGCACGGCGGCGATCGCGTTCGCGACGCCCGAGCCCCAGGTGTCGTGCCCGTGGAACACGATCTCGCGAGGCGGGGTCTCCGCGGCCACGCGCGAGACGAGCGACGCCACCTGGCCGGCGTGCGCCTGCCCGAGCGTGTCGCAGACGACCACGTCGGCCGCTCCCTCCGCTCGCGTGTCGCGCGCGATCGCGAGCACGCGCTCCGGGTCGACCGGGCCCTCGAACGGGCAGGTGAAGGAGGTGGCGATGCACAGCTGGATCCGCCCGCCGACGCTCTCGGCGAGCGCGACCGCCTCCGGCATCGCGGCCATGCTCGCCTCGGTCGGCCTGCCGACGTTGGCGAGGTTGTGCGAGTCGGACGCCGAGAAGCAGTACTGGAAGCGGCGCGCCCCCGCGGCGGCCGCACGCTCGACGTGGCGCGGAGTCGCGACCCACACCCAGCACCGCTCCAGCTCCTCGGGAGTGAGCGCGGCGATCACGTCGAGGGTGTCGGCCATCGGAGGGACGAGGTCGCCGCGCGCGAGCGAGCCGATCTCGAGCTCGGGCACTCCCGCGGCGAGCAGCGTGCGCGCGAGGTCGACCTTGCGCTCGGTCGTCAGGAGCTTGCCGGTGAGCTGCAGGCCGTCGCGGAGGGTGACGTCGCGCAGGCGCGCGGAGGCGAGCGCGGTCACCGGCCGGCCTCCTCGGCAGCGGCGGCGGAGGGAGCAGCAGCAGCCCCGCCGGCGGAGGGAGCAGCGGGACCGGTGCGCCGGAGCATCCCCAGCACCTCCTCGGTGTCCTGGCCCAGGTCGGGCGCGAGCGAGCGGATGGGGAGGGAGCGGCCGCCGAGCACCGGCACGATCCCCGGGAAGCCCACGCCGCGCAGGGTGCCGCCGGCGTCCTCGACGTCGAAGGCCTGGATCATGTCGCGCGCCGCGTACTGCTCGCTCGCGCTGATGTCGGCGGCCGTGTAGATCGGGCCGGAGGGGACGCCCTCGTCGTCGAGGACCGCGAGCGCCTCGGCGGCGGTGCGGCCCGCCGTCCACGCGCCGATCGCCGCGTCCAGCTCGTCGCGCCGGGCCCAGCGCTGCTCGTTCGAGGCGAGCGCCGGGTCCCCGCCCAGGTCGGCGCGGCCGATCACCGCCATCAGCCGCTGGAAGATCGCGTCCGCGTTCCCCGCGATCACGATGCTCGCCCCGTCGGCGCAGGTGTAGGCGTTGGTCGGGGCGATGCCCTCCATCCGCCCGCCGACGCGCTCCCGGACGATGCCGTGCGCCTGGAAGTCGGGGATCAGCGACTCCGTCATCGAGAACATCGCCTCGTGCAGCGCCACGTCGACGACCCGCTCCGCCAGCGGTGCCGGATCCAGCCCGGCGGAGCGGCGGGTCTCGCGCTGGAACAGCGCCATCATCACTCCGTAGCCCGCGTACAGCCCGGCGATCGAGTCGCCGATCGAGACGCCGACGCGCACGGGCGGCCGATCCGGGTCGCCGACCAGCTCGCGGAACCCGCCCATCGCCTCCGCGACCGCCGCGAACCCGGGCCGGGCCGACAGCGGGCCGGTCTGCCCGAACGCGGAGATGCGGCCGATCACGATGCCGGGCCGGGCCTCGTCGAGCACGTCCGGTCCGATCCCCCAGCGCTCGAGCGTGCCGGGCCGGAAGTTCTCGAGCACCACATCGCACTCGGCGACCAGGCGGCGGACGGCGTCGCGCCCCTCGTCCGTGCGCAGGTCGAGCGCGATCGAGCGCTTGTTGCGGTTGATCGTGTGGAAGAGGAGCGAGGTTTCGGACCCCTCGTGCAGCCGCCAGCGGCGCAGCTCGTCCCCCGTGCCGGGCCGCTCCACCTTGATCACCTCGGCGCCGAAGTCGGCGAGCAGCCGGCCCGCGGTGGGCGCCGCGATGAAGTTGCCGAGCTCGAGGACGCGGACGCCCGCGAGCGGGAGGGGTGCGGTCATGGCACGGCCTTTCGCTCCCGTCGAGGCTAGCGCGGAGGACGGCGCCACCCCCTGCCCTCACGCGGACGCCCGACCTACACTTGCCGGACATCATGCGCAGACACACCCTCACTCCGCGACCGGACTGGCGAGCCCGCTGCGACGAGATCGGCTTCAGCTTCTACGACCTCCCCTCCGAGGGCGGCCGCCCCTACTGGAACGAGTCCGCGGCGTACTCCTTCGAGCCCGCCGAGATCGACCTGCTCGAGCGCACGACCTCGGAGCTCTTCGACCTCTGCATGGAGGCGTGCGAGCTCGTGGTGCGGAAGGGCCGCTTCGCCGAGTTCGGCATCCCGCCCCGCTTCCACGAGCTGGTGCGCACCTCGTGGGACGAGGACGACCCCACGGTCTACGGCCGCTTCGACCTCGCCTACGACGGCGCGGGCGCGGTGAAGCTGCTCGAGTTCAACGCCGACACTCCGACCTCGCTGGTCGAGACCGCCGCGGCCCAGTGGCAGTGGCTCGTCGAGACGAAGGGGCCCGACGCCGACCAGTTCAACAGCCTGCACGAGCAGCTCGTCGAGCAGTGGCGCCACCTCCGCCTCGAGCGCTGGAGCCTCGACGAGGGCGCCCGGCTGCACCTCGCGTCGCTGCACGACTCCGGAGACGGCGAGCTGATCGTCGAGGACGCCGACACCGTCGCCTACATGGCCGAGACCGCGGCGCAGGCCGGCTTCGACCCCAAGCTGATCTTCGTCGAGGACATCCGCTACGAGCTCGACGGCGCCGGCTTCCTCGACGGCGACGGCGAGCCGATCCGCCACGTCTTCAAGCTGTACCCGTGGGAGTGGATGCTCGGCGAGCAGTTCGGCGGCCTGCTCCTCGACCGGCGCGAGCGCACCCGCTGGGTCGAGCCGGCGTGGAAGCTCCTGCTCAGCAACAAGCAGCTGCTGGTGGTGCTGTGGGAGATGTTCCGCGGCCACCCGAACCTGCTGCCCGCCTCCGTGCATCCGCTGCCCGGCACCGCCCAGGTGCGCAAGCCGCGCCTGGGCCGGGAGGGCGCCAACGTGACGGTCCTCGACGCCGACGGCTCGGTCGTCGCCGAGAACGGCGGGAGCTACGGCGCCGAGGGCTTCATCCACCAGGAGCGCGCCGAGCTGGCCCGGGTCGACGGGAAGACCGTCGTCATCGGCAGCTGGATCGTCGGCGAGACCCCGGCCGGCATCGACGTGCGCGAGACGAGCGGCCTGATCACCGGCGACCTGGCGGAGTTCGTCCCCCACTACATCGAGGGCGGACGGAGCGACGGGGCAGCGACGGACGCGGACGCCGCGTCGGCCGCCTCCCGCCCCGGGCACGGCGCCGCCCCCGCCTACGGCGCTCCCGCGCCCGGCACCCCCGCGCCCGAGTACGGCGCCCCCGAGCACGACCGGCCGCAGGACACCCGCGCGGCCCGCCCGCAGGACGAGGAGACCCGATGACGGACGACGACCGCACCCCCGGCGATTCGGGGACGCCGAGCTCCGGGAACGACTGGGGCAGCCGCGAGCCCGCGGCGGGCTCCGGCACGCCGAGCGGCGGCTCGAGCGGCGGCACCGGCCGCGGCGACGGCTCCACCCGCACCGCTCCCCACCGCTCCCGGAGCGTCGGCATCAGCGGCATCGCGAAGAACCGCCGCGGCCTGCTCATCGGCGGCGCGGTCGCGGTCGGCGCGGTCGGCCTCGCCGTGGCCCTCGCGAACGGCGGCCCCTCGACCGACGGCGTCGTCGCCACGGGAGCCGACGGCCAGGACTACGTCATCCCCGAGAACGCCGAGCGCCCCGTCTACGCGAGCCGTGAGGACTGCCTCGCCGACGTGCGGGAGCAGATCGCCCAGCTCCAGGCGCAGGGCGAGGAGGTCGGCGACGACCCCGAGCAGCTGTGCGAGGCGACCGACGAGTACCGCGGGCACTACGCCGGCGGCTTCTGGCTCGGTCCGCTGATCTTCGCGTCCTCGCGCTGGAACTCGACGCGGGCGACCAGCTGGGCGCCCGTCGCGTCCGGCGGCTTCGCGGCCCGCGGAGCGACCCAGCCCGACGTCGTGCAGCGCGCACCGGCCGGCTCGACCGTCGGCTCGAAGGCGACCCTCTCGGGCGGCTTCGGCTCCTCCGGCAAGTCCGGCTTCGGCTCCACCGTCGGCGGCTGACCGCGGCGCACCTCCGCCCTCGCGCCCGAGACGCGCGGCGAGGCGTCCGCGTGCCGCCGAGAGACCGCTCGCAGGCCGGCGTCTCGACGATGACGGGGACGGCTCGCCGCCGCTCCCTCTCTCAGGAGGAGGGTGTCGCGCTCGGGAAGAAGTGCCGCTCGACGGGATCGCCGTCGGCGTGGGTCAGCGCCGCCGCGCGGATCTCGCGGTCGCGGCCGGTCAGCCGCTGGGTCTCCTGCCGCCGGAACTCGCCCCACGAGGGCACCATGAACGTCTCCAGCTGCACGTCGGCCTCCTCCCCGCTCCGGTAGAGCGCCCACCGCGAGGCGCCGGTCCGGCGGCGGGAGCTCTCCAGCAGCCGCATGGCCGATCGGAAGTCCGCGAGGGAGTCGGGGCGGACCGTCCACGAGATCTGCACCATCACCGGCCCGTCCGTCGGCTCCGGCTCGAACACCAGCGTGGGCGTGGGCCACGACATCGAGATGCTGCGGTCGACGGTGCCCGTCCCCGGCAGCAGGGGCAGCACCCGCACGCTGGCCGCCACGAGGAGGAGCAGAGCGGCCGCCGCGGCGTACGCGGGCGCGGTGCCGAGCACCTGCGCGGCTAGGCCCCAGCCGATCGAGCCGACCGCCATGGTCCCCATGAAGACCAGGATGTAGATCGAGGCTCCGCGGGACCGCACCCACTGCGGCAGCGTGAGCTGCAGCGCCGCGTTCAGCACGGTGAGGGTGCCGATCCAGGCCAGCCCCGCGAGGACCAGCAGCAGCAGCGCCGGGACGAGGGGCAGGAAGGCCGCCGCGAGCGTCCCCGCCGCGAACAGCACGGCGCTCGCCCCGATGACGACGTCGTCCGAGAGCTTCCGGCGGGCGAGCGGCAGGGCGAAGACGCCGAGCACGGCACCGGCCCCGAGGGCCCCGAGGAGGAAGCCGTAGCCGCTGGAGTCGAGCTGGAGGCGCTTCGCGGTGAGCGGCAGCAGCGCCCAGAGCGCACTGGCCGGCAGGGCGAAGAGCGCGGAGCGGAGGAGGATCCGGCGGACGAGGTGCGCGGAGGCGACGTACCGGATCCCTCCCTTCAGCGCGGCGCCGAACTGCTCGCGGTCGTCGAGGCCGGTCTGCGCCGGCCGCTTCCACCAGAGCAGAGCGAGCACCGCGCCGATGAAGCTCAGGGCGTTGATGCCGAAGACCACCGGAGCGCCGAACGCCGAGAGGACGACGCCCGCCAGGGCCGGGCCGACCGCGCGCGCGCCGTTCACCGTCACCCCTCCGAGGGCCGACGACGCCGCGATCAGGTTCCGGGGCACGAGCTCCGGCTGGATCGCCTGCCAGGCGGGCGAGGTCAGGGTGGAGGTGATGCCGAGGAGGAAGGTGAAGGCCAGGATCGTCCACGGCGTCAGCGCGCCGACCGCCGCCACGACCGTCAGAGCGGCCGCCAGCAGCGCGCTGGCCGACGACCCCCAGATGAGCAGCCGCCGCCGGTCGAGCGAGTCGGCCAGCACGCCCGCGGGGAGGGCGACGAGGATCGAGGGCGCCAGGCTCGCCGTCTGCACGAGCGCGACGACCGCCGCGCCCGCGGCCGCCTCGACCAGGTACCACTGGGCTCCGACGGTCTGCATCCAGGTGCCGATGTTGCTGCCCAGCTGGGCGAACCACAGCACCCGGAAGGCGGTGATCGCCATGGGCGCCCAGGCCGACGGCTGCGCCGGCGCGGACGTCTGCGCCGGGGCGGCGGGTGCCGGAGCGACGTCCTCAGTCACGGGGCACGGCCTGCCGCACCGAGAAGAGGTTGCCGAACGGGTCCAGCAGCTGGCACAGCCGCTCCCCCGTGAACACCGTCTTCGGACCGCGGTGGGCGACGGCGCCGTTCGCCGTCCAGTCGGCGACGACGGCGTCGACGTCGGGGACCGTCCAGTACGGGCTCGTGCCGTCGGGTCCGGGCCGGTTCAGCTCGTCCCGCTCGTGCAGCGTCAGGCGGGTGCCGTCCAGGTCGTAGGCCACGAGCGCCCCGCCGCGGACGACGGGCTCGCGCCCGAGCCGCGCCGAGTACCAGGCGATCGCGGCGTCGAGGTCGTCGACGAAGTAGAAGACGTTTCCGACTCCGGCGAACTCCGTCGTCGTCATGCTCGGGCCGGCGGGAGGGCGTCGCGGAGGAAGGCGAGCGAGGGGCCGATGGCCGCCTCCGTGTACCCCTCGGCGTGACGGGTGCCCGGGATCAGCTGCAGCGTGCTGGCGACTCCGACCGCGGAGAGCGCCGCCTGCATAGCCTGCGCGTCGCTCACGGGGACGAACTCGCCGAGCGAGTTGGCCAGGAACACCGGCCCGCCGTCCGGGGAGGCGTGGCGCGTCGTGGAGGCGGCGGTGAGCAGCCCGCGGTCGCCCCCGACCTCGTTGAGGATCGTCCAGCGCAGGAAGGCGTCGTTCCGGCCGGTCTGGTTGATGTCGGCGCTCTTCATGGCGTCGAGGTCCTGCGTCGTCGGCGTGGCCGGGAGGTCGTCGGTCGCCTCGACGATGCCGAGGAGGTCGAACATCCCCGACCAGCTGACGGCGGGCCGGCCGGTGGCGATCGCGGCCTCCACGACCAGGTTCCCGCCCGCCGATCCGCCGAAGAACGCCAGCCTGCTCCGGTCGAACGCCCACTCGGACGCGACCGCCCACCGCTCCGCGGCGAGCACGTCGTCCCTGCTGGCCGGGAAGACCGAGTCCGGAGCCTCGCGGTAGTCCGCCGCGAACACGAGGTAGCCGGCGTCGACCAGCATCGTCGCGAGCGCCCGCTCCTTGCTCTTGTCCCCCCGGAACCACCCGCCGCCGTGGATCAGCACGACGGCCGGCCGAGCGGCGTCCTCGGCCGGGGACACCGACCTGCTGTACACGTCCAGCACCTGCGGCGACGACCCCCCTTCGACGTACGGAACCCCGATGCTCACTGACGGCTCGTCCGACACGGTGACCCCCTCCGGTCCAGATTCTCGACTGCAGTCAGACCGTAGGAGCCGGGGGCGGCGCGAGCCAGGCCCTGCCGGGGTCACCCAGGAGCGCGCCCGCAGGCCCGCCTCCCGCGGCTGGGCGGATCGCGACTAGCCTCGGAGGGTGTTCCTGACCGAGCCGTACGGCTTCCGCGACCGCTCCGCCCTCGACGAGCGCCGTGCCCTGCTCGAGGACGAGCCCTCGGTGCAGCCCCTCCGGGCGTTCCGCGAGGAGCTCCTCGCCCGGCGCACCCGCAGGCATCCGGGTGCCGTGGTGCCCGACTTCGACCCTGCCGAGGCCGGCGTCGAGGCGCGTGCGCTCATCGTGCTGGAGGCCCCGGGACCGATGTCGACCGGCCCCGACGGCTCCGGCTTCGTCTCGGTCGACAACGACGACGCGACTGCCGCCTCGACCTGGACCCTCCGCGACGAGGTCGGACTGCACGCCCGCACCCTGGTCTGGAACATCGTGCCGTGGCAGCTCGACGGCGCCCCCGACGCGGACGAGGTGCGGCAGGGCGCGATGGAGCTGCGCCGGCTCCTGCCGCTGCTCCCCGACCTGCGGGTCGTCGTCAACGCCGGGACCGCGCCGACCAGCGGCTGGAAGAAGAACATCGAGCCGTACCTGGTCGACGGCCCGACGGTCATCGACTCGTGGAGCCCCGGCCAGCGGGCGATGAGCCAGCCCCGCAAGCGCGACGAGCTGAAGCGCGCCTTCGAGCGCGCGACGCACCTGGTCGGCTGAGCCCCCGGGGCTTCGAGGCGTCACGAACGGTCGTCATCGGAGCCGGGAGGCGGCCCTTCGCGACGCCTCGACCGCCGGCGGGCGGTCCGCTCAGGCCGAGCGGGCGTCCCGCAGCGCGTCGGCCGACTGCTGCGCGGCGCGGCGGACGTCGCGGTCCGGGTCGCGGAGCATGCCCGTCAGGACGGCCTCGACGCTCGCCGCGAACTCGCCCTTCGCATCGCGACCGGAGGAGATCCCCGCCAGAGCGGCCGCCACGAGAGCGCGCGCTCCTGCCGCGCGGACCCGGGGGTGCTCGTCGGTGGTCAGGCGGGACAGCTTCTTCTGCCCGCCCAGCACGCGCTCGGCGCAGACGCGGGCGCACATCTCGCGGACGCGCCAGGAGGGGTTCGCGAGTCCGGCGGTCACCGCGTCGGCTGCGTCGTCGTCCCAGACGTAGAGGAGCGCGCGGGCGCCCCAGAGCTCGGGCCAGTAGAGGGAGGGCGCTCCCTTGAGGATCCCGTCGGCGTGCTCGCCGCCCACGGTGAGGAGGAAGGACTCGCCCTCGTACCCGCCGGTGAGCAGGGCCGCGGATCGCAGAGCGACGTTGCGCTCCCCCTCGCGGGCGACCTGCGCGCGCAGGCGCTCCTCGAGCGGATCGGTGAGGGTGACGGTCGGTTCGTTGTCGCGTGCCATGAGGCTCCCGAGAGTACTCGCCCGCCCCGCGCCTTCGAAGACCCGCAGCGTTCGGCGCCGCGGCGGTCGGCCCTCTCCGTCCTGCGGCGATGGTCCGATCAGCACTCGTGCCACCTGCTGGTCGAGTGGCGCCGCAGGGACCACGGCTGAGGGACGCCTGGTAGATTCGATCCGATCGACCCCCTCCCAAGCCTCTCCGCGATGCTCACATGGGAGGGGCCTTTTTCTTCGGCACCGAGGTACTGCGATGGCACGGAAACCGAGCCTGTCGTGGAAGCAGCAGGTCCAGCTCCTCCGTGACCGCGGGCTCGGCATCGCCGACGGGGAGGCCTGCACGAGCTACCTGGCCGCGCAGAACTACTACCGCTTCTCCGGGTACGCCCGCTACTTCCAGCGGGCTCCGCACGACGGGGACGACTCGTTCGCGGACGGAGTCTCGTTCGAGGACGTCCGAGCGGTCTGCGACGCAGATGAAGCGCTGCGGCAGAGCCTGCGTGCTCGACTGGCTCGTGCCGAGATCCTTCTCCGCAGCCGTACGGCTCATGTCATCGCTCGTGAGCACGGCCCGTACGAGTGCTATCTCGAGAAGAGCTTCTACTCCGAGTCTCCGAACGCGGAGTCGACAGTCGATTCGTGCCTCCGCGACATCGAGCGCAGCAGGCAACGGCATGTCCTCCGCTTCACGGAGCTCCCCGGCGGCAGGGGCGCGGCCGCCTTCGGCGAGCTACCGGTGTGGTCGGCCGTCGAGGCCTGGTCCTTCGGAACTCTGTCGAGATGCATCGAGCGAGGGGCACGAGGATCGCTTGCGGGGGACGTCGCGTCCGGTCTGGGAGTCGCCCGAGCCGGTTTCGCCTACCGGGTCCGCGCACTCGTCTACCTGCGCAACCGGTGCGCTCACCACAGCCGGCTCTGGAACCACTCCGTGATCGATGCGGGCCCCACGCCCAACAACGTCCGCGCGAAGGCGAAACGTCTCGCCGGGCAGTTCACTCCGCGCTCGGTCGTGGACGTCATCGCTTCGTTGGACGACATCCTCCTACGAGGAGCGGACGCGGCCCCGATCCTTCCGGAGCTCGTCGCCGAGCATTCCCTGCACGACGTGTTCTGGCGAGGGCTCACGACGCCCCGGAGCCCCCTCGATCATCGAGGACCGCAGTGAGAGCGACGCGACCGGGACGGTCCCGCCCGCCCCGCGCCACGGCGGATCCCGCAGCGGAACGGACGATGCCCGCCCGCTCAGGAGGCGCCCACCGGGAGGTCGGCCCCGCCTGACTATGCTGGTGCCACCCCCGGCAGCCGAGCCCTCTGAGCCTCGTCCGCGCCGGGGTGGCGCGGCTCACCCGCCCGGGGAGCGGAGGAGGTCCTCTCATGGCCGATCGGCCGAACCTCCGCCATGTCGCGGCGGTCGCGGGCGTCTCGCACATGACCGTGTCGCGCGTGCTCAGCGGGCACCCCAACATCAAGGAGTCGACCCGCCAGAAGGTCCTCGAGGCGGTCGACGAGCTCAACTACCGGCCGAACATCGCCGCCCGCTCCCTCGTCACGCAGCGCACCGACCGCATCGGCGTGATGATCGAGAGCGGCGCCGAGTACGGGCCGTCGAGCACCCTCCGCGCGATCGAGCGCGCCGCCCGCGAGAAGGGGTACTCGATCACCTCCGTCGCGCTGCGGCCGGACCTCGAGATGACCCCCACCGACGCGATCGACCACCTGATGGGCCTCGGGATCGACGCGCTCTGCGTGATCGCGCCGCGCTCCTCCTCCGTGGCGACCCTCCGCACCGTCGAGATCGGCGTGCCGACGCTCGTGGTGAAGAGCGACAAGGATCCGAGCTTCCTCACCGTCTCGGTCGACCAGCAGGCCGGCATGTTCCAGGCCGTCGACCACCTGGGCAACCTCGGCCACCGCGACGTGCTGCACCTCTCCGGCCCCCTCGACTGGCTCGACGCGCGCGCCCGCGAGCGCGCCTTCCACAGCCGCGCGAAGTCGTGGGGGATGCACGAGCGCCCCATCGTCATCGGCGACTGGACCCCGGACTCCGGGTACGACTTCGCCGCGAGCCTGCAGTCGGTGCCCGACTTCACCGCGATGGTCGTCGCGAACGACGAGATGGCGCTCGGAGTGATCCACGGCCTCGTCGAGCGCGGGATCCGCGTGCCCGAGGACGTGAGCATCGTCGGCTTCGACGACCTGCCCACCGCCCGCCACTTCCTCCCGCCGCTGACGACGGTCCGCCAGGACTTCGACAAGCTGGGGACGACGGTCGCCGAGGTGATCCACGCGAGGATCCGCGGCCAGGAGATCCCGCAGCGCACCCGGATCCCCACGGAGCTGGTGATCCGCTCCTCCACGGCCGCTCCCCGATCGTGACCCTCCTGTTCCCGTCCCGCCGCATGCGCTCGCGTATCATCGGCGGCAGCCCCTGGCACGCCGGACCCTGACGGCGCGCCGCACACGAACCGAGGACGGCACGTGGCGATCTCATCGAGGACGACCCGGAGCTCCGCGGCACCCGTCGTCGAGATGACCGGCATCCGCGTCTCCTTCGCCTCCGGACCCGCTCTGAAGGACGGGAACCTGCGGCTGGTGCCGGGCGAGATCCACGGGCTGATGGGCGAGAACGGCGCGGGCAAGTCCACGCTGATCAAGACGCTGACCGGCATCCACCAGCCCGACGCGGGCGAGATCCTCGTCGACGGCGTCGCCCGGCGCTTCAGCGGCCCGGCGGAGGCGAAGGCAGCGGGCATCACGGCCGTGTTCCAGGACGAGCGCCTCACCGACAACCTCAGCATCGGCGAGAACGTGATGCTCGGCCACGAGGTCCGCGGCCGCTTCGGCATCTCCTGGTCGCGCACCCACCACCGCGCGGCCGAGATGCTCGCCGAGCTGGGCCTGGAGGACCTCGATCCGCACCTGCCGCTGCGCTCGCTCTCGCCGGCGATCCGCCAGCTGGTCGCGATCAGCCGCGCGATGGTCGACCGTCCGCGCGTGCTCGTGCTCGACGAGCCCACCTCCAGCCTCGACCTCAGCGACGTGGCCCGCCTCTTCACGGTGCTGCGGAGGCTGCGCGACCAGGGCGTCGCGATCCTGTTCGTCTCGCACTTCCTCGAGCAGGTCCTCACCCTCAGCGACCGGCTGACGGTGCTCCGCGACGGCGGCACCGTCGGCGAGTACCCGGCGCACACCATGGACCGCGCCGAGCTGATCGCGAAGATGATCGGCAAGGACATCGACGCGCTGCGGCAGATCGGCTCCGACCGCCGCGAGCACCGCCGCCAGCCGGTCGGCCCGGCGATCTACCGCGCGCACGGGATCGGCCGCCGCGGCGCCGTGGGCCCGACCGATCTGGAGCTGCACCGCGGCGAGATCGTGGGCTTCGCGGGCCTGCGCGGCTCGGGGCGCACTGAGCTGGCGTCGCTGGTGAGCGGGGTCGAGAAGCCGGACACCGGCGAGGTGCTGATCGACGGCCAGCCCGCGCACATCTCCGACCCGGTGTCGGGCCTGCGCCACCGCATCGCCCACTCGAGCGAGAACCGCCGCGAGGACGGGATCATCGGCGACCTCTCCCTCCGCGAGAACCTCGTGCTGGGCCTGCAGGCTCTGCGCGGCTGGGCGCACCCGCTGTCGGCCGCCGAGACCGACACCCTGGTGCGCACCTACGTCGAGGCGCTGAACATCTCGCCGGCCGACCCGGACATCCCGGTGAAGTACCTCTCCGGAGGCAACCAGCAGAAGGTGGTCCTCGCGCGGTGGCTCGCGACCCGTCCGCGGCTGCTCGTGCTCGACGAGCCGGCGCGCGGGATCGACGTGGCGTCGAAGGTCGAGATCCAGGCGCACATCGCGCAGCTCGCGAAGGAGGGGGTGACCGTCGTCTACATCTCGTCCGAGCTGGAGGAGGTGGTGCGCCTCAGCGACCGCATCGTCGTGTTCAAGGACCGCGAGAAGATCGGCGAGGTCAGCAACGGCCCCTGGCTCACCGTCGACACGATCGTCGAGATGATCGCCGCCGACCGCGACGACGACCTCGACGACGACGACGACTGACCTCCCCCGCCGGCCGAGCGGCCGCACCGTCCACCGGGTCTCGATGAGCCGTCCGGGCTGCTCGACCGCCAGGACCTCGACGCGCCGGCGGGTCCCGCTCGGGCGCCGGGCCTGCGAGGATCCGGGGGTGGACGATCAGCGACCGGACGAGCTCGCGGAGCTGCAGCGGCGCGCGTACGGCCGAGGCTCCGACATCGAGCGGGACCCCGGCGCGCTCGCCCGGCTCTCCGCGCTCGAGGCCCGCGTCCGTCCCGCCCTCGGCACCGCACTGCCGGACGCGGTGGTTCCCGTGGACTCCGGGGACGCGGCGCCGGAGGACGCGGCACCTCCCGCGGACGCCTCCGCCGACGAGGCGTCCGACCCCCTCGGCCACGTCCCGCCCCGCCGCTCCCGTCGGCGCGGCCTCCTCCTCCTCGCCGCGCTTGCCGCGACGGCCGCCGTCGCCGCGGGGGCCACCCTCCTCGCCACCGCCGGAGACGGACAGCCCGGCCGCGAGGTCGCCGTGCTGCCGCTGTCGAACGGCACCGACCTCCCCGGCTGGGAGGGACTGGGTTTCGACGGATCGGTCACCACCGAGGACTTCGGCGGGCTCACCGTCGTGCGGCAGAGCCTGCCCGCCGACACGGGGCTCACCGTCGTCCGGCAGCGCCGCTCCTCGAGCGCCGGCTCGTGCCTCTTCATCGTGCGGACCGCCGAGCCGCAGGACGGCCTGTTCTTCCAGGGCTGCACGGCCGGAGCGTTCCCCGCGGTCGCGCAGTTCACCGTGACGTCGGCGGCGCCGGAGGCCCTGCGCGAGCGGTTCCCGATCGGCACGTCCCTGCGGTTCGCCCTCGAGGGCGACGAGATCCGCGTCCGATCCGACGCACCCTGACCACTCAGATCCCCGTCCGCCCGTGCGGATCGCCCACCTTCTTCGACTCGCTCGACCCGCGCTCGCGCAGGAACACGGCGAGCGCCGCCATGCTGCCCACCGCGAGGAACTCCGACTGCCAGTTCTGGAGCGTCCGGTTCCAGAAGTCGGCGGAGGAGACGTAGCCGAGCCAGTCGACGGGCGCCTCCAGGCTCGTCAGCTGCTCCTCGTTGTAGGCCACGACGCCCGTCACCGACTGCGCCGCCCAGGACAGCAGGAACACCGCCCCCATCACCAGCAGCAGCGAGTGCGAGAACAGCGCCTGCCGCAGGCCGCCGGCAGAGGCCGAGGGCGGCGAGTCGTCCTCCGCGGACGCCCCCGCCTTCTGCTGCTCGTCGGTCTCGAGGCCCTCCTCGCCCACCCGCTTCGACTCGGGCGAGCCGCGCTGCACGAGCCAGACGGTCGCGCCGATGTAGAGGAAGAACTGGAGGTACTCCGACTGCCAGTTCTCGGCGACGTCGATCGCGAAGTCGGAGGAGGTGACGAAGCGCCAGTAGCCGACCTCCCGCAGCCCCTCCGCGACCTGGGTGTCGTTGTAGGCGGCGAGCCCGGCGAACGACTGCCCGAGGAGAGCGAGCAGGAAGATCGCGAGGAAGAACAGCGAGAGCCCGTTCTCGCGCAGGAAGCGGCGCATCCGGCTCACCTCCCGAGGATCCCGACGGCGAAGAACCCGATCAGGCCGAGCACGATCACGGCGTAGTACAGGGCGGAGGCGGTGCGCACGTCAGCTCCCGTCCAGGACGCAGTCGAAGGGCGCGTCCGCCACCGGCGTGCACCCCGCCGCGCGCACCAGCCAGCCGTCGTCGCCCGGGGTGAGGAACACCGCGCTGCCGCCGGAGCGCACGATCGCCGCCCGGCCGTAGACCTCGGCGTCCCCTGCTCCGTCTTCCGCGATCCGGAGCTCCAGCACGCCGCCGGGGCAGTCGCCCTCCCGGTCCTCCACGGCCTCGCGGGCGGAGTCGGTGAGCAGGGCGCATGCCGCGCGGCCGTCGCCGTCGGCGAGCGCGGAGAGGAAGGCGTCGGCCGCGTGGCGGGCCGCCGTGCCGTCCGCGGAGCATCCGCAGAGCGCGAGCACGAGGGCCGCTGTCGCGGCCGTCGCGGGGACGGAGCGCGATCGAGGGAGCATCATGGCCAGGGAAGCTACTCCCGGGCCCGACCACCGGGCAGAGGGTTGCCATCGGGCCCTGCGGGGCCCCGCGACCGGATCGTTACCGAAGCGCACCGCCGTGCTGTTGCGTCACAAGAATTGTTCACGGTAACATTTCGACGCGGCGCTGCTTCGGCCGGCGCCCACTGCACATCCTGCACTCACCGCACCTCGGGCCGCTAGGCCCGCATTCGAGGCCCTTCGGGGTCCACCATCTCGGGCGCGCTCTTCGTGCCCGCGATCTCAAGGAGGAGATCTATGTCCAAGACGAGGCGTATCGGCCAGTTCCTGGGTTTCGCAGCAGTCGGCGCACTCGCGTTCGGACTCGCAGGCTGCTCGGGCGGTTCCGGCTCCGATTCGGGCTCCGGCTCGAGCGGTGACCTCACCACCGTCGGCTTCGTGGCCGTCGGCCCCGAGGGCGCGTGGCGCCAGGCGAACGAGACCAACATCGAGGACACGTTCACCAAGGACGCCGGCTTCGACCTGAAGTACGCACC
Source organism: Rathayibacter sp. VKM Ac-2762 (assembly GCF_009866585.1). Classification (NCBI taxonomy): domain Bacteria; kingdom Bacillati; phylum Actinomycetota; class Actinomycetes; order Micrococcales; family Microbacteriaceae; genus Rathayibacter; species Rathayibacter sp. VKM Ac-2762. The sequence goes on along the minus strand of NZ_CP047419.1, from coordinate 3,024,274 downwards.
CGCCACCAACGGAGACCAGAAGTCGCAGATCGACTCCTTCACCTCCTTCGTGGACGAGGGCGTCGACATCATCCTGCTCTCCGCCACGGAGGGCTCCGGCTGGGAGGACTCGCTCGAGCGCGCCCAGGAGGCCGAGATCCCGGTCATCCTGATCGACCGCGGCATCGAGCCGGACAACACCGACCTCTACGTGACCCGCATCGCGCCCGACAACATCGCGGTCAGCACCTCGGTCGCCGACTGGGCCAAGACCACCTTCCCGAGCGGCGCGAAGTACTTCACGCTCGAGGGCCCCGCGGGCGTCTCGGTCGTCAACGAGCGCAACGAGGGCTGGGACGAGGTCATCGGCGCCGACTCGAAGTTCACCAAGATCGGCGCGCAGACCGCGAACTGGTCCACCGAGGAGGCCAAGAGCGTCTTCGAGACCGTCCTGAAGTCGAACAACAACGACGTCCAGCTGGTCTTCGCCCAGAACGACGAGATGGGCCTCGGCGCCGTCCAGGCCGTCCAGGAGGCCGGCCTCACCCCCGGCACCGACGTCAAGATCGCCACGATCGACGGCACCAAGAACGCCCTGCAGGCGCTGGCCGACGGCGAGCTGAGCTTCGTCGCCGAGTACAACCCGCTGTTCGGCGAGACCGCCCTCGACGCGGTCGAGAAGACCCTGGCCGGCGAGACGGTCGAGTCCTCGATCGTCGTCCCGAGCGAGACCTTCGACTCGCCCGAGGCCGCCGCCACCGCGCTGCCCGACCGCAAGTTCTAGTCGCTCAGCACCACCGGTCGCCCGGCGTCGTCCTCGACGCGGCACCACTCCCCCGGAGCGACCGGGGCCGGCCCTCCCGCCGGTCCCGGTCGCTCCGACCCTTCGGCGCACCTGTTCGGCTGCGCCCCGCTCGAGAACGGAACGACGCGACATGACAGGTTCGCCTCCGATCGTCGAGATGAAGAACATCTCGATCAGCTTCCCCGGCGTGAAAGCCCTCGACGGCGTCGACTTCCGCCTGTTCCCGGGCGAGGTCCACACCCTCATGGGTGAGAACGGCGCCGGCAAGTCCACGCTCATCAAGGCCCTCACCGGCGTCTACCGCATCGATAGCGGAGACATCGTGATCGACGGGGAGACCCGTCGCCTGACCGGCACCGCCGACTCGCAGGCCGCGGGCATCTCCACCGTGTACCAGGAGGTCAACCTGGTCACGAACCTCTCCATCGGAGAGAACGTGATGCTCGGCTACGAGGTCCGCGGACCCTTCGGCATCAACTGGAAGGCCACCCACCAGGCCGCGAAGGTCGCGCTCGAGAAGCTCGGCCTCGGCCACCTCAACACGCGCCAGTCGCTCGCCTCGCTCTCGATCGCGATGCAGCAGCTGGTCGCGATCAGCCGCTCGACGGTGAGCGACTCCAAGGTGCTCATCCTCGACGAGCCGACCTCGAGCCTGGACGCGAACGAGGTCGAGAACCTCTTCGTCGTCATCCGCCGCCTCCGTGCGGAGGGCGTCGCGATCCTCTTCGTCTCGCACTTCCTCGACCAGGTCTACGCGATCAGCGACCGCCTGACGGTGCTGCGCAACGGCACCTTCGTCGGCGAGTACCTGACCCACGAGCTCGACCGCACCTCGCTGATCTCGAAGATGATCGGCAAGGACATCGCCGCGCTGCGCTCCCTCGACTCCGAGCGCGAGAGCCAGGACCACCTCTACCGCGACGCCCCGCTCTACACCGCGAAGGGCATCGGCAAGAAGGGCTCCATCGAGAGCACCGACCTGACGCTGCACCGCGGCGAGGTCGTCGGCTTCGCCGGGCTCCTCGGCTCCGGCCGCACCGAGCTCGCGCGCCTGATCTACGGCGTCGACAAGCCCGACACCGGCGAGATCACGATGCACGGCAAGAAGATCGACGTCCCGACGCCGACCGCCGGTCTCGCCCACAAGATCGCGTTCTCGAGCGAGAACCGCCGCGACGAGGGCATCATCCGCGACCTCTCGGTCCGCGAGAACCTCATCCTCGGCGTGCAGGCCAAGCGCGGCTGGGCCCGCCCCCTCTCCAAGAAGGAGAAGGACGAGATCGTCGGCAAGTACCTCGTCGAGCTCAACGTGCGCCCGGCCGACCCCGACCGCCCGATCAGCAAGCTCTCCGGCGGCAACCAGCAGAAGGTCCTCCTCGGCCGCTGGCTCGCCACCGCCCCCGAGATCCTCATCCTCGACGAGCCGACCCGCGGCATCGACGTCGGAGCGAAGGCCGAGATCCAGGAGAAGGTCGTCGCCCTCGCCGGCGAGGGCGTCGCCGTGGTCTTCATCTCGTCCGAGCTCGACGAGGTCGTCCGCCTCAGCGACCGCATCATCGTCCTGAAGGACCACCGCGTGATCGCGGAGATCCTCAACGGTCCCGCTGTCACTGCGGAGTCGATCGTCACTACCATCGCCGCAGAGGGAGTCGTCGACGAGGACGTCGTCGTCCTCGAGAGCGCCACGCAGGAGGCCGCATCATGAGCAGCGACACCCGACCCGCCCGGGGATCCGTCCTCGGCGGGATCATCCGCCGCCAGTACTTCTGGGGAGTCGTGGCTATCGCCCTGCTCCTCCTCGTCAACGTCGTCAAGGACCCGGGCTACCTGGCCGTCTCGGTCAGCCCGACCACCGGCTACCTCGTCGGCAACGTCATCGACATCGCCCGCGCCGCCGCTCCGATCCTGATGATCGCCGTCGGCATGTGCCTGGTCGTCGCGACCGGGGGCATCGACCTCTCGGTCGGCTCGATCATGGTCGTCGCCGGCGCCGTCTCGATGGAGTTCCTCAACTCCGCGGGAGCGCCCGACTCGCTCGGCGCCGCAGCGGGTGCCTTCGCACTCGCCCTCCTCGTGGCCGCCGTGCTCGGAGCCGTGAACGGCGTCCTGGTCTCGGTGGTGGGCCTCCAGCCCTTCATCAGCACGCTGGTCGTGATGCTCGCGGGCCGCGGCCTGGCGAAGGTCATCACCGGCGGCCAGAACACCGCCGCCACCAACGAGCCCTTCCGCTGGCTCGCGAACGGGTACGTCTTCGGGCTCCCGGTCGTGTTCCTCCTCGCCATCGCCATCGTCGTGGTCGTCGGAGTCCTGGTGCGCCGCAGCGCCCTCGGCCTGATGATCGAGGCCATCGGCATGGACCCGAAGGCGGCCCGCCTCGCGGGCATCAACCGCCGGGGCCTGCTGATGACCGCCTACATCGGCAGCGGCATCCTCGCCGGAGTCGCGGGCGTGTTCGCCACGGCGAGCGTGATGACGGTCGACGTCTCGCGCACCGGCTACCAGCTCGAGCTCGACGCGATCCTCGCGGTCGTCATCGGCGGCACCTCGCTCGCCGGCGGCAAGTTCAACATCACCGGTGCCGCCGTGGGCGCGATCCTGATCGCCACCCTCGACAAGACCGTCGTGTTCCTCGGAGTCTCGTCCTCCGCGACGCCCGCCTTCAAGGCGATCGTCATCGTCGCGCTCTGCCTCCTGCAGTCCGAGCGCGTCCGCTCCGCCTTCAAGTCCCGTCGCGAGGCGCGCCGCAGCGTCCCGCAGAAAGAGGCGATCCCCGCATGAGTGCCGTGATGACCCGCTCCGCCCCTCCGGCGAGCACCAAGCGCACCTCCGGGGCGCGCGGCTGGCTGAGCCAGCACCTGGACAAGCTGCCCACCCTGGCCGCGCTGATCATCTTCTTCGGGATGATCGTCTACGGCGAGGCCGCCTACGGCCGGATCCTGCAGGCGAGCACGATCTCGAACCTGCTGGTCAACAACGCGCACCTGATCATCCTCGCCGTGGGCCTCACCTTCGTGATCCTCACCGGCGGCATCGACCTCTCGGTCGGCGCAGTGATCGCGTTCAGCAGCGTGAGCGGCGTGCTCCTGATCAACGCCGGCTGGAACCCCTGGCTCGTGATGGTCCTGATGGTCGTGATCGGCGCCCTGTTCGGCGTGATCTCCGGCGTCCTGATCCAGTACTTCAACGTGCAGCCGTTCATCGCGACGCTCGCGATGATGTTCCTGGCCCGCGGTCTCGCCTCCATGCTGAGCACCGTCCCGGAGCGCCTCCCCGAGGACTCGGCCGTGCTGAGCCTGGCCACGCCGATCAAGCTGATCGACGGCCCCAAGGTCAACGACTTCGTCATCAGCCCCGGCGTGATCATCGCGATCCTCGTCGTGGCCGGCGCGTTCTTCGTGCTGCACCGCACCCGCCTGGGCCGCACGGTCTACGCGATGGGCGGCTCCGAGCAGTCGGCGGCCCTGATGGGCCTCCCGGTGGTGCGGACCAAGCTGTTCATCTACATCATCAGCGGCACGCTCGCCGGTCTCGCCGGTGTGGTCTACACCGCCCGCCTCGGCAGCGCGCAGAACATCACCGGCACCGGCTGGGAGCTCGACGCCATCGCGGCGACCGTCATCGGCGGCACGCTGCTCACCGGCGGCGTCGGCTTCGTGCTCGGCTCGGTGGTCGGCGCCCTGGTGCTCGGCCTGATGAACGTCCTGATCACCCGCGACGGCGGCATCCCGCCGGAGGCGACCACGATCATCACCGGAGGCATCCTCCTGGTCTTCGTCCTCCTCCAGCGCGCCGTCATGGCCCGCAGCAAGACCTGACCGGGCTCCCGCCCGATCTCCCCCGGCGCCCCCTCGTCCCTCCGCGGACGAGGGGGCGTCGTCGTGTCCGACGGCGCTCCGCCGACCTCAGGAGGCGGAGCGGCTGAGCGTCAGTGCGGCCTGCTCGCGGGTGCCGTAGCCGCACTCCTCGGCGAGGCGGGCGAAGTCGGCAGGGCCCCGCCGCCGCAGGCCGATGCGGCGCCGGAGGGTGCCCGCCCGTCGTGTCGCGATCTCCTCCGCCGGCGTGCGGCCGAGGAACGCGAACGCCTCCGCGAGCATGCGAGGGGAGACGAGCAGCTCCCGGGCGAGCACCGCGGCGGAGAACGCCGGGTCGCGGTGGCGTGCCTCGATCACCGGGATCGCCTCCGCGTAGACCTGGTCGGCGCCCCGGGTCCGGACCCGCGGAGCGCTGTGCTCGACGATCCCCTCCAGCAGCAGCTCGCTCGCCCGCCTCACGCCGGCGGCCCCGAGCACGGCCGGATCGCCCTCGATCAGACTGTTCGCGAGGGCGCGGGCAGGCGTCCAGACCGACTCGCGCACCGGCACGACCTCGTTGATCCGCTCGCGGACCCACCGGTGCTCGAGCACGGCGGCGTCGAAGCTCCAGGTGTACGAGAGGGTGGGCCGCCGGCAGTCGATGCGCACCGGGACCCTGGCGTCGAGGAGCAGGACGCTGTTCGGCGTCGCCTCGAGCACGCCCTCGTCGAGGACGACCTCGCCCCCGCCCTCGACGATCAGGGAGATGTGAACGCCCGCCGGCCTGTCCGCCCTGTCGACCGACGGCGAGAGGGCGACCCTGATCCCGTTCGGCCCCCACACTCGCGTCAGCGCGAGTCCCGGTCCGTCCGCTGCGTCCATCCGCAGACCGGGAGCGCCCGTCCCGCGCTCGTCCCCTGCGCGAGCGAACGCCTGCATCCGCTCCTCTGCGGCCCCCATCTCCCGCCTCCTCCGCGTCGAACGAACAGAATCCCTCATCTGTCGATCACCGCCGGACGTTCGCACGGATCTCCCAGGCCTCCGCGCCTCGCGCTCGGAATCCGGCCGCTCGCCGTCGCCGGACCGGGAGGTCGGCCGCGAGGACCGCACGGTCAGCGGCGCTGGGAGAGCCGCCGCAGCGCGCGGTGAGCGCTCCCCTCGGAGGCGAAGCCCGCCTCCTCGGCTGCGCGCGCGAAGTCGACGGTCGCCAGGGACCGCCCGCCGATCAGGAGCAGGAGGGACCCCGCCCGGCGCCGCTCGAGCTCGTCGTCCGCCGTGCGTCCGAGGAAGGAGAACGCGCGAGCCAGCGTCAGCTCCGACACCAGGAGCTCGCGGGCGAGCCGGGCGGCGGTGAAGGCAGGATCGCGGTGGCGCTCCTCGATCAGGGCCATGGCCTCCCCGTAGACCTCCTCGACTCGGGGACGCCTGCGCGGCGCGGAGCCCTCGACCAGCTCCTTCAGGAAGGCCTCGCCCGCCCGGGCGACGGCGGGCTGCTCCGCCAGAGCGGGGTCGCCGTCGAGGAGACCGTCCATCAGCGCCCGTGCCGGAGCCAGGAAGGAGTCGGCGACCGGCAGGACCTCGCCGAAGCGCTCGGTGACCCAGCGCTGCTCCCGCGCCCGCTCGCCGAGCACCCAGGCGTAGATCACGGTCGAGCGGGGGAAGCACGCCTCGATCCGCGGCTCCGCGTCGAGGATCACCAGATCACCGCGGCCGCACTCGAGCATCCGTCCGTCCTGTCGGATGCGTCCTCCGCCCTCGACGATCAGCAGCAGATCCGCGCCCGGCGGGCAGCGCGACTGCGGCTTCTGCTCGAGGACGGAGCCCCCGGGGATCCACAGTCTGGCGATCTCGAAGCCGGGCGAGCCCGTCCCCTCGACCCGCAGTCCGGACGCACGGGCCTCCATGCCGTTCCAGTGCTCGGCCATCCGCCGGTACATCTCGGCCGATCTCGACCCCATCGGGTGCCCCCTCCTCGCGGGCACGCTGACGCCTCACCACGGGAGTGATTCGCGGCCCCCGCGCACTCCGTTTGTCACCGGACCGGTCACAGCGGGCGGCGACGCTCACGCTCACCGCACCGGCGGCGCCCCGGCGGCGTCGGGCGACCGACGGGATCACCCGGTCAGGAGGGCCATCGCGACTGCGAACGGCGCCGGAGCACACCACTCCCTCCTCACGGCGGCGCCACTTCCTCCTCACCTGCCCCCGAGCGCTTGGGCAGACCGACCGCCCGCGGGAAGACTCCCCAGCGGTACGGCGCCCGTCGTACCCGCCGAAGCGACCGAGCGGACGACGACCGTCCTCCAGCCGGCCGTCGGCGAGAAGACAGACCGAGGAGCTTCACTGTGACTTCCGACAACTCTCCCGCTGAACAGGGTCCGCTGAGGCGACGCACCGTCGTCGCCGGCGCCACCTGGTCCCTGCCCGTGATCGCCGCAGCGACGGCCACCCCGGCCGCCGCGGCCTCGGCCACGCAGACCCTCGTGTTCAGCTCCATCCCGTCGAACATGATCGCGTGCACGCCCTCCACGGCGCCGATCACGATGACCCTCTCCGGCGGCACCGTCGCGAACGTCCCCGTGCGGGTGACGCTTCCGCCCGGCTTCAGCTTCGGAGGGGGCGCGACCGGCATCTTCGTGACCGACGCGAACGGAGTCGCCACCATCCCGGCCGGCGGCGTCATCGCCGGCCCCGCGACCGGCTCGGCCCTCGCCTCCGGCGGCTCTGCGCGGACGAGCGGCTCGTTCCCGGTCCGCCAGACCGGCGACCTGCAGTACAGCACGGGCCTCGCCACTGTTCCCGAGAACTCCGGATTCATCCACACCTCCTCGCAGGGTGTGAACGGCAACGTCTCCGTCAAGGCGAACGGCGACATCTGGCAGTACCGGCGGTCCGACGGCTGGCAGAAGCTCGGCACGGGCGCCTCCACGGAGCCCAGCACGTCCGGGCTCACGCAGCAGCCGGACGGAACCTACAACGCGCACTGGATCAAGGACGGAGTCCTCCAGTACGGCAAGGCGCTCGCGACCGTTCCGAACAACTCCGGATTCGTCCGCACCTACGGTCAGGGCGCGGACGGGAACGTCTCCATCAAGTCGAACGGCGACGTCTGGCGGTACAACCGCCAGGCCAACGAGTGGACCCTTCTGGGCACCGGCGCCAGCACCGAGCCGAGCGCGGCCGGCATCTCCGCGAACCCGGCCGGGACCCTGAACGTCCACTGGATCAAGAACGGAGTCCTGCAGTACGGCACCGCAGCGGCCACCGTGCCGACCAACTCCGGATTCGTCCGCGTCTACGGCCTCGGCACCCGCGGCACGATCGCCGTGAAGTCGAACGGCGACATCTGGCGGTACACCCCGCAGGGCAACGTCTGGGACCTCGTCGGCACCGGAGCCAGCACCGAGCCGAGCGCCGCCGGGCTGACCCAGCGGCCGGGCGGGACGTTCGAGATCCACTGGATCAAGGACGGGGTCCTGCAGTACGGCACCCGGCTCGCGACCGTCCCGGAGAACTCCGGGTTCGTCCGCACCTACGGTCAGGGAGCGGATGGGAACGTCTCCGTGAAGGCGAACGGCGACATCTGGTACTACAGCCCGGCGCAGAACACGTGGACCAAGATCGGCTCCGGTGCCAGCACCGGCCCCGATGCGGCCGGGATCACCGCCCAGGGAGACAACACGCTGAACCCCCACTGGATCAAGGCGAGAACCGACTGCCGCTGATCCGCGCCCGGCGGCCCTCTCCGCCCGCGTCCTGCCGGACCGCGGGCGAGGAGGGCCGCCTCCACCCTCCCGCCGAGGACGGGCGCCTCCTCCGAGGAGGAACGCGCCACCCCGTCTCGGCACCCCTTCCCCCGGCCTAACGTGGTCACCGCCCGCGCACCCCGTCCCCGCTGCGAAGGAGCCCGGTGACCGCTTCCGAGCAGCCGGCCGCCCCGCGCGGTCTCGTCGAGACGCTGCAGCTGAGCGGTCCCCGCGTGGAGGCGTGGCTGAGGAGCCTCGGCTGGGCGAGCGACGGAGCTCCGCCCCTGCACCTCGCCGGGGACGTGCTCGCCGTCGACGGCTTCCGGCTGAGCCGCCTCTGGCACACGCCCGGCACGCTCCGGACCGACCCGCCCCTCCCCGCTCCCGACCGGGCCGAGGTCGACCTGATCGTCCCGGTCGCCGGCGAGATCGTCGTCGACGGCCCTCTCGAGGCGGCTCGTCTGCGGCCCGGCGGGCTCGCCCTCCTCCGACGCGACGACTCCGCTCGGTTCCGGGCGGAGGAGGACTCCGCCTGGCTGGCGCTGAGGACGTCCTGGGGCAGGCTCGGCCTCACGAGCGCACAGTCCGGCGGGCCGTCCTGCACGCTGCTCGCCGCCGACAGCTACAGCGGCGCCTTCGTCTCCCTCGTCAACGCGACCCTCAACGCGGACCTCTCGGCGGGCGATCCCGGCTTCAGCGAGCTGCGCCGGGCGCTCGAGGCGACCGCGTCGGCCCTGATCAAGCAGAGCCTGCCGCCTGCCCGTCCCGAGGACGGACTCGAGGGCGTCCTCCTCCGCGCGATCGCCGTCATCGACGCGGAGGCGGGTGATGCGGACTTCACCGCCGGCGTTCTCGCGATGCGGCTCGGCGTCTCACGGGCGACACTGGACCGCGCCTTCCACCGCCGGGGCACGACCGTGGCCGCGACCCTCCGCGAGCGGCGCGTGCACTTCGCCGCGTCGCTGCTCGCCGCGAGCCCATCGCTCTCGCCCTCGGCTCGCGCGGCCGTGGCCGAGCGGGCCGGCTTCCGGACGCTGAGGGCGATGGACCGCGCGCTGAGCCGTTCGCGCGACGTCGACCGCGGTTGATCCGACCGGACATCGGCGTCCGCGTCGCTCCAGGATGCGCTCGGGATTCGTCGAACCGGTTCGCCTCTTCTCTGGAGTGTCGGGAAATGATCCGGTTAGGCTCTTCACGTTGACGTCAACATAGTGTTACCGTGAACATCGCCGCGCACGAAGCCGGCACACTCCCTCCCCTCAGCAATGGTGCCGACCCTGGAGCAAAGCGCGATGAAGCCTTTCCTGCGACCACTCGTCCTCGTGACGGCCGTGGCCCTCACCGTCCCCCTTCTGACGGCCCAGTCGGCGAGCGCAGCTCCCTCCGACAGCCTCGTTCTGCGCTACGCGCTCGACGAGACGAGCGGCACGACCGTCGCCGACAGCTCGGGCAAGGGCCGCACCGGCACGCTCGTCAACGGAGCCGCTCCTCGCGGAGCCGCGGGCGTCGCCCTCGACGGGACCGACGACTACGTCAAGCTGCCCGACGACCTGCTCGCAGGCCTGAACTCGATCACGGTCAGCACCGAGGTCCTGGTGAACGCGAACCAGGGCACGCCCTACTTCATCTGGGGCCTCGGCAACACGACGAACGGCGCGGGGAACGGCTACCTCTACACGACGGGCAACGGCTACAAGGCTTCGATCGCCACCGGCAACTGGACCACCGAGCAGACCGTCAACTCCAACGCGAACCTCGCGCGCAGCGTCTGGAAGACCCTCACCTACACGCTCGACGACGCGAGCGACACCGCACGCCTCTACCTCGACGGCACCCAGGTCGCGCAGCAGACAGGAGTGACCATCACTCCCGCCGCGATCGGCAACGGCACCACCACAGCGAACGCGATCGGCCGCTCCGTCTACACGGCGGACAAGACCCTCGCCGGCTCGGTCCGCGACTTCCGCGTCTACAGCACGGCGCTCAGCGCGGCCGACGTCGCGACCCTCCAGGCCCCGGACAGCACGCGCGTCTCCCGCGACTCCGCCGCCCTGGACCTCGGGAGCCTCTCCTCGGTCTCCGCGAACCTCACCCTCCCGACGACCGGCCCCAACGGCTCCGCCATCGCCTGGGCCTCGAGCAACTCCGCGGTCGTCTCGACCAGCGGAGTCGTCACGCCGCCCGCGACCGGGGTCGCCTCGGTCGAGCTGACCGCCACGACGACCCGCGGCTCGGCCACGGCCACCCGCACCTTCACCGCCACCGTGCCCGCCAAGGACGTGAACGCCGACGCCCAGAAGGCGCTGGACGCCCTCTCGATCGTCAACTCCGGCGACGTCCGCGGCAATGTGACGCTGCCCGCGAAGGCCGGCTCCTACGACGTCGCCTGGGCCTCCTCGAACTCGGCCGTGCTCAGCACGACCGGCGTCGTGAAGCGCCGGTCCGCCGCCACGCCCGTCACGCTCACCGCGACGATCGCCGGCACGACCGCGACCCGGCAGCTGCCCGTCACGGTGACCGCGGCTCCCGCGGACCTCGACACCGAGTACGACGCGGGCTACCTCTGGACCCACTTCGCCTCGACCGACTACGAGAAGATCTACTTCGGCTCCAGCACCGACGGTCTGCACTGGTCGAAGCTCAACAACGACAAGGCCGTGCTCGCCAACCTCGGCGGCACCCTCGGCGTCCGCGATCCGCACCTCGTGCGCTCCCCCACCGGCGACGAGTACTGGATCATCGGCACCGACCTGCACGCCGAGGGCACCGCTCCCGGCGGCACCTGGGACCAGGTCAACGCGAGCCAGAAGCTCGTCGTCTGGCGCTCGACCGACCTCGTGAACTGGAGCGACCAGAGCCTCGTCTTCGCCGGAGCGGCGAACGCGGGCAACGTCTGGGCACCCGAGGCGATCTGGGACGAGACCACCGGCCAGTACTACGTCTACTGGTCGGGCCGCGACAAGACGCAGGTGAACACCGACGACTGGGCGCTGCGCGTCTACGTCAGCACCACCCGCGACTTCGTGAACTTCTCGACCCCGACGGTCTGGCTCGACGAGAACTCCTCGACCAACAACGCCGACGGCCCGAACATCATCGACACGACCATCGCGAAGGAGGGGAGCACCTACTACCGCTTCTCCACCTCCGACTGGCGCACCGTCGTCGACAAGGCGACCAGCCTGGCCGGCCCCTGGACCCGCATCATCGCTCGTGGCGAGGAGAAGTCCCGCGGCCTCTCCGACCACCTCGAGGGCCTCACCGTCTACCAGCTGCCCGACGGCCGATGGGTCGTCATGGGCGACTCGTTCGGCTACTCCGCCTACGTCACCGACACCCTCGCGGACATGCGGTTCACGGCCCTGCCCGTCGGCACCACCGGCGCGAACACGTACTCGTTCTCGAAGCCCTTCCGCCACGGCTCGGTGCTCCGTCTCTCGAGCGCCGAGGAGGCGCGCCTGACGGCCGCCTACGGCACCAGCAGCACCGGCCCCGCCGCGAAGCCGGTCAACGCGGCGGGCGAGATCCTCCGCTACACCTTCGACGGCGGCTCGGGCACCACGGTGCGCGACAGCTCGGGCAACAACCAGAACGGCACGCTGCCCTCGGGCGGCACCTGGAAGGACGGCGCCCTGCAGCTCGACGGCACCGACGACTACGTCAAGCTGCCGAACGACCTGCTCGCCGGAGTGACGGACCTCACCATCCAGTCCGACGTCTGGATCGACCCCGCGCAGGGCGGCGCCTACTTCCTCTACGGCCTGGGCAACACCACGAACGGCGCCGGCGACGGCTACCTCTTCACCTCGGGCAACAACTACCGCACCAGCATCGCGACCGGGAACTACACCACCGAGCAGACCGTCGCCGGCGGCTCGGCCCTCCCCCGCGGCACCTGGGCGCACCTGACGTACACGCTCTCCGGCACCACCGGCACGATCTACCTCGACGGAGTGAAGGTCGCCAGCGGCACCGTCACGACCGACCCGAAGGACATCGGCGGCGGCTCCACCTCGGCGAACTACATCGGGCGCTCGAACTACGACGCCGACAACCGCTTCCGCGGCCAGATCCGCGAGTTCTCGGTCTACAACCGGGCCCTCAGCGCCTCCGAGGTGCTCGCCGCCTCCGGCAACACGTCGGCCCTGGTCGACCTGTCGCTCAGCGGCGACGTCCTGAAGACGGCCCCGATCGTCGACTCGGCGAGCAAAACGGTCACCTTCCCCGTGAAGCCGGGGACCGACCTGACGAAGCTCACCCCGACCTTCTCCACCGCGGCCGGCGTCACGGCGAGCCCCGCCTCCGGCACCGTCCGCGACCTCTCCACCCCGCAGACGGTCGTGCTCACGCCCGCCGCCGGCGGCACCGCGACCACCTGGACCCTGAAGGCCGTCGTCATGAAGTCCCCCGTCCTCGCAGGCCTGAACGCCGACCCGAACATCGCGGTCTTCGGCGACACCTACTACCTGTACGCGACCTCGGACGGCTTCGCCGGCTGGGGCGGAAAGACCTTCTACGCCTGGTCCTCGAAGAACCTCATCGACTGGACCCGCTCGGAGCAGCCCTTCCTGACGCTCGACGGCGCGAACGGCAACGTGCCGTGGGCGACCGGCAACGCCTGGGCGCCGACGATCATCGAGAAGAACGGGAAGTACTACTTCTACTTCTCCGGCGAGAACTCCTCGCTGAACCGCAAGACGATCGGAGTCGCCGTCTCGGACAGCCCGATGGGCCCGTTCACGGCGCAGCCGACCGCGATGATCACCAACGGCGAGTCCGTGCGGTCCGGCCAGGCGATCGACCCCGCCGCGTTCACCGACCCGAAGACCGGCAAGAGCTACCTCTTCTGGGGCAACGGCGACCCGCTCTACGGGGAGCTGTCCGACGACATGCTCTCGATCAAGACCGGCACGATCAAGAAGATCAGCGGTCTGACCGACTTCCGCGAGGGCTCGTTCCTCAACTACCGCGACGGTCTGTACCACCTCACCTACTCGATCGACGACACCGGCTCCGAGAACTACAAGGTCGGCTATGCGACCTCGACCAGCGTCGACGGACCGTGGACCTACCGTGGCGTGATCCTCGAGAAGGACCCGTCGCAGGGCATCCTCGCCACGGGCCACAACTCGATCGTCAACGTGCCCGGCACGGACGACTGGTACATCGCCTACCACCGCTTCGCCATCCCCGGCGGAGACGGCCAGCACCGCGAGACGACGATCGACCGGGTGACCTTCGACAAGACGACCGGTCTCATGCAGAAGGTCGTCCCGACCCTCACCAGCGTCGCGGCGCAGACGATCGTCGACACCGCGCCGCTCGCGGCCTCGATCACGGGGAAGGCGACGGTGGGCAGCACGCTGACCGCCTCCGCCTCCTCCCCGTGGACGGCGACCGGCTTCCAGTGGAAGCGCGGCGGGACCGCGATCAGCGGGGCGACGGCGTCGAGCTACACGCTCACCGCCGCCGACCGCGGAGCGACGATCTCGGTGGCCGTGACCGCCGCGAAGCCGCAGTGGACGCCGGCGACGGCCTCCGCCTCCGTCGGTCCCGTGACCGACTCGGCACCCGCGATCGCCGTGACCACGACCTCCACGACGCGCTGCGTCGCCGGGAGGATCGTCGTCACCGCGACCGCCACGAACCCGAACGCCTTCGCTGCGAAGATCGTGATCGGCACGACGTGGGGCTCCAAGAGCTTCGCCGACGTCGCTCCCGGCGCCACCGTCTCGGCCGCCTTCACCACCCGGGCGACGAGCGTGACCGACGGATCCGCGACCGCCACGGCGACCGCGTTCGTCAACGGGAAGCCGGCCACGGCCTCCTCGACCGCCCCCTACTCCGCGGCCGGCTGCAGCTGACCCGCGGGCACGACCCACACCCACTGAGATCGAGCCGGCGACGACGCCGGCCGGAGAACGGAGAACACCCGACATGAACACCCGATCCCTTCTGATCCGCGGAGCCGCCGGACTGGCCGGAGGCGTCCTCCTGCTCGGAGTCGCCGGAACGGCCTTCGCCGCCGACACCAACTACGGCAGCGACGACGTCGACGTCAACGTCGACATCGCCGACCTCCCCGGGACCGGCGCCCTCTCGATGACCGTCGCCGGCGACTCGACGACCCTGGCCGAGGACGGCTCGGACAACGTCCGCCGCCAGTTCACCGGCACCCTGCCGACCGTCACGGTCACCGACACCCGTGACGCCGAGGACGTCTCCCCCGACTCCGCCTGGTACGTCCTCGGCACCGCCGACGACTTCACCTCGGCCGACGGCTCCGTCATCGGCGCCGAGAACCTGGGCTGGGCCCCGGCTCTCGTCGACGGCGGCGAGCTGGGCGAGGTCGCCGCGGGCCAGGTCGTCGACACCGCCATCGACGGCGGCGCCAACGGCCAGGGCCTGAAGGGCGAGGAGCTGCTCGCGATCGTCGCCAGCAACTCCCAGCAGATCAACCCCGAGGGCTCCTGGAGCGCCGACGCCGACCTCTTCCTCCGCACCCCCGTGAACGTGGACGCCGGCGCGTACTCGTCCACCATCACCCTGTCGCTCTTCGAGTGACCCGTCGCGGCCGGGGGACGCACTCCCTCGGCCGCGACCCCACCACGGCCGACGCGGCCGGGCCCGCCCGCCCGGCCGCGTCGTGCTTCCCCCGTGCGACCATGAGGTTCTGATGACTGCTCCGCGCCGCTCCGCCGCTCCACGCCGCCCGCTCCTCCCCGCGCTGCTCGCGCTGATCGTCGCGCTCCTCGGCGTGGGGGTCGCTCCGGCGGCCGTCGCGGCCGACGGAGCGATCACCTGGGCGGTCAGCCCCTCCACCGACGGCGTCCCCGACAAGCGCGCGTGGGTCGAGCTCGAGCTCGCCCCCGGCGCGAGCGCCTCGGACGAGGCGGTCGTGCGGAACCTCAGCGACCAGCCCGTGACCTTCAGCATCACCAGCGCCGACGGCTACTTCACCGACACCGGCCGCTTCAACATGCTCAACTCGGACCAGGAGTCGGTCGACGCCGGGCTGTGGATCTCCGCCCCCGAGACCGTGACCGTCGATCCGGGCAGCAGCGGCGTGGTGCCGTTCACCGTGACGGTCCCCGACAACGCCACCCCCGGCGACCACGCCGCCGGCATCGCCGCCTCCGTGCTCTCGCAGGGCACCGAGGCGGGAGGCGCGAACGTCGGAGTGGAGAGCCGCATCGGCTTCCGCGTGATGACCCGCGTGACCGGCGAGGTGACCCCCTCCTTCTCCGTCGAGGACCTGGCCAGCGACTACCGCCTCTCCTGGAACCCGTTCCAGCCCGGCTCCCTCTCGCTCGTCGCCGACGTGGTGAACACCGGCAACGTGCGCCTGCTGCTCGACGGCACGGCGAGCGCCCAGGGCGCCACCGCCCCCGTCGTCGCGGCCGACGCGCCCCAGCAGGAGCTGCTGCCCGGCGACCGGCGCAGCGTCTCGGTGCAGCTCGACGGCATCTGGCCCCTCTTCGGAGTCGGCGCCGACCTGACCATCGCACCGACCGTCGCCGCCGCCGATCAGGAGCCGGTCGCCACCGCTCCCGTGACGGAGTCGATCACGGTCGCCGCCGTGCCGGTCCCGCAGCTGCTCGTGATCCTCGGCGTCGCCCTCATCCTCGCGGCGCTGCTCGCCGGGCGCTCGCGCTCGCGCCGCCGCATCGCCGCCCTGGTGCAGCAGGCCAAGGAGGAGGGCCTGCGCGAGGGCGCGCGCGTCTCCTCCTGAGCACCCCCTCCGCACGCTCCCTCCCCCCTCCCTGCCGCCGAGGGGCCCCGGGCCGTCGAGGGGACCCGCTACACCGGGTTCCCCCGACGGTCCAGGGTTCGCTCACCGCGCGGCCATGCGTCAGAGTGAGCGGATGACCACCACCTCCCTGGAGGCGCCGACTCGGCGTCTCGGCCTCATCGCGCTCATCGCGACCCTCGGCGGCCTCCTCTTCGGCTACGACACCGGCGTCATCAACGGCGCCCTGGAGCCGATGTCGACCGAGCTGGGCCTCACCGCGCTGACCGAGGGGGTCGTCACCAGCTCGCTCCTCTTCGCCGCCGCGATCGGCGCGATCTCGGGCGGACGCCTCGCCGACGCCCTCGGGAGGCGGACCACGATCCGCCTGCTCGCCGTGCTCTTCCTCGTCGGCGCCCTGGTCTGCGTGGTGGCGCCGGGCTTCGGCGTGATGGTCCTCGGGCGGGCGGTCCTCGGACTGGCCGTCGGCGGCGCCTCGGTGGTCGTGCCGATCTACCTCTCCGAGATCTCCCCCTCCGAGATCCGCGGCTCGCTCGCCGGCCGCAACGAGCTGATGATCGTGATCGGCCAGCTCGCCGCCTTCGTGGCCAACGCCGTCATCGGCACCGTCTGGGGCGAGCTGCCCGGCGTCTGGCGGATCATGCTCGCCGTCGCCGCGCTCCCCGCCGCCGCCCTCCTGCTCGGCATGACCCGGGTCCCGGAGTCGCCGCGCTGGCTGATCGCGCACGGCCGCCGCGACGAGGCGCTCGGCGTGCTCACGACCATCCGGACGCCCGACCGGGCCCATGCGGAGGCGGAGACCATCGCCCGCTCGATCGGCGCGAAGGACGGCCCGAGGATCCCCCTGCTGCAGGCGCTGCGCGAGCGCTGGGCGGTGCGCATCCTGCTGGTGGGCATCGGGATCGGAGTCGCCCAGCAGCTCACCGGCATCAACTCGATCATGTACTACGGCCAGTCGGTGCTGAAGGAGGCGGGCTTCGACCACGACGGCGCGCTCGTCGCCAACATCGCGCCCGGGGCGATCGCCGTGATCGGCGGCCTGATCGGGCTGCGGCTCATGCAGACGATGAACCGCCGCACGACCCTCCTGCTCGGCTACTCCCTGACCACCGCGATGCACTTCCTGATCGGCATCGCCTCCGTCGCGCTCCCCGTGGGGAACCCGGCGCGGCCGTACGTGATCCTGGTGCTGGTCGTCGCGTTCGTGGGGAGCATGCAGACGTTCCTCAACATCGTCACCTGGGTGATGCTGTCCGAGATCTTCCCGCTGCGGATCCGCGGCGTCGGCGTCGGCATCGCGATCTTCTGCCACTGGATCACGAACGCGGTGCTCGGCCTGTTCTTCCCCACCCTCGTCTCCGGCGTCGGCATCACCGGAACGTTCTTCCTGTTCGGCGCCGTCGGCCTGCTCGCGCTCGTCTTCATCTGGAAGCGCGTGCCCGAGACCCGCGGCCGAGCCCTCGAGGAGGTCGAGGCGGGCGTCGTCTCCGGCGAGCTCCTGCGCCGCTGACGCCCGCCCTCGGGATCCGCCTACTGGTAGGTGACGAGGTCGGGGAGGGGGCGCACCTCGGCCATGGTCTCGGCGGGGGTGAGCATGGGCGCGTCCTCGTCGTAGAAGTTCTTCCAGCCCCAGCCGATGCCCTCGGGGGCGCCCTCGTGCAGCGCGTCCCAGGTCGCCTGCTTGTCGGGCTGCGAGCCCTGGCCGTCGACGTGGATGAGGAACTCCAGCTCGGGCCGGTCGCGGCGGATGCTGTCGCGGTCCTGCAGCATCGACAGCCGGAACTGGTGCAGCACGAACATCTTCGGCGGCAGCCCCTCGCTCTGCACCAGGTCGGCCAGCCACTCCGACACGCTGTCGACCTCGGCGGCCGAGACGCGCCCGATCTGCTCCAGCGGCTTCTGGCCGGGCAGCAGGCGCCACTCCGGGTCGAGCGCGAGGCCGACGTTGGGCAGCGTCAGCAGATCCGCGTACTGCTTCGCCTGAGTGAGGAAGTCGGTGAGCCCCGACTGCAGGTCGAGCACCACGTACATCCCGGCCGCCTGCGCCGCGTCGATGTAGGGGCGGATGTCGGCGGCGTCGAGCTCGTTGGAGTAGTCGCCGTCCTTGCCGGGGTCGCCCGCCGCGACCGTGGTGATGATCTCGAGGCTCGGCACGACCTGCTTGTCGGTGAGCGCCCGGTACGGCTCGGCCACCGCCTCCGCCCGCGCGATCGTGGGCTCGAGGCCCTGCTCCCCCAGCACGCCGAGGACGGGAGCGCCCGGAGTGCCGTAGATCGCGACGAAGAGGTGCCCGCCGAACATCCGCTGGCCGCCGCCCGGCAGCTGCCAGCCGCTCGCGGCCGCGCGCACGGCCCACTCGGGCTCGGGCTGCGCGGCGAGCACGGGGCCGAGCAGCAGCGTGCAGGAGGCGTCGGCCTCGGCGATCGCGGTCACGGCTGCGCCCGAGGCGAGCAGGTCGTCGCCGTCGATCACGGTGACGGGCACGCCGGCCGCGCGGGCGGTCGCCAGAGCGGCGACGTCGGCGTCCTGCGCGCGGGCGAGGGCGTGCAGGCCGGTCAGGGCGTCGGCCCGGGCCGGGAGGGCGCCGAAGGGAGCGTCGGAGGCGGTGGACGGCGCGGCGGCGGCGAGGTCGGCGAGCGCCAGGTCGGTCACGGTCACGCCGGACGCGGTGCTGAGGGCGGCCGCGTCGGAGGCGGAGGCGACGACGTCGACGCCCTCGGGCGCGGTGACGTCGCCGATCGCGAGCACGCGGGTCACGCCGAGGCGGGCGAACTCGGCGGCGAGGGCCTCGGAGGTCGGAGCGGTGGAGGACGGAGCGACGGACGGGGTCGCGGAGTCGGACGGCGTCGCCGAGTCCGACGGCGTCGCGGAGTCGGACGGCGTCTCGGAAGCCGTGGATCCCGCGGCCGCGGCGTCCGCGGTCGGGGCGGCCGTCGCTCCGGATCCCGCCGAGCCGACCAGCAGCGGCACGCCCCAGGCGATGCTCACCTGGGCGGCGCGCAGGCGCGACTCGGCGACGTCCTCGACCAGGACGACCAGCGGAGCCGCGGCGAACAGGGCCGCGCTCGCGGCGAGCGCGTCCGGGGCGAGCGCCACCGGCCCGCTCGGAGCCGCGGTGCGGGTGCGGGGCGCCTCCTGCTGGGCGTCGTCCGGAGCGGAGGAGTCGGGCGTGCAGGCGCTGAGCAGCGGGAGCACCGCGAGACCGCCGATCACGACGCTGCGGCGCGAGAGCCCGGAGCGGGAGGGGACGGAACGGGGTGTCGAGGGCATGGCAGGCCTCTCCTCTCGGAGCCCGATCGGGGCTCTCTGGTGCGTGGCTGGTCCTCTCGACTATCGCAGGCCCGGCGGCGGTGAGCGCCGAGGGGGCCGTCCCGGGCGCGCCTCCGAGGCCGTCCGGACATGCAGAAGGGGAGCGGCGCCGCAGCACCGCTCCCCTTCGAGAGGCTGGATCAGACCGTGCGGGGAGCCTTCGCGAGGTTGGCCTCGAGCTCCTCGCGGTTCTGCCGCACCACGTAGGCGGGGCGGTCGCGCTCGACCCGCCACGACTCGCTCAGCGGCGTGATCGCGACGGTGTCGAAGCCGATCCGGTCGTAGAGGTCGGTCACGAAGTGGATCGCCTCGGGGTAGTCGCTCGACGTCGCGAGAGCGCGGCGGTCGGGCGTGCCGGCCGGGGTGCCGTCGGTGGTGATGTCGGCGGCCATGATGTGGTTGAACGCCTTGACGACCTTCGACTCCGGGAGGTGCTGCTGGAGCATCTCGCTGGTCGTGGTCTCGCCCTTGTCGAGCGCCTCGATGCGGCCGTCGCGCTCGAAGTAGTAGTTGTTCGTGTCGAGGACGATCCTGCCGGCGAGCGGGGCGACCGGCACCTCCTCGAGGTTCTTCAGCGGCACCGTCACCACGGCGATCTCGGCGGCCTCGGCCGCCTCCTGTGCCGTGGCGGCGCGGGCCTTCGGGCCGAGCTCCGCGATGAGGTCGGCGAGGGTCTCGGGGCCGCGCGAGTTCGCGATGACCACCTCGTCCCCGAGGGCGATGACCGCCCGTGCGACCTGGCTGCCGATGTTGCCTGCTCCGATGATTCCGTACGTCGTCATGCTGAGGAGAACGCGGAGGGTGCCCAGGCATTCCGCTCTGCGGCGTTCTCCCACGCCGCACCCAGGTGGGCCCGTGCCTCCAGTAGCCTCGATCCTCGGGCGCCGCTGCCCGAGAAGGAGTCCGTGATGCCGCAGTACGACCTCCCGCTCGACCTCCTCGAGCAGTACGCCCCCGAGATCGCCGAGCCCGCCGGGTTCGCCGAGTTCTGGCGCGACACGATCGCCGAGGCGAGGGCCGTCGCGACCGAGCCGCGCCTCGAGCGGGTCGACGCCGGCTTCGGACTGCTCGACACCTTCGACGTCACCTACTCCGGCTTCGGCGGCCACCCGATCCGCGCGTGGCTGATCCTCCCCCGCGGCGTCGAGGGTCCCCTCCCCGGGCTCGTGACCTTCATCGGCTACGGAGGCGGCCGCGGGCAGCTCGCGGAGTGGACCGCGATGTCGGCCGCCGGCTACGCGCACCTGGTCATGGACACCCGCGGCCAGGGGTCCGGGCACCGCTCCGGAGCCACGCCCGACCCGGTGGGCAGCGGGCCGCACGTCTCCGGCTTCATGACGCAGGGCATCGAGTCGCCCGCGGAGCACTTCTACCGCCGCGTCTTCACCGACGCCGTCCGCGCGCTCGACGTGCTGCGCGCGCACCCCGCGGTCGACGCCCCCCGCGTGGCCGTCTCGGGCGGCAGCCAGGGAGGCGGGATCGCCCTGGCCGTCACGGGGATCCTTGGCCTGCTCGGCGAGTCGGAGTCGGCGCGCGCGGCGATCGTCGACGTGCCGTTCCTCTCCCACATCCCGCACGCCGTGCGGCTGGTCGACACGATGCCGTACGGCGAGATCGTGCAGTACCTGCACACCCACCGCGGCGCCGAGGCGCGCGTGTTCGACACCCTCTCGTACTTCGACGGCACCTCCTTCGCCCCCTACGCGCAGTCCCCCGCGCTGTTCTCGGTGGCGCTCCGCGACGACATCTGCCCGCCGTCCACCGTCTACGCCTCCTACAACCGCTACGCCGGACCCCGCGAGATCCGGGTCTACCCCTTCAACGGCCACGAGGGCGGCGAGGCGTTCCAGATCGGCGAGCACGTGCGCTTCCTGGGGCGCGAGCTGGCGTAGGAGGAGGAGCCGCCCGGTCTGCGGACGGGGGCGGTGCGCCCCGGCGCATCACCCGTTCCGACTCTCGATCATCGCGCTGCCGATGCGGTCCTCGAGGTCGGCCAGCTCGTCGAGGACGTCGCCGACCACCCAGACCTGCCGGGCGCCTCGACGGGCGTCGCATTGTGACGCCGTGCGTCGCGCTCGGTACCCGTTCGCGGCTCCGCTGGGCACTATCGACTCCATGACCCGCCAGATCCGCTTCAACGCCTTCGACATGAACTGCGTCGCCCACCAGTCCTCGGGCATGTGGCGCCACCCCCAGGACCAGTCCTGGCGGTACAAGGACCTCTCGTACTGGACCGACCTGGCGAAGCTGCTCGAGCGCGGCACGTTCGACGGGATCTTCATCGCCGACGTGCTCGGCACCTACGACGTCTACGGCGGCTCGAACGAGGCGGCGATCCGCCACGGCGCGCAGGTCCCCGTCAACGACCCGATCCTCCTCGTCTCGGCGATGGCCGCCGCGACCGAGCACCTCGGCTTCGGCATCACCGCGGGCACCGCCTACGAGCACCCGTACCCGTTCGCGCGGCGCATGTCGACGCTCGACCACCTGACGAAGGGCCGCGTGGGCTGGAACGTCGTCACCGGCTACCTCCCCAGCGCCGCCCGCAACATGGGCCACGAGGACCAGCTCGAGCACGACGACCGCTACGACGTCGCCGACGAGTACCTCGAGGTGCTCTACAAGCTGTGGGAGGGGTCGTGGGAGGACGACGCCGTCGTCCGCGACCGCGAGTCCGGCGTGTTCACCGACCCGGCGAAGGTGCACGAGATCGGGCACCGCGGCAAGAACTTCACCGTCCCCGGCATCCACCTCTCGGAGCCGTCGGTGCAGCGGACCCCCGTCATCTACCAGGCGGGAGCGTCGCCGCGCGGCATCCGCTTCGCGGCGGGCAACGCGGAGGCGATCTTCGTCGCGTCCTCGACGAAGGCCGGCCTGAAGGCGACCGTCTCGCGCATCCGCGACGCCCTCGAGGCGGCCGGCCGCGACCGCTACTCCGCGAAGATCTACACGCTGCTGACGATCATCACCGCCGAGACCAGCGAGGCCGCGCACGAGAAGCACCGCGACTACCTCTCCTACGGGAGCGAGGAGGGGGCGCTGGTCTTCATGTCGGGCTGGATGGGCATCGACCTGTCGCAGTACGACCTCGACGAGCCGATCGGCAACGTGAAGAGCAACGCGATCCAGTCGGCCGTCGCCAACTTCCAGGAGGCGAACGAGGACGGCTCGGAGTGGAAGGTCCGCGACATCGCGAAGCTCAGCGTGATCGGCGGGCTCGGCCCGTTCGTCGTCGGCTCGCCCGCAGAGGTGGCCGACCACCTGCAGGAGTGGGTCGAGGAGACCGACGTGGACGGATTCAACCTCGCCTACGCGATCACGCCCGGCACCTTCGAGGACGTGGTGGAGTTCATCGTGCCGGAGCTGCGCCGCCGCGGCGCGTACCCGGAGGAGTACGTCGAGGGCAGCCTCCGCCAGAAGCTGCACGGCCGCGGCGACCGGCTGCCGGAGGAGCACCTCGGCGCCGGCTTCCGCTACGCGCCGGCGGCGGTCTGACGACAGGGGGCGCCGGGCGGCCGGTGGGGGCGGGGGTCTCGATACGCCGCTCCGCGGCCGCGCCGGACGCACGAGCACCCCGCCGCGATGCGCGACGGGGTGCTCGTGACGTGCGGAGGGGCTCAGCCCTCGAAGGTGGCGTCGAGCGTGATGTCGACTCCGGTGAGCGCCTTGCTGACGGGGCAGGTCTCCTTGGCCTCGTCGGCGGCCTTGAGGAAGGCGGCCTCGTCGATGCCGGAGACCTCGCCGCTCACGATGAGCTTGATGCCGGTGAGCTTGAATCCGCCGGCCGAGTCCGGGCCGAGCGAGACGTCGGCGCGGACGTCGAGCGCCTCGACGGTGCCGCCGGCCTGGCCGAGGACGGCCGAGAACTGCATCGCGTAGCAGGCGGAGTGGGCGGCCGCGAGGAGCTCCTCGGGGCTGGTCGAGCCGTTGGCGTCGTCGGCGGCGCGCTTGGGGAACGAGACGTCGTAGGTGCCGATCTTCGAGCTCGAGAGCTCGACCTGGCCCTCGCCGGTCTCGAGCGAGCCGTTCCAGGCGGTGCGTGCGGTACGAGTGGGCATGAGTCCTCCTTGGGGGGCGGGGAGAACCGTAGAACGATCGTTCTCCCCTGATGCGCCGAGCCTAGGTGGAACGCGCGGCGTCCTGCAACCACCGGCCTCGGACCCTCGGCGAGATGCCAGTCCGGCGCGCCTCCGTCGGCGTGTCGCGTACGGGAGCGGCCTGTCGCGGAGGAGAGGACGGGGCCTCGGTTCAGTGCACGAGCTTCAGGCCGACGACGCAGCCGACGATCCCGAGGACCAGCAGCGTGCGCACGAGCGAGAAGCCCTCGCCGCCGAAGAACATGCCGTAGAGGACGGTCAGCGAAGCGCCGATCCCGACCCAGACCGCGTACGCGGTGCCGGTGGGCAGCTCGCGCATCGCGTAGGCGAGGCCGGCCATGCTCGCGACGACGCCGACCCCGAATACGACCGACGGGCCGAGCCGGGTGAACCCCTCCGACTTGCCGAGGGCGGTGGCCCACACGGCCTCGAGGACACCGGAGAGGATGAGGACGATCCAGGACATGACAGCTCCTACGAGTCAGTCTTGTCGCGTTCCGGGTACTGCTCCCTCGTCCGGTCGCCGTCATCGGCTCCGGACAGTCTGCCCGCGCGCGCTGGGCAGGCCCTGGACAGCGCGCGACGGGAGCGGAGCCGCCGCGACCGCGACTCCGCCCGCCGCCGTCAGCGCGGCTGAGCCGGGTTCGTCGGCACTCCGTGCGAGGGCGGGTTGATCGGCGGACCGGACGTAGCCGGAGAGACCGGCGATCCGGACGACGAGCGGGACACCTCGGGCAGCGACTCCGGCACGCTGCCCGCCGGCTCCGCTCCCCCGCGCAGCTGTTCGAGGCGCGAGT